>JAFGHU010000052.1 GCA_016929955.1 Bacteroidales bacterium | reverse complement strand
TCCGGCTTAAGGTTAAATCCCAGAAAACTTCTGTGCTGCAGGTTTTTACTAATGGCTATTTCGGGGGCAACAGAAAAAGATTTATCGATTTTAAGCACGCGTGTTGGTGGATAATGGTGATAAACCAATGAGTAATCAGCCGAAAAACCTTCGGTAGAAACCAACTCCTCAGCATACAATTCGCCATTCGGCTTCCGGAATTGGATATGTCTTTTTCGAGGTATTTTTCCCATTTGTCGATAATGTGGCATAAGCTTATTGTTTTTTATCTGATATTTTTAATGAGCTACCGAACAGTTTTTTTGTTTTCGATAAACTCCTTGTTATTTTGCAAAAGCTTAAGTCCGTCGTCGATGAGTTTCTTAAGCTCTTTTTTTGCTTTTAATTTTGTTAAGTTTTTTACTATGGAGGCATACACATCGTTGTTTGGATTTAGAATTTCTAACAATTCAATCTGAATAAGCCATTCGCTCGGATAGTTTGTTTCTACTTCTTTCCAAACAGTGTTTAAATCGCTCTCGTTCAGATGTTGCTCTCTTACTTTTCGAACCAGGGCATACATTTGATGAAGTTTTTGCGCTTTTATGCCATGCTCAATTGGGATGGTTTTGTCTTTAAATTTAGGAAATCGAAATCCATACGCTTTGGCATCTGCTGCTCCCGAATAGGCAGAAATAATTTTATCGCCAACAGCCATATCGTATATGCCCCAGTCGGGTTGAAATAGGATTTGGTTCTGAAAGGCGACTAAACAATCAGAAAATGTGAGTAAGATTATTTTGCCATTCTTCTTTTCAATTTTTTGAAGTACACCTCTAACAGACACTCCAGATTCAAATTCTAACTCAACGCTTTTCCCTTCGATTATCCCCAGTTTCTTCAGCTCCGCGGGCGTAAAATCTTCGATGGATTTGTTTTGATTTTTCAGTAAACCACAGGGCGATCCAAATCCATCTTTATGCATTTCAACAGAATGCCCGTCGATTTCCTTGTTATTCACGCATAAATTTGTTTTCCCTCTTGATTTGATATAAGCAGGCGTATTTTTATGTGCTATAACTTCAGTAAAAACACCACTAATTTGCAAGCCCGAACTGTAAACCAGTGTGGCTACATTTTCCGACCGGATTGCTTGTTTAACGCCATAGAGTCCTCCTCTTTTATACGCCAATGATTGCGAAAACTCATCCAGAACATTGTCGAGCGTTTTAAAATCGGGGGTGACAAAAAGTTGAGGCTGCTGACGCGTAATATCAAAGCTAAAATCAGCAGCTTTTACCGTATAGGGATGTTTTTTAATGTTTCGATTTAAGCAATTAACACTTTCGTGGATGGAGGATAATAAACCGGCGCCATATATTTCGGGTTTATTAATATCGCCAATTAATCCATATTCTACAGTCCACCAATGCAGGTTTCTTAATCGATTCATTTCCGAAGATTCGTCAAATTTTCGCTCCAAATCCTCAATTTCTTTTTCTGCATCGGCAATGCTTTCTTGTGTAGAATAGGGATTGGCTTTTAAAATGGACAGTAATCGGATGGCCTCAAAGAGTTTATGATCCAAGGCCGACGAAAAAGCTTTTGAACCAATAAAACCAATATTTTTCAGGTATTTAGCATATTCAGGATCTGCAATTATGGGAGCATGACCAGCTGCTTCGTGAATAATATCGGGAGCCGGAGAATAGCCAATCTGATCTATCGGACGGATATCAGCGGCGATTACCAATACATTATAGGCCTGAAATTCCATAAAAGCAGATGGCGGTATAAAACCATCCACAGCAACGGCAGCCCATCCAATTTCGCGAAGTATTCTATTCATCCCATACATATGTGGAATCGTATCAATACTAATTCCGGTTTGCTTTAATCCATTTAAGTAAGAACCATAAGCCACTTTGGGTAGATAATGGGAGTTTTGTCGCATTACATAACGCCAAATGGCCTGGTCTTGAGCTGTGTACTTTTTATAGGGTTGCTCAATAATCAGATCCATTAAGTGTTGAGGTAATTTCTTTAAAACTTCATTTGTTTCCATATGTGTTTTATTATTAACAAAATAGATTTGTTGCTTGAGTATGGTAACTCGGATAAAAAACTCTACTGCAAAATAACTAATTTATATTCAATCTAAATAAAGATAAGCTAAAAATACAATTTTTCTTTAAATATCCTTAGATAATAATTTGAATATTTGCTCAAATAATTAGCTGGTTTTATTAGATTTAGGCTGTATTTTTTTGATTTGAAATACTTTAGTAAATTTTTATCTTTGCTTTTGATGAAAAGCTATTCCCTATCGGAAACTGACAGATTGATGAAAAAAATTGATAATATTGAGATAGAATAATATGCAAGAGGATACTTCACAAATAATAATCTATCAAACCGAAAGCGGAGAAACAAAAACAGATGTTCGTTTTCAGAGCGAAATCGTTTAGTTAACGCAAAAGCTTATGATTGGGCTGTTTCAAACATCTGTGCCAAATACCAATATACACTTAAAAAGCATTTTTGAAGAGGGAGAGCTGGAGGAAAAAGCAACTATTAAGGATTTCTTAATAGTTCAAAAAGAAGGTGCAAGAGAAATAAAACGCACCAAAATTAATAACAAAGAAAATTCCCACAAAAAATATTAGAGTTTACTCATCAGCATTTCTTTATCTTTGTTAATATCATTATACAGCTATCAGAATGTCAAACATAAAATTATTTCAAAGCCAGCAAGTCCGGACTTATTGGGACAAAATAGAAGAAAAGTGGTATTTCGCAATCGTTGATATTATTGAGATTTTAACTGAAAGCGCTAAACCAAGGGATTACTGGTACAGGCTAAAAAAAAGAGAAAGGGAAATTGGAATTGAACTGTCGACAAATTGTCGACAGTTGAAAATGAAAGCAAAAGACGGGAAAATGCGCGAAACGGAAATCGCTGATACAGAAATACTTTTGCGAATAATTCAATCAATACCATCACCAAAAGCAGAACCATTTAAACGATGGTTAGCAAAAGTGGGTTATGAAAGATTGGAAGAAATAGAAAACCCTGAATTAGCGTCAAAAAGGACAAGAGAGATTTATAAGACAAAAGGATATTCCGATGAATGGATTGAGAAACGAATGCGAAGTATCGCAATCCGAGATGAATTAACTGACGAATGGAAAAAGCGAGGTGTAAAAGAAAGAATAGAATATGCAATTTTAACAGCAGAAATATCCAAAGCGACTTTTGGACTAACTCCTTCACAATACAAAGAAGTAAAAGGGTTGAAAAGACAAAATCTTCGTGACCACATGACTGACCTTGAATTAATTTTTTCAATGCTTGGTGAAGCCTCAACAACGAAAGTTGCAAGAGCAAAAGATGCAAAAGGATTTATCCAAAACAGAAAGGCAGCACGAATTGGTGGAAAAATCGCAGGTAACGCAAGAAAAGAATTAGAAGAAGAAAGTGGCGAGGACATTATTTCACCAGAAAATTTTTTGCAGGAAAAGAAAACCGCTAAAATAAAATAAAAGAAAAAATCATAAAATATCAACTTGACATATTTCAAAACAATAAATTATGTTGTGTAATACCAAATATTGGATATTTGGCAGAAAATCAAAAAAATGAAACCGATAGTCCTAATATATAATATAGAATAGGCCTGATTTAATCAAATTTCATCGAATGAAAAAGCTAGTTGTTTTAAGTGGTGCCGGAATAAGTGCTGAAAGTGGAATATCCACTTTTCGTGATGCCAATGGCTTATGGCGTAATTACCGGATAGAAGAGGTAGCAAGTCCGATTGCCTGGCGTAATAATATGGAATTGGTACTCGAATTTTATAATATTCGACGAAAACAACTTTTCGAAGTGGAGCCTAATGCCGGTCATCATGCCCTTGTGGATCTTGAAAAATATTTTGATGTGGAAATCATTACACAGAATGTTGATGATTTGCACGAAAGGGCCGGCTCATCTAACGTTTTACATTTGCATGGCGAGTTAAAAAAGGCGAGGAGTACCGTAGATGAAAATTTGGTGGTGGAACTCAAACATTGGGAATTAAAAAAAGGAGATACCTGTCCAAAAGGATCTCAGTTGCGTCCTCATATTGTTTGGTTTGGCGAATCGGTTAACACTTTTCCTCAGGCAGCAAGCCGTATTCGACAAGCCGATTTGTTGATTGTTGTCGGTACTTCACTGCTTGTATATCCGGCTGCAGGCTTGATCGACTATGTGGCTGCTAAGGTGCCCGTTTATTATATTGATCCGAATGCTGAAAAGCAAGCTTATCGCTCCAATATGATTACACTTGCAGAAAAGGCGGGCATTGGTTTACCCAAATTGGCATCACAATTAATTAAAGGCTATCGTTAATGAACGCTACTCAAGTATATATTTTATCAGGCGCCCAAGGCGAAGGCAAAACAAAACGATGCATCGAATTGGTGCAGCAACTCAAAGAAAGCGGTAAAAGTGTGGGAGGTATTGTTGCTCCTGGCTTTTGGGATAATAACACACGCTCGGCTTTTGAGTTAGTCGATGTTTCTACCCTTAAAAAAATGCCTTTTGCTCAGCGGGATTGCTGGAAAAATTGGATCAAATTAAAAGGTTTTTATTTTAATCCATCGACGATAGAAAAAGGCAAAACAATATTAAAACAGGCAGTGAATCAGAATGATTGGATTGTTTTAGATGAAATCGGAAAGCTAGACATTGAAGGGCATTTGTGGGGCCCCATTTTTGGAGAATTAATTCAAATTCCAGATAAAAAGTGGATCCTTTGTGTTCGGAATTCTTTTGTTAACGATGTCGTCGAACACTGGCATTTGGACAAAGTAAAAGTGTTGCAGATTAAGGATGGCTTTACAGAAGTATAGCTAAATGAAACGAGCACACGCTATTTAATATTGATTATTTTCTGTACTTTTGCAGCACTTATTTAGAATGAGTATAAATGACGAAAAAGACAAAAACACAGACAAACGATTATAAATCAGAAGTTTTAAACGATTACTATATTGCCAACCTTAGTCGGCAATTAAGCTTATTGGGTCGCCGCGAAGTACTCACCGGAAAAGCCAAATTTGGCATTTTTGGAGATGGAAAAGAGATTCCGCAACTCGCTATGGCCAAGGTGTTTAAAAAAGGCGATTGGCGCTCGGGTTATTACCGCGATCAGACTTTTATGTTGGCGGCAGGAATGATGGAAGCCGAAGAGTTTTTTGCCCAGTTGTATGGCGATACCAATCTTGAAAACAGTCCTTCTAATGGCGGTCGATTGATGAATAATCACTTTGCCACTCGGAGTCTTGATGTCAACGGGAATTGGAAAAATCTGATGGAACAGAAAAATTCCAGTGCCGATATTTCGCCTACAGCAGGCCAGATGCCGCGATTATTAGGTTTAGCTCTGACTTCCAAATTATTCAAGCAAAATAAGGCTTTGCATAAGTATACCCACTTTTCAAACAAAGGAAATGAGGTTGCCTTTGGTACTATAGGCGATTCTTCAACTTCTGAAGGTCATTTTTGGGAAACAATTAATGCCGCAGGAGTTTTGCAAGTTCCTTTGGCCATTTCGGTTTGGGACGATGGGTGGGGAATTTCGGTTCCAAATAAATACCAAACCACAAAACAAAATATTTCGGAAGTTCTAAGTGGTTTTGAAAATAACGATAAGGGAAAAGGCTTTAAAATATTAAAAGCGAAAGCTTGGGATTATGTGCATTTGGTCGAAATTTACAAAGAAGGTATCGACCATTGCCGAAAAGAACACAATCCTGTATTATTTCATATTACCGAAGTAACTCAGCCTCAAGGGCATTCCACTTCCGGTTCGCACGAACGCTATAAATCACAAGAGCGTTTGCAGTGGGAAAATGAGTATGATGGGATATCTCGTATGCGCATGTGGATTTTAGATCAAGAGCTGGCTAGCGCCGCTGAACTCGATGAGCTTGAAAATCAAGCGAAAAATCGGGCTAAAGAGGCGAAAAAAACAGCCTATAAATCCTATTTAAATCCAATTAAAAAGGAGCGTGATGCTTTTTTGGAGGTGGCAAATATTGCCACTTGCCACTGCAGTAAAACGCCTCATATCGATAAAATTAAAAAAGACCTTGCGATTTTGGGAGAGCCTCTTCGCAAAGACATTATCTCCTCTGCACGAAAAATTTTGCGGCTGGTATGCGATAAGTGTAGCGATCCTGAGCATTCGCTTAAAGCAAATATTAGGCTGTGGCTCGAAAAGCAAATGGCGGAAAATGCAGAACGTTACAATTCGTTTTTGTATAGTCAAACAAGCGATGCAGCAACCTTAGTAAAAGATAGTCCTGCTCAATACGATAATGATGCAAAATGGGTTCCCGGTCGTGAAATTTTACGCGATAATTGGGATTATATTTATCAAAACAACCCCTTGGTCGTTGCTTTTGGCGAAGATGTGGGTAAAATTGGAGGTGTAAATCAAACTTATGAAGGCCTTCAAGAAAAATATGGCGAACATCGTATTTTTGATACAGGAATTCGCGAAGCAACGATTATTGGCCAGGGTTTAGGCATGGCCATTCGTGGCTTACGACCTATTGCTGAGATTCAGTATTTCGATTATTTACTTTATGGTTTACAGGTGATGAGCGATGATATTGCAACTATGCTTTATCGTACAAAAGGAGGTCAAAAAGCACCCATTATTATCAGTACACGCGGTCACCGTTTAGAAGGAATCTGGCATTCCGGATCACCTTTGAGTATGGTTATCAATTCGATACGCGGAATGCAGGTTTGTGTTCCTCGAAATATGACGCAAGCTGCCGGTTTTTACAATACTTTATTGGCCTCTGACGAGCCTGCTTTGGTTATCGAACCCCTAAATGGTTATCGTTTAAAAGAGCGCCGGCCATCTAATATAGGTGAATACAGAGTGGCCTTGGGCAAGCCTGAAGTTTTAAAACAAGGCAGAGACATTACTTTGGTAACCTATGGTTCTTGTGTTCGGATTGCAGAAGATGCCGTTGAACAATTAGCATCCTATGGTATTGATGTTGAGTTGATTGATGTTCAAACTTTATTGCCTTTTGATCGTTCGGGCATTATTGGTCGTTCTTTAAATAAAACCAATAAAGTACTCTTTTTTGATGAAGATGTTCCCGGAGGGGCTACTGCATTTATGATGCAAAAAGTGCTGGAAGAACAGAGCGGTTATTTTTCTTTGGATGCTGAACCCAGAACCTTAACGGCCAAAGATCATCGTGCTGCATACAGTACAGATGGCGATTATTTTTCAAATCCAAATGCCGAAGATGTTTTTGAGACCATTTACAATATGATGAATGAAGTTAATCCGCAACGTTTTCCCAAGATTTTCTAAAATGGAGATTGAAAATTAATTTATCTTTGAGCAACTTTGTGTTTTCTTTGTGTATCTCTGTGCTATAGCTTTTACACAAGCATCACATCGATTAAAAATAAATAAGCTAATCCTATATGCTTCGCGTATTTTCATATCATTTAGTGGATAAAGCTGAATTTGAGGCTTTTTATCAAAATATTAAGCCGCTTTTGCCGCTAAAGTTGCTGTCGAAGATTGAAGGTTTTCGATATGCAGCAGATCAACAGCGGAGTTTAATCGGACATTTAATGGTGCGCCGGTTTTATGCTATTGAATTAAAAGTTGATCCCTTCACTCTTGATTTTGGTTATAACGAACACGAAAAACCTTTTTTAAAAGCGTATCCCAAAGCTCATTTTAATATTTCCCATTCCGGTGATTTTGTGCTTGCTGCTTTTTCTGATTGCCAGGTTGGTATTGATATTGAGAGAAATAAGGGTAATCGCCTAAAAGTAGCCAAACGCTTTTTTACAAAAGAAGAACTGGCCGATTTGTTTGCTTTTACAGAAGAAGAAAAACAAATCGATTATTTCTATCAATTATGGACGCTTAAAGAAAGCTATATGAAAGCCATAGGCAAGGGGATTAGTATGTCGCTGAATTCGTTTGCGCTTAAAAAATATTATACCGATTTTCGACTGCGCTATTCTTCAGAAGATATGGGCTATCAATTTACCGCTTATACGCTTCATCCTGAATATACATGCCACCTTTGCAGCAAGTATATTCTAAAACCAAAAATGGAGGATATAGGAATTGCAGATTTAGTCAGTTTTTATAATTTATAAACGGATAGTAAATGCTCATATCTGAATTGTGTTTTATTTGGAATTTTGCGATTATTTTTTTCTCAATCTTATATAAATCAGTATTAAAATCTAAAGGTTTCGCCATTTTGTCAGTTTTATTATAGAATTGTCTGGATTCAGTCTGATAATAACTCTATTTTTGCAATAATTTCGTCTGGAATAATTTTTGAGTAACACAAGGCCAAAGATAAAAATCTAAAAAAACAATATAAAATGAGTGATTCAGTTGAACATGTAAAAAGCCTTATTATTGGTTCAGGTCCTGCCGGTTATACCGCAGCAATTTATGCAGCAAGAGCAGATTTACATCCCGTAATGTATCAGGGGATGCAACCTGGCGGACAGTTGACCATAACTACAGAAGTTGATAATTTCCCCGGATATCCTGATGGTGCAGAAGGCCCTAAAATGATGGAAGATATGCAACGTCAAGCCAAGCGATTTGGCTCTGATGTGCGTTGGGGAGAAATTACGGAAGTCGATTTTTCTCAGCGTCCGTTTACTTGTAAAGCAGATGATGGAAAAACCATTGTGGCCGAAACTGTAATTATTGCTACGGGTGCTTCAGCTATGTGGTTAGGTCTTGAGTCAGAGAAAGAATATAACGGTGGAGGTGTTTCTGCTTGTGCAACTTGCGACGGATTTTTCTACAAAGGATTAGATGTGGCCGTTGTAGGAGGGGGTGATACCGCTTGCGAAGAAGCTTCTTATTTGGCCAATATGGTAAATAAAGTATATATGATTGTTCGTCGTGATGAATTGCGTGCTTCCAAAGCGATGCAACATCGTGTGATGAATAATCCGAAAATTGAAATCTTGTGGAATCACAATACCAAAGAGATTATTGGAACAAAAACAGGATTCAATAAAGCGGTAACCGGAGCAATTTTATTGAATAATAAAACCGGAGAAGAAAAAACGATTAATATTTCAGGCTTTTTTGTCGCTATTGGGCATAAACCCAATAGTAGCTTGTTTAAAGGACAGTTAGACTTAGATGAAGCGGGTTATGTAAAAACTGTTCCAGGAAGCACAAAAACAAGTGTTCCGGGTGTTTTTGCAGCGGGTGATATTCAGGATACGGTATACCGTCAGGCGATTACAGCTGCTGGTTCAGGATGTATGGCCGCCATCGAATCGGAAAGATTCCTTGGGGAACAAGAATAATTTTATCATTTTAGTAGTCCTACGATGACATCAAGTCATCGTATGAATAAAACAAAAGTCATCGTATGATTAGATTTAAAGCTGGATTTCTCCAGCTTTTTTTATTGCCCCAAATCGTTTTGATCGATTAAATAAATTAAGCTGGTCATTGCAGCACTGCCCAATTGCATCTCTCTAAAATTAATTTTATCGAAACTGTCGTTTGGACTATGATGCATATCAAAATAACGTTGCCAATCGGATCGATAGCCCGAAAGTGTAACTCCTGTTTCTTTTAATGGACCAATATCCACACCACCGCCGCCGGCATTAATAAATTGAATTCCATAAGGCTCCAATAAAGGGAGAAATGCTTTGATTTTCTCCAGGTTCAATGCAGATGCATCTGTGGTAAATCCTCGTGGAGTAAATCCTCCGGCATCCGATTCTAAAGCAAAATAATTGTGGATATGATGCTCTTTGGAATAGTTGGCGTAGGCTTTTCCGCCCGACTGATACAATTCCTCATCCATATATAAAATAATTCGCAAGCTTCTTTTGTTTTTTAGTCCTGTTTCTTTAAACAAACGCAAAACTTCAGTCGATTGTAAACATCCAACACCATCATCATGAGCGCCTTGTGTATTGTGCCATGCATCCAAATGCCCGCCAACCACAAGGTATTCATTTGGTTTTTCATGGCCTTTTAAATCGGCGATAATATTGAAGGTATGGGTTACGATATCCTCCGCATCTACTTTAATATTTACTTTTAAATGCGGGTTTGTTTTTAATGCTTGACTTAATCGTTCGGCATCATTTGTTGAAACTGCAATAGCCGGGATTTTTTCATCTTTAAAATGGCAACTGCCTGTATGGGGATAATCATCGAGGTTACTATTTACCGAACGGGTTATTGAGGCAACAGCTCCCATTTCTCTGGCAATATCCGGTCCCCAAACGCGTTGATCTACCGCCTCTGAATAGGCTCGAAAAGTGTTGAAATAGCTTGGATTCATTGGCCGATTATAGAAAACAATCTTGCCTTCAATTTTTTCTCGCCCCAGTGCTTTAACTTCATCCAGACTCATTACTTCAATAATTTCAGCGCTTACTCCTTTCTTTGAAGTTGAACCGGATGGTCCTAATGCATCGATTTTTAATGGGATTTTTTTACCGTCCATAAGTAATGTTGCCGATGCAGAATGACAAATCCAGGCAGGAGAGGAGAAGGCTTGTAAAAACACCGTGTCAGCACCTAAATCTTCAAGGTATTTTTTCATTAAATCAACAGCAATAAACGAGTTGGGTGTACCGATTAATCGCCCCGGCGCTTTTTCGCAAAGCAATCCAAGTTGATTGTAAGCTTGTTTATTTGTTAAAGCATTATCGTATAGATTTTTAATAATTGCTTTAGTATCATCTTGCGCTTTAAGACTGATTGGGAGTAGAATGCTCAATAAAAAAAGGGAAAATAGGTTTTTTGACATATTGGTTTGGTTTTTAATTTAACGGGGCTAAAAGTAGGGAATCTTTCCGAATTATTTCTTTCCTAAAATGAGTGAGGGCTTGACTTTATGCCAAACCCTCACTTTAAATAAGTAAGGGCTTGACTTTGAGTCAAACCCATACTCCTATAAAGCTTACCACTTAAATAAAGGGAAATCTTTCATTAAGGTATTCACGCGTTTTTTAACGCTTTCAATCACTTCTTCGCTTTCAACATTCGAAATCACCTCGTCGATTAAATCCACGATAAGAGGCATATGCTCTTCTTTTAAGCCTCGTGTAGTGATTGCGGGTGTTCCAACGCGCAATCCGGAAGTTTGGAATGGCGAACGGCTATCGAAAGGAACCATGTTTTTATTGACCGTAATATCTGCTTTTACCAAAGTATTTTCTACTACTTTTCCTGTGATTTCAGGGAATTTAGAACGCAAATCAATCAGCATTAAATGATTGTCGGTTCCATCCGAAATTACGTGATAGCCTTTTTCAATAAAAGCTTCAGCCATAGCTTCAGCATTTTTCTGAACCTGAAGGATATAGCTCATATAATTATCGCTTAAAGCTTCGCCAAAAGCAACGGCTTTAGCTGCAATAACATGCTCTAACGGACCGCCTTGAATACCGGGGAATACAGCAGAATTTAATAGTGCCGACATCATTTTGATTTCTCCTTTTGGTGTTTTTAATCCCCAAGGATTTTCAAAATCTTCGCCCATCAAAATCAAACCACCTCGTGGGCCACGTAAGGTTTTATGTGTAGTTGTAGTAACAATATGGCAATACGGAATAGGATCGTTTAAGAGCCCTTTGGCAATTAATCCGGAAGGATGAGAAATATCTGCCATTAAAATAGCACCAATTTTATCGGCAATCTCGCGCATACGCTCATAATCCCAATCGCGAGAATAGGCAGAAGCACCAGCAATAATTAATTTTGGCTTGTTTTCCAAAGCACGTGCTTCCATCATTTCGTAATCCACTTCGCCGGTTTCTTCTTTTACTTCGTAAGAAATGGCGTTGTAAAGAATTCCTGATGAATTAACTGCGCTTCCGTGCGAAAGGTGTCCGCCATGCGAAAGATCAAGACCCATAAAAGTATCGCCCGGCTTAAGGCAGGCTAACATAACGGCCATATTTGCCTGAGCTCCTGAGTGGGGTTGCACATTGGCATACTCGCATGCAAATAATTCTTTGGCGCGATCGATGGCTATTTGCTCCGTTTGATCTACTATTTCGCAACCTCCATAATATCTTTTTCCGGGATATCCTTCGGCATATTTGTTGGTTAAAACAGAGCCCATTGCTTGCATAACTTCTTCACTAACAAAGTTTTCTGATGCAATCAATTCCAAACCGTTCATTTGGCGCTCTTTTTCTTTTGCAATAAGGTCAAATATTTTTTTATCTCTTAACATAATCGATAATTTTAGTATTTTTTCTGGTGTATTTAATGATTTTGTTCGTAAAAAAACTGCCGACAAAAATAGGGATTCCCCTCCGATAAAGCAATCAATACCAAAGAATTCTGGGATTAAGATTTACTTCTTTCCAACAATCAATTCGTACATTTGATCTTCGTGCAGGTATTGATTGGCAATGTTTCTGACATCTTCGCTGCTTACTTGATGTATTTTATTTAAATAGTGTTGATAATAATCTTCGGGTAAATCGTTTTCGATGAGCGATTTTATGACTTCCCCTAAGGCAAAGGGGCCGTTTAAAGCACGAAGAAAAGTTCCTGACATATAATTTTTAACCAGGCTTAATTCTTCTTCCTTAACCCTTTCTGTTCTTAATCGTTTGAGCTCAAATCGAATTTCGCCGACTGCCTTTTGAGCCACATCTGCACCAACTTCGCTGCTAATCATAAAGGAGCTGTCGTGCAATTGAGGATAAATTCCTGCATAAATCCCGTAAGTATAGCCCTTGTCTTCGCGAATGTTACTCATTAAACGTGAGCCGAAATAACCACCAAATAAAGTAGTTACAACACTAAGCGCAAAATAATCCGGGTGATTTCTTTTGATGCTTCTGTTACCCATTCGGATGGCCGATTGTAGCACTTTTTCTTTTGGAATATAATGTTTCAATTCAGGATTTGAGTTTACTGTTGTCGGAAAAATCTCGACGACTTTATCAGAACCCCAGTTTTCTTGTCCAAAATACTGATCAACAATCTGTAGAGTCGTTTTATTTACTTTTCCTGAAATAAAAATCCGACAACTTTTTGTGTTGTAATGCTTTTGATGAAATTGTTTTAATAAATCTGTTGAAATAGCATCATAATGGTTTACTGTTGCTGACGATCCATAAGGATGTTTCTTCCCAAAAAGTAAGGGAGCAAATTGTTTTTGTGCAATGTGTTTAACTTTTTGATTGCGAACAATAAACTCATGTTTTTCTTGATCTCGCAGACGATTTAATTCAGCCTCTTCAAATATTGGATTCTTAAGCATATCGGCAACCACTGTTAGAACAGATTCTAAGTGTTTACTTAAAGTAAAGATATCGATACAAGCGTTATCGCGATTTGTTTTTTTATGTACAAAAGCGCCATAATCGTCGAGTTTTAATGCAATTTCTGCGGCCGAATAGTTTTTGCTTCCTTCGTCCAGCATCTGACTGGTAAAATAGGCTTCCAGTGCTTGTGATTGAAACCAAATGCCCGCTTTAAAAACCAATTGAATCTTTACAACATCCTGATTGCCAACATTTATAGAATATATAGGTATTTCGTTAGTCAAATGCGACTGCTCAATTTTGGGTAAAGCAATTTCTGTTATTTTCTGTATTTCTGGAGCTGAGGTTCTATTTAGCGGCATCTTTTTTTTGCTTTGATCTGTAATATAAAGTGGATGATTTTTCGGTTCGGAAAATAGTTTGCGCTATTTGGCCTATTTCTTTGGCACTGATTTTAGCATAAATTTCTTTTTCGGTGTTTATGGTATTCGCATCACCCAGACTTTCGGCGATTGCCAAATTAATGGCATTATTTAGCACATTGGTTTCGCTAAAAATGTGCGTTGCTTCCAATTTGTTTTTTACTTTTTGCAGTTCAAAATCTGAAATTAATTCATTTTTAATCAAATCGAGTTCCTGTTCCAATCTTTTGTCTGCCTCTTCTAAAGTATAGCCCTCAGAAGGTTTTCCGCTAAAAACAAAGAGGCCCGGATCAAAATCGCCGCTGATATAGGCATCCAATTCTGAAAAAACACCTTCCTCTTTGATGAGTTTTCGGTACAGCCTCGACGAATTTCCGTTGGATAAAATATCCGAAAGCAGGTCGGCCAAATAATAATCCTTTGTGCCACGAGCAGCCATAGGATACACTTTATAGAGCGAATCGATGGGAACATCGCGAAAAACCTCTTTAAATCGGGCTTCTGTTTGTTCGGGTTCTTGAATAAAGTGATCGTGAATTGGCTCTCCGGCCGGAATTCCACCAAACCATTTTTCTGTCAAGGCTAATATTTCATCCGCTTCAATATTTCCGGCAACAACCAATATGGCATTCGTTGGATTGTAATATTTTTTGTAAAAGGCTTTTACATCGGCCATTTTTGCTTCTTCGATATGTTTAATTTCTTTTCCAATCGTATTCCATTGATAAGGATGATGTTTATACGCAAGAGGCTTTAATAATAACCACACATCGCCGTAAGGCTGATTTAAATAGGATTGTTTAAATTCTTCGATAACAACCTGGCGTTGTACATCAAGGCTTTTCATCGAAAACCCTAGATTTAACATCCGGTCCGATTCTAACCAAAAAGCCGTTTCGATATTTTCTTTCGGAAGGGTGATATAATAGTTTGTAATATCGTTATTGGTAAATGCATTGTTTTCGCCACCTGCTTTCTCGAGCGGTTGATCAAAACTTGGAATATTTTCAGAGCCTCCAAACATTAAATGTTCGAATAAATGTGCAAATCCTGTTTTGTCGGGCGATTCATTTCTTGAGCCTACTTTATACAATACATTAACCGCCACAATTGGTGTTGATTCGTCTTTATGAACAAGTAAAGTTAAGCCGTTGCTCAGCGTGAATTTTGTAAAATCAATCATTCGTATTTTTTAGTTTTAGCGGTATAATTTCGCCATAAATTCTTCTTCGTTGATTAGAAAACGCTTGTGAATGCCTTGTCCTATCATTCCTTCGTTGTCGAAAGCTTCTACATTAAAAGTCAGTTTTGAGCGATCAATTTCGATAAGTTCTGCAATACAGAGCACAGCCTCGCCCAGTGGAGTTGCTTTCATGTGTTTTACATTGACTTGGGTTCCTACGCTGTTTTGACCTTTTTCTAAATACGCCGAAATACACATCATGGCTGTTTTTTCCATCAAGGCAATCATAGCGGGCGTTGCAAAAACTTCGAGGTTACCGGAACCATATTGAGAAGCGGTATCTTTTGGACTAACAATAATTTCGAATTCGGCCTTTAAGCCAATTTGAAGTTTCATCTTTTTTTTCTGCAAAAGTAGTGGATTTTTGGTTTAAGATTTCACCTTTTTCACCTCCAAAATGTCCATTTCCACAACCAGAGAATAACCAATTTGCTCAATTCGAATCAGCACTTTTTTCTTTCCGTCGCTATCGTGAATCACTTCACCTTTATAACCGACCAATGCACCTGAATCAATTACAATTTTTTCGCCTTTTTGGAAGTGATGACTACTAAAATGGAAAGTTTCTTTCGAGTTTACAATTTTTCGCATCGCGTCAATCTGCCATTCCGGAATTATGGCGGCTTTGCCTTCGAAAGTAACGTAGCGAACTACGTGGAAGGTATTGAGCACATCGAAATATTCTTTTTCGCTCGATTTAACAAATACATAGGAATTGATATAGGGTACATCCACCCATTTTTTCCGATCGCTCCATTTCCTCAGTTTGCGTTCTAAAGGTAAAAAAGCTTCAAAACCTTGATCAATAAAGCTGTCGTAAACCGCTTTTTCGGCTCTCGATCGCACATAAACCGCGTACCAATTGTATGTTATCGTATATCCCAATTTATTATTGCGTTTTTAGAAGTAAGAAATTGTTTTTAGAAGTGGATGAAAATCACCTTTTAAGCCAATCGTTTTTGCATTTCGAATGGCATGAACCATTTCGATACTTTGTCGGGCTTCTTCAATTCGAAATCCATTTCCTTTAAGAATATCCTGATAACTAAGGGTATGTAAGTCGGAAAAGCCACCGCTAAATTCAAACTCTTCGCCTTCCATAAGTATGGAACGATAGGTGTTTTGGCCTTGCTCTTTGCGTGTTTTTGGAATATCATTGCCATCGATGCTCAAAAACCAACGTACGCGTGCCTGTTCTAATTCGAGATATCCAGCAGCTTTATTGTTTTGCAAGAGATGTACATCGCTCTTTTTTACTTTTCCAAAAACAAAAGAAAGCATATCAAAAAGATGAATCCCAATATTTGTTGTAATTCCTCCTGATTTGGAAAGATCGCCTTTCCAACTGATATCATACCATTTGCCGCGTGCTGTGATATAACTTAAATCGATATCGTATATTTTATCTTTTGGCCCTTTTTCGATATTCTTTTTTAATGCGATTACCGAAGGGTGCAAGCGCAATTGCAAAATGGTATAAATGTTTTTTTGCGATTCTTGCTCGATGATTTGAAGCGCATCAACATTCCATGGATTCAAAACAATGGGTTTCTCGCAAATAGCATGCGCATTATTTCTTAAGGCCAAACGAATATGCGAATCGTGCAAATAATTTGGCGTGCAAATACTTACATAATCTACTTCTTGTCCTTGATTGAGTCGGCGTAACTTATCTAAATGCCGATCGAATCGTTCGGGTTCCGTAAAAAAGCTGGCTTCAGGAAAAAAGCGATCGATAATGCCTACACTGTCAAATTTATCTAAAGCAGCAACCAAATGATTATTGGTTTCTTGAATAGCGGCCATATGGCGGGGTGCTATATAACCGGCTGCTCCAATCAGTGCAAAATTCTTAGCGTTCGACATAAAATTCAGGTTTAAGTCTTTATAAGGAATTTGGCAAAGTTAAACCATTTTTATAAAATGCGATTAGTCATGATTAATAGATTTTATAAACAACAAATAGAGCTGATTATTTGGATAATAGATCGAGAAAACTAAAGTATATTTGCACGCGCAAAAATGAATGATGGAGCTATTAAAGACAAACCATTTAAATCCCAGAGAAAAAAGTGCATTCCGCTTGCATATGCTCTACAGTATTCTGGAGGGTATTGTTCTTGGCGTACTTGCTTTAAATGAATTTGTTTTTATCAAGAGTTTAAAAGGAAGTAATTTTGAACTGGGCATTTTGTTTCAGTTTAGTGTGGTAGTATACACCGGTCTTATTTTTATTAATGAGTTTTTACGACGGATTAAAAGCAAAAAAAAGCTTTTACGAATAACAGCGCTTGTAACGCGCCTGCCGCTATTGCTTTTATTCTTTTTTCCGAAAAATGAGTTGGCACTTCGGGGCGACAGCCACTATCATTTGCTGTTTTTGGCTATCTTTTTTATGTATTTCCTGGCCGCACCCATTGTGTTACCCAATATCAATTTGTTTTTGAAAAGTGCTTATCGAAACGAAAACTTCAGCAAACTATACAGTTCGGCAACTTCTATAAATAAGATTGTAATGCTTGTTGTAACCTTTGCCTATGGTTTGTTGCTCGATTGGAATCAATATGCCTATACTTCGGTTTTTCCTTTTATCGCGGTTATCGGAATTGTTTCCGTTTTTTTGTTGTCGAAAATTGATTATCAGCCTGTTGAGAAGGCAGAGCTGAAAAAAACCTTTTTACAATCGGTTCAGAGTTCCTGGAAAGATATGTGGTTATTGATGAAATCGAATAAGCCCTATTTGCATTTTGAGATAGGATTTATGCTTTATGGATTTGCATTTATGTCGACAGTTGCAGTTATTACCATTTATTTTGATAGGGCATTGGGCTTAAATTATTCGAGCATTGCCTTCTATAAAAACAGCTACAATATTATTGCTATTCTATTATTGCCTTTTTTTGGACGATTGTTAGGAAAAATAGATCCGCGCAAGTTTGCTGCCCTCACTTTTGGCGCTATGATGCTGTTTTTGTTTTTCCTGGCATTAACGGAATATTTTCCGTTTTATGTGGAAATATTGAATATTAAGCTCTATTTTATGCTGCTTTTCTATATTTTATTCCATAGTATATTTGCGGCTACCATGTCCTTGGTTTGGTATATTGGATCTTCTTATTTTGGTAAAGATGAAGAAGCCGGCGATTTACAAGCTGTGCATTTATCGCTTACCGGAGTAAGAGCATTATTTGCCCCATTAATTGGCGTTTTGTTTTATGAACTTTTTGGATTTACGTTGACTTTTGGAATGGCTATTTTTTTATTGCTGATAGCGATAATGCTTATGGTTTGGTCGTACAGAAAAGAAAAAGTAAAGGTTTAGCAGCGACAGGGTTTGCCTTATTTTCTTAATTCAAAATTAGCCCCTAAATAAACTTTGCGTACATGCGGATCGGCAGCAAGCTCTTCAGCAGTTCCTGTTTTTAATACTGAACCTTCGAACAATAAATAAGCGCGATCTGTTATCTTTAATGTTTCATGTACATTGTGATCGGTAATTAAAATCCCAATATTTTTTTCGCGAAGTTTAGAAACAATCGCCTGAATATCTTCAACTGCAATTGGATCGACACCGGCAAAAGGTTCATCAAGCAAAATAAAATTAGGATCCATAGCTAAAGCGCGTGCAATTTCTGTTCTCCTTCGTTCGCCGCCCGACAATTGAATGCCTTTGCTCTTTCTGATGTGCTGTAAACCAAACTCATCGAGAAGAGAGTTTAGTTTTTCGTGCTGCTCTTTCTTGTTTAATTTGGTAAACTCTAAAACGGAGGCAATATTATCTTCTACCGACATACTTCTAAACACAGAAGCTTCTTGAGCCAGATAGCCAATACCTAGCTGAGCCCTTTTGTACATAGGCTCATTGGTAATTTCCATATCGTTTAAATAAACGTGGCCTTCGTTGGGTTTAATTAAGCCCACAATCATATAAAAAGAAGTCGTTTTTCCGGCACCATTTGGTCCGAGCAAACCAACGATCTCACCTTGTTTAACACTGATGCTAACGTTTTTTACAACTGTTCTTTTGCCGTATTTTTTTATTATATTCTCTGTTCTTAATAGCATTTTCGATTCCAATTATAAGATTCCTTCTTTTAAAATATCATGCAAATGCAAAACACCTAAATAATTCGTGTCGTCACAAACAGGTAATTGGGTGATATTATTGCTTCGCATCATATTTAAAGCATCAACCAAAAGGGTGTCTTCACTAATTTTTTTTGGGTTTTTTGTCATAATTTGTTCGGCAGTGAGTTGGTTTATTTGCAGGTTATTGTTTAGCATTCTACGCAAATCTCCATCGGTGATAATACCAACCAATTTTTCTCCCGAAAGCACAGCTGTAGCTCCCAGTCGTTTCGAGGTCATTTCGATTATAACGGTTTGAATGGATGCATTTATTTGTACCTGTGGTTTTTCGTTTTGCACAATAATATCTTTGGCTTGCAAGTACAATTGTTTTCCTAAAGTGCCTCCGGGATGGAGTTTGGCAAAGTCGCTGGTGCTAAATCCATTAAGCTCTAACAAACATACGGCCAGCGCATCTCCTATTACCAATTGCGCCGTAGTACTTGAAGTTGGCGCCAGATTATTCGGGCAAGCTTCCTTCTCAACACTTGCATTTAAGACATAATCCGATTGCTTGGCCAGGTAAGAATCTGTATTTCCTACAAGTCCGATTAGCGTATTTCCAAACCCTTTGATGAGCGGAATCAAAACTTTTATTTCAGGCGATTCTCCACTTTTTGAGATGCAAAGTACAATATCATTTTTCCGAATAATTCCTAAATCGCCATGAATTGCGTCTGCAGCATGCATAAAAACGGCGGCTGTTCCGGTCGAATTTAAGGTAGATACAATTTTATTTGCAATATTGGCGCTTTTGCCAATTCCTGTTATAATTAGTCGCCCATTTGACTTGGCTATACATTCCACTGCTTGCTCAAACTGCTCGTCGATAAAGGAAGACAGCCTTGTAATGGCCAAAACTTCCTCTTCAATTGTGCGTATAGCGGTTTGTTTTATATTGATGTTTTTATTCAAAATAATCTTTTTGATAGACAAAGATAAATTCTTTTTAGAAGCCAGGCTTTTTCTTTTCATAAAATTGGCGAATGATCATTAGTTAAACAAAAAAGTGCTGATTTGAACGGCTTGTATTTTAACGTTTTTTTAAATTGTAAAAAAAGAAAAAAATTTGTATCTTCGCGCGCATTTTGAGGGAATTACGAAGCAATACAAGATAAATTTCTTTATTGTAATTGCAATGTATTTTTATTATATTTGTTTTGAACAATTTGTTGAAAGAACAAAAATCAACCATTAATAAAACGCATTTTAACCTTTGGGGGGTTGTGTTTTGTTGAGTAAAAAAAAGAATAATGTCATTAGTTAGGGATAAATATTCACTTACGGAGTTATTAAAAAAAATTTTTGGTTTCGATACATTTAAAGGAAATCAAGAGGCTATTATAGACAGCTTACTAGATGGAGAAAATGTTTTTGTAATTATGCCTACAGGAGGCGGTAAATCGATGTGCTATCAATTGCCCGCATTGAGCAATTCCGGTACAGCCATTATCGTTTCTCCATTGATCGCTTTAATGAAAAACCAGGTAGATGCCATACGGAATTTTGGTGCCGATGAAGGGATAGCGCATGTGATGAACTCTTCGCTGTCGAAAACAGAGCTTGCCGTTGTAAAATCTGATCTGATCAACGGAAAAACAAAACTCCTCTATGTTGCACCCGAATCCTTAACCAAAGAAGAAAATGCGGAATTCTTAAAGCAAATTGATATTTCTTTTTACGCCATTGACGAAGCCCATTGTATTTCGGAATGGGGCCACGATTTTAGACCGGAGTACCGACGCTTACGCCCAATAATTGATTCGATCGGACATAAAGTGCCTGTAATTGCCCTTACGGCAACGGCTACACCCAAAGTGCAACAGGATATTTTGAAAAATCTGGGTATCGAAGATGCAACAGTCTATAAGTCATCATTCGACAGACCCAATTTGTATTATGAAGTAAGACCAAAAACCAAAGATGTTAATAAAGACATCATTCGTTATATTAAAACACAGCCCGGAAAGTCGGGTATTGTTTATTGCCTCAGCCGGAAAAAGGTAGAAGAAATTGCAGAAAATCTCCAGGTAAACGGTATCAAAGCCTTGCCTTATCATGCAGGTCTTGATGCGGCTACACGCAAAAAAAATCAGGATATGTTTCTGATGGAAGATGCAGAAGTAATTGTGGCTACGATTGCTTTTGGAATGGGCATCGACAAACCTGATATTCGGTATGTTATTCATCACGATATTCCTAAAAGTATAGAAGGCTATTATCAGGAAACCGGACGGGCCGGTCGTGACGATGGCGAAGGAAACTGCATCACTTTTTATAGTTATCAAGATATCGAGAAACTCGAAAAGTTTAATAAAAACAAACCTGTTGCCGAACAGGAAATTGCTAAACAACTTTTGCAAGAGACCATATCTTATGCAGAATCTTCGGTTTGCCGGCATCGTCAGCTTTTGCATTATTTTGGCGAAGAATATACCCAAGAAAACTGTGGAGCCTGCGATAATTGCTTAAATCCTAAAGAACAATTTGAAGGTAAAGAACAAATATTACTGGCACTGGAGTCTGTATTGGCAGTTAAACAATTGTTTAAGCGCGAATACTTGGTTAATGTTTTAGTTGGCGACCAGAATGCAGATATTAAAAATGCGAAACACGATAAACTGGAAGTTTTTGGTCAAGGTATGGATTACGATGTAAAGCATTGGCATGCTGTATTTCGTCAAATGCTTATCCGTGGATTATTGCATAAAGACATCGAAAATTATGGCCTCTTAAAAGTAACACCGGCAGGTTTGGCTTTCTTAGAAGAACCTTATTCCGTGATGCTTACAAAGGATCACGATTATGATAGTATTGAAGATGATTATAGTACCGGATCAGCAAAGACTGATGCGCTCGACACTATGCTATTCAATATGTTAAAAGATTTGCGTCGCGATATTTCTAAAAAAGAAAATTTGCCTCCTTTCGTAATTTTTCAAGATCCTTCGTTAGAGGATATGACGATTCAATACCCTACGAATTTGGAGGAATTAAAGAATATTTCAGGAGTAGGAGCCGGAAAAGCAGCAAAATATGGCGAGCCTTTTGTTAAGCTTATCAAAAACTACGTTGAAGAAAATGAGATTATACGCCCTATGGATATGGTTGTAAAATCGGTAGTAAACAAATCAGGGATGAAAGTGTTTATTATTAAAAGCATTGACAAAAAATTACCTTTGGAAGTAATTGCCGATTCTAAATCGCTATCTGTAGATGAGCTTTTAACAGAGATTGAGCATATTGTTTCAGCCGGAACCAAACTGGACCTTACTTATTATATCAACGAAACTATCGACGAATACCATCAAGAGGATATTTTAGAATATTTTTCTGAAGCCGAATCCGATTCTCTTCAGGAAGCCCTTGATGAATTGGGCGAAGATGAGTTTTCTGAAGAAGAGATTCGCTTGATGCGTATCAAGTTTTTATCAGACGTCGGAAATTAGCCTTTGCATTTCTTAAGCGGAAAAAATTACCTTTGCAACTAAAATGCTAAGAAAATGAAAATTCGTCTTTTGGTTTCTGTTTTAAGCCTGGCGCTGTTCTTTTTTGCTTGTAAAGGAAAAAAAGAGGATCTTCCGGATAAGCCCAAAATTCTTTTGTCGGAAGAAAAAATGGCCGAAATCATAAGCGAAGTACAATTAATAGAGGCTTATCTGAATCAAATTCCTTACAATAAAAGGGGCGATAACGATTCGGATTACGTCTATTATCCTTTGCTGTTTGAAAAATATAAAATTTCGAAAGATGATTTTTTGGAGAATTTAGTGTATTATTCGCAAAATGAAGAAGCAATAACTTCGATCTATGATCAAGCAATTATCATTTTGAATAAAATAAAAGCTAAAGATTTGGAAATCCGTTTGGATATGAAACTCGACAGCATACGCGATGACTCTCTTCAGCAAGCCTTCGAGCAAAAGGTAATGGACAGCTTAAATAGTGAAGAAAAAATTCCAAATTCACCCGACGAATAGCCATGCATTTATTTTATACTCCTGATATTGAACACGACGACTTTTATCAGTTGAACGAAGAAGAGTCGAAGCATGCGGTTCGCGTTTTGCGTTTAAATTTAGACGATGAAGTTTGTCTGACTGATGGAAAAGGCAACTTGATTTATGCAAAGATTATCGATAATCATCCGAAACATTGTAAATTACAGCTTCTTAAAAAAATTGAAAATTACAATCAGCCAAAATATAAATTGCATATTGCAGTAGCGCCCACAAAAAATACCACACGATTTGAATGGTTTCTTGAAAAGGCAACAGAAATTGGCATCGATGAAATTACACCAATAATCTGCGAACATTCGGAGCGTAATAGTGTTAAAACAGAACGTTTGAACAAAGTAATTACTGCTGCAGTAAAACAGTCGTTAAAAGCCTATCATCCAAAACTCAATGAGCCTAAAAAGTTTAGTACTGTTTTAAAAGAGCATAAAAACACGAAAAAGTTACTTGCTTGGTGTTTGGCTAGCAAAGAAGATCGCATAGAAAAGGTAGTATCCGAGCACGAAGACCTTGTTATTTTTATTGGTCCTGAAGGTGGGTTTAGTAAAAAAGAAATTGAAGAAGCCAAAGCCGCAGGAGTGCATTTAGTCTCTATATCGGGCAGTCGCTTGCGCACCGAAACTGCTGCATTGGTGGCTTGTCAAAGTATTGCATTTATAAATAAAAGTTAATGATTTATGGCTAATTTTTTTGAAATCATCAAATCTGATATTCCTGTGTTAATTGATTTTTCGGCAGAATGGTGTGGACCTTGTAAAATGATGCCGCCTATTTTAAAGAAGGTTAAAGATGCTTTAGGCGATCAAGTGCGGATTTTGAAAATTGACGTAGATAAAAATCCGGCGATAGCGCAAAAATTGCAAGTTAGAAATGTGCCAACCTTAGCTGTGTATAAAAAAGGTAATCAATTGTTTCGGCAAGCTGGCGTTTTACAGGCCGACCAGTTGATCCAATTGATAAAACAGCATATTTAGTTGGCTGATTTAAAGGTTTCTAACTTAAAAGTTGTTCCGTCAAAAACGCCATACGAAAACAAACTTATCCAGTCGCCAAGGAAAATAAATTTGGCATTATTATCCAAATTTAGGATTTCTTTTCGGTGATAATGACCCATCACAAAATAATCAATTTTTTCGCCGCTTGCTAAAATTTCTTTGGCATATTTTGGAAGTCGGGTTTCTGATAAGGAGACTTTACGGTTGATATAATTGGTTTTTTGATCGTAAATTTCATTGGCATAACGGTTTCGTCGACTAAAAAACAGACCTGCACGTATTCCAATATCAGGATGAATCCATCTGAAAAGAAATTGATTGATTTTGCATTCAAAAATACTTTTCAGAAATTTATATCCATAATCGCCTTTTCCCAGTCCATCGCCATGCGCCAGATAAAAGCGCTTTCCTAATATTTCTTTGATCATAGGCTTGCGTTCAATCTGAATATTTAACTCCTTTTGTAAATAGTCAAAAGCCCAAATATCGTGGTTGCCTCTAAAAAAGAAAATAGGTATTCCGGAGTCAGTAATTTCGGCAAGTTTGCCCAATAAGCGCGCGTATCCTTTAGGAATAGCGGCTTTATATTCGAACCAAAAATCGAATAAATCACCCATCAAATAAATGGCTAAAGCATCTTTACGGATATGCTCGAGAAACTCAACCATTAAGCGTTCGCGCTGTAAACTAGAAGCATGATCAGGAATACCCAGATGAGCATCTGAAAAAAAATAGACTTTTTTTGTGCTTGTCGTTTCCAAATTTATTTATTCAAGCAAATTATTTAATAAAATAATGATAGATGTCGTTGCCATTGGCTAAAATCAACAAGGCGAATAAAAGAAACATACCTACCATTTGTGCATACTCCAAAAACTTATCACTCGGTGCCCGTCGTGCAATCAATTCATAGATCAAAAATAAAACATGACCGCCATCCAATGCGGGGATGGGGAGAATATTTAAAACGGCAAGCATAATGGATAAAAATGCGGTTAGTTCCCAAAATCGAACCCAATCCCAGGTTGCAGGAAAAATACTTCCTATACGCATAAATCCGCCTACCGATTTATAAGCCTGAACATCAGGAGCAAATAGCAGTTTGAGTTGTTTTAAGTAATTTGTAATTCCGTCGTTCGCTTTTTTAAAACCCATAGGAATAGCAGCTAAAATACTGTATTTCTGACTGTTCCATTCAAAATCTTGTTCGGGATCGGCAATTACATTAATGCCTATCATTCCTTCATCGTTTACCGGAACTTGATAAGTAAGTTCTTGTCCATCGCGGTTTACACGAATTTCTACCGAATTGGAAACATGAGCTTTTACTGTATCGGCAAAATAAGAATAGCGATCGAAAAAAGCAATTCTTTGACCGTTAACACCTATTATCCAGTCGTTTAATTTTAAGCCTGCTTCAAGCGCTTTTGAGTTTTTTGCAAAACCTCCGATATGAACAGGCATACGGGGCAATATAAAACCGGGGTTTTCTGATTTAATGAGTTTGGCTAAAAATCCATTTGGAATTTCTAAATCGAGCAACTGACCGTTACGATCTACTTGTACCGTTTTGGCTTGCTCCATAATAATATAGGCCGGTATTTTCAGGAAATTTTCGACTTCATTTTCATCAATGCTTAAAATCTTGTCGCCGTTTTGCAAGCCCATTTCCATGCCTAAGGAATCTACTTGTATGCCATATTTTACAGCAGAAGTGGGTAAATATTTTTCACCAAATGAGGCCATCATTACGATGTATATCAAAATAGCCAATACCACATTCATAATTACACCACCAAGCATAATAATGAGTCGTTGCCAAGCCGGCTTTGATCTAAACTCCCAAGGCTGAGGTTCTTGACTCATTTGTTCTTTATCCATCGATTCGTCGATCATGCCGGCAATTTTAACATAACCACCTAAAGGCAGCCAGCCAATACCGTATTCGGTATCTCCTTTTTTAAATTTGAAAAGGGAGAACCAGGGATTGAAAAACAAATAAAATTTTTCTACTTTGGTTTTGAAAATTTTTGCTGCAGCAAAATGACCAAATTCATGAACAATTACTAAGATCGAAAGACTTAGTAATAATTGTAATACTTTTATTAAAATATCCATTTTTTATGTGTGCTTTCTAATGTAGGCTTCGCTAGCTGCGATGCTTTTTTTTGTCGTTTCAAAATAAGTTTGCAAATCGGGTTCTGAAACAAAAGTTTGAGAACTCATTATTTCTTCAACCAATTCGGGAATTCTGTAAAACGGCCACTTTTTATTCAAAAAAGCTTGAACAGCAACTTCGTTTGCTGCATTTAAAATGGCCGGCAAGTTACCTCCTTTTTCCATGGCGATAAATGCAAGTGCAAGATTACGAAATTTTTTGCGATCTGCGTGCTGAAAAGTGAGCGAAGGAAAATCGGTGAATGAAAAATTGGAAAAAGACTGGTTTGCTCTATTCGGATAATGCAAAGCATACTGAATAGGCAATAGCATATTGGGTCGACTGAGCTGTGCTTTTAAGTTGCCATCTTTAAATTGAACAAGACTGTGAATAACCGATTGAGGATGAATGATAACCTCAATCTGATTGGGCTCTAAATCGAAAAGCCAGCGGGCTTCTATCATCTCTAGTCCTTTGTTCATAAGGCTTGCAGAATCAACACTTACTTTTTTGCCCATGTCCCATACGGGATGATTTAAAGCTTCTTCCGGATTAATAGCTTGGTATTCTTCGGTTGAATAATTTAAAAATGGACCTCCACTCGCCGTAAGAATAATCTTGTCGATGGATGCTTTTCTTTCTCCAACTAAGCATTGAAAAATTGCTGAATGCTCGGAATCGATGGGAATTATTGTGCAGTTCTTTTTTTTAGCCAAGGGCATAATATAGGCTCCTGCAATGGCTATGCTTTCTTTATTGGCAAGTAAAATATGTTTTTCAAGTTGAATGGAGCGAATAAGAGGCATTAATCCCGAAAATCCTACCAAAGCATTTAAAACAGTATCTATTTCCGAAGCTTCAAGTAGCTTTAGCAGGTTTTCTTCTCCAAATACAATATGGAATTTAGTATTTGATAGTGCGCGACTAACTTTTTGAAATGCGTTTTCTTCAGTTACAACAATATACTTCGGTAAAAACTGTTTAGCTTGTGCAATTAAAAGTTGGGCATTGTTATTTCCACTGATAAGTTCAACTGAAAAGAGCTCAGGTGAAGCCTGAATAACCTGCAATGCCTGTGTCCCAATAGAACCTGTCGACCCAAGTATAGCGATGCCTTTTTTCAATGGATTGTTTTTTTTGCAAAAATACGTATTTATCGCGTTTCACACGCTTAAAATCAGTTTTGGCAAGTCGAATCTATTTTATACACACTGAAATGCGTTGGAAAACGAATTAAACCAAAAATCTTCAGTAATTTTGTGACTTATCGATTTGCAATTGAAAAATAAAAAAAATATACTGTCGACTATAAACAGTCCAACAGACCTTAAAAAGGTCGATTTAGGTGATTTGGATCAGCTTGCCGGCGAATTGCGTGAACATATAATTGATGTAATATCTAGTAATCCCGGGCATTTGGCTTCTAGTTTGGGAGTAGTGGAATTGAGTATTGCCTTGCATTTTGTGTTTCAGGCACCTTACGATAAAATTATTTGGGATGTTGGTCATCAGGCTTATCCACATAAAATCTTAACGGGTAGGCGCGATGCCTTTAAAACGAACCGTAAATTAAATGGTATTTCCGGATTTCCTAAAATGAGTGAGAGCGAATACGATGCTTTTGGAGTGGGGCATGCTTCTACTTCAATTTCTGCAGCATTAGGGATGGCTGTGGCCGCTCAACTTAAAGGCGAATCGGATAGGCATCATATTGCGGTAATTGGCGATGGTGCTATGACGGGAGGAATGGCTATTGAAGGATTGAACAATGCAGGGGTTTCTAATGCAAATTTGCTGGTTATTTTAAATGATAATGGCATTTCGATTGATGAAGGCGGAGGGGCTTTGCATAAATACCTCATCGATATATCAACATCGAGAACGTATAATCGAATAAAAGCTCGTATCTGGAGGCTTTTGGGCTCTAAAAATAAATATGTTAGTAAAGCACAGCAGTTTTTCCAGAAGGTTGAGACTGCAATTAAGGTTTCGATATTGAGTAAAAGCAATCTGTTTGAATCGCTGAATTTCAGGTATTTTGGCCCTGAAGATGGCCATAATATTATCCGTTTAATTCGGATTTTAAACGATTTAAAAGAGATTCCGGGACCTAAAATACTGCATATTATAACAAAAAAAGGGAAAGGGTTAAATACGGCGGAGCGCGATCCGGTAACCTATCATGCACCCAGCAATTTTGATAAAAAAACCGGCGAGCTACTACCCAAAACCAAAACAGATTTAGTGCCAAAATATCAAGATGTATTTGGAGAAACCCTGGTTGAATTGGCTGAGCAGAATGAGAAAATTGTGGGCATTACGCCCGCTATGCCTACCGGCTCATCTTTAAATATGCTTATCAAAGCAATGCCGCACCGCGCTTTTGATGTGGGAATAGCTGAACAGCATGCACTCACTTTTTCGGCGGGCTTGGCAGCCGCTGGAATGAAACCTTTTTGTGTTATTTATTCCACGTTTCTGCAAAGAGCTTACGATCAGATTATACATGATGTTGCTCTGCAAAAATTACCTGTTGTATTTTGCATCGATAGGGCCGGTTTAGTTGGTGAAGATGGTGCTACACATCATGGCGCTTTTGATTTTGCCTATTTACGAGCCATCCCAAATATGGTGGTTTCTGCTCCAATGAATGAAAATGAATTGCGCAACCTGATGTATACGGCCGAACAGTATAGTCAAGGTCCTTTTGCCATCCGTTATCCCCGTGGAAGAGGCGTTTTGCAGGACTGGAAAAATAAGCCGGAACTTTTGCCCTTAGGCAAAGCCCGTATGATTAGCGATGGGGAAGAAATAGCGATTCTAAGTTTAGGGCATGTGGGCAATTTTGCTTTGGAAGCCATTAAGGAGAGCGGGAAAAATATTGCTTTGTATGATATGCGTTTTCTTAAACCGTTGGACGAGGATTTGGTGCATGGCATTTTCGCAAAATTTAAGCGGGTAATCACCGTAGAAGATGGTAGTTTAATCGGTGGATTAGCAAGCGCTGTAGCAGAGCTGAAATCGAAAAATAATTATAAGGCACAAATGCAATCACTTGGTATACCTGATCAATTTATAGAGCAAGGTAAGCCGGAAGAATTGCATAAATTATGTGGGTTTGATGTCGAAGGTATTCTTAAGGCTATTCACGCGGTTTAATTTTTGGAAAAAATCCCTATTTGAGAAAATATTTTTTTTGCTTTATCTACAAATATCTGAAATATAGCTTCTTCTATTCTTACTTCTATTTGGCTTAATTCTTGCTGCTTGCTTGTTTTATATACTATGCCAGAGCTTAATAAAAATATAGAAGATTATATAGAATCAACTTCGTCTATTCAGGAAATGAGAAAGCGCTCTGCTATTGAAAAGGAAACGGCCTCAAAAATTAAGCAGTTGCAAGCCGAATTAAACCTGAAAGAGAAAGAGATTAAAAGGTTAAAAAATAAACTTGATAGTGATCAGCAGTTTTCTACTTTAAAGATTGCACTAAAACAAGTTCAGGATTTTTTAGCAATGTCGCCTGCTATAATCTACTTCAAAAACAACAAGCTTGAATATACCTATGCAAATCAGTCTTTTGCTGCATTTGCTAACCTGCCCGTTGAGGATATTATGGGTTTAAGTAATGCAAACTTAGAGCTTGGGAATTATTTAACGCTTTTGGAGCAAACAGAAAAAGAAGTTATAGATCGGGGGAAAGCGGTTCAAGGAAAAGAAATTTTGTTAGGTCAGGAAAAAGAACAACTGCTCTTAAATACCTATTTGTATCCTATGAAAGATACAGAAGGCAAAGTAGAAGGCGTTATGGTTTGTTGTTTTGATTTAAGCGAAAGGTTGCAGTTTAGACAAGAGCTGGAAAGCGCAAAAGAAAAAGCGCTACTTGGGGTAAAAAGCAAGCAAGTCTTCCTCGCAAATTTGAGTCACGAAATTCGCACTCCTTTGCATGGTATTTTGGGTAGTGGCGCTTTGTTAAAACCTTTACTTAAAGATAATCAGGCCATTGATTTGGTGGAGAATATCAATAATTCGGGAACTGCTTTGTTAGAAATGGTTGATTCCATGTTATTGTTTGAGTCTATAGATAAAGGAGAATGGCTGCTACGCAATGAGATTTTTAATATCCGCGAGTTGGTTCAACAGATAAATACCAAATTTCTAGATCAAGCTAAAGCAAAAATGATTGATATACAGATCTTTATTGCTCAAGGTTTGCCTGAACTGTTTATTGGAGACGTGGAAAAACTAAAGCTGTTATTATCTATTCTTGTTGGTAATGCTATTAAATTTACAAATAAGGGTTTTGTCCATCTGTTTGTTCAGTCGGAACAGCTTAAAGGAAAAAATCGGGTACTGAAATTTACGGTTAAAGATACCGGTTCGGGCATAAAAAAAGAGCTTCAATCAGAATTGTTTAGCACTTTTACTCAGGGTGATTCATCGAGCACAAAAGGGTATCAAGGTACGGGCATTGGATTGGCGATGGCACAAAAAACCATCTCTTACTTAGGGGGCGCTATAGGTTTCGAAAGTGCTGAATATAAAGGAAGTACATTTTGGTTTAGTGTGGAGTTGGAAGTGGCTTCAAAGATCATCGAAAAACCTGAAATCCAATTGCCTTCGCAGGTTCCGGTTTTATTGGTTGAAGACAATAAAATCAATCAGAAAATAGCATTCTTTGCTTTAAAAAAATTAGGTTTCCCGGTTCAGATAGCAGAAAACGGATTGGAAGCTGTAGAACGTTTTCAACAAGAGAAATTTAAAATCGTTTTGATGGATCTTCAAATGCCGGTGATGAATGGTTTTGATGCAACCATAAAAATAAGGGCTTATGAAAAGCAGCAAGAAGCTCAGTCTTCTTTGATTATCGCACTCTCAGCAAATACGATTAAGGAGGATATTGAAAAATGTTTTGTCGTTGGAATGAACGAATACATTAGCAAACCCTTTTCTCCTGCTAAACTGATTGAGGTTATCCAAAAGCATATCGAAATTCAACTCTAAAAAAAAGCCATCCGTCAAAATTGACAAATGGCTTTCTTATAAGTATACCTAGTGTTCGTGTTATGCCAAAGCAAAACGTTTGAAATTAGTAACGGTTAATTCTTTATCGAAACCTTTCAAGTGATTCTGCACGCTTTGTTTAGAATCTTTAATGAAATCTTGGTTCAACAAGGTGCTTTCTTTAAAGAATTTGTTCAATTTACCCAAGGCAATTTTTTCAACCATAGCTTCAGGTTTTCCTTCTTGACGAGTAACATCACGGAAAAGTTCCAATTCGTGATCTATAGTAGCTTGATCTACAAGCGATTGATCAACAGCTATAGGATTCATAGCTGCAACTTGCATAGCCATATCTTTTCCGATTTCTTCGATACCATCAACCACTTTATTTAAAGATACTAATGTAGCAATTCGGTTTCCCGGATGAATATATGCAGCCATGGATGCGTCTTCTAAAACAGCATAGCCTCCAAGTTCGATTTTTTCACCGATTTTCCCAATTTGATCAACCAAACTATCTTTAACTGAAACGCCGTTTAAGTTTAATGCTAAAACTTCTTCGCTGGTTTTTGCGCCATTGGCAATTGCTAAATCCAAAACGCTTTGTGCATAGGCAACAAAGTCATCGTTTTTAGCAACGAAATCAGTTTCGCAATTAATCATAATAGCGGCTCCAAATGTGCGTTCATCGTTTACTTTAGCTAAAACTACACCTTCTGCAGCATCGCGGTCCGAACGGTTAGCGGCTACTTTTTGACCTTTTTTGCGCAATAAATCAATTGCTTTATCAAAATCGCCATCACTTTCAACAAGTGCTTTTTTGCAATCCATCATGCCGGCACCTGTTTGTTTTCTTAATTTATTTACTTCAGCAGCAGTAATATTTGCCATCTTTCTATCAGTTTTTATTTCTTCTTAAATTTTTCAGCTTTATCTTCATCACTTTTAACCTTAGAGATGCGTTTGCGAGGACGTTTTACAGTTTCTATATCGTCATCATCATCTTCAGCTAAAGCACGAGCTTTTTGAGCTTCCATTTCTTCTTTTGTATCTTCCTCTTCTTTGTCGCGAGTCAGTTTTCTTTCCATCATTCCTTCTTCAATGGCTTTTGTCATTACATCTACGATTAGTGCAATTGATTTAGAAGCATCATCATTGGCAGGAATTGGGAAGTCAACTAAAGTAGGATCGCTATTTGTATCTACGATAGCAAAAGTTGGTATATTTAATTTGCGAGCCTCAGCAATAGCAATTTTTTCTTTGATAATATCTACAACAAAAAGGGCAGAGGGAAGGCGATTTAAATCAGAAATACTACCTAAGTTTTTTTCTAGTTTTGCACGTTCGCGCGAAATTTGTAAACGCTCACGTTTAGAAAGGTTTTGGTATTGTGGTGTAGTTTCCATTTTATCGATAGAAGCCATTTTCTTAACCGCTTTGCGTATAGTTGCAAAGTTGGTTAACATACCGCCGGGCCAACGCTCAGTTACATAAGGCATATTTACTGCTGATATTTTTTCAGCAACGATTTCTTTTGCTTGTTTTTTTGTTGCAACAAACAATATTTTCTTGCCTGATTTTGCAATTTGTTTTATTGCATTAGCAGCTTCTTCAAGTTTTGCCTGAGTTTTGTAAAGATCGATAATATGAATACCGTTACGCTCCATAAAAATGTAAGGAGCCATATTGGGATTCCATTTTCTTTTTAAGTGACCAAAATGCACACCGGCATCTAATAATTGATCAAATTCTAATTTTGCCATTTTTTAATTTTTGTTTACATTCTTTAATAACGCAATTAATAAGTAGCTCTGCCTTCGCAGAAGTCTTACTAATTTAGATACTAAACAATTATTTATAAATAGTTTAACGCTTGCTGAACTGGAATTTCTTACGTGCTTTTGGTTGACCAGGTTTTTTACGTTCAACCATACGTGGGTCACGTGTCATTAAACCTTTTACCTTTAAAGCTGTTTTGTTTTCCGGATTAATTTTTACTAAAGCACGAGCAATACCTAAACGTAGCGCTTCTGCTTGTCCATTGATTCCGCCACCATCTAAATTGGCAACAACATCGTATTTTCCAACAGTATCAGATAATTCAAAAGCTTGTTGTGCAACAAATTGCAAAATTCCCGTTGGGAAATACGTTTTGAAATCTTTTTTATTAACAGTGATTTGGCCAGTACCCTCTTTTAGATAAACACGAGCTATGGCTTTTTTTCTTCTGCCTAAGGAATTGATGATTTCCATAATTACTTGATTGTATTTAAGTTAATAGCTTTAGGATTTTGACCGGCATGTGGATGCTCGTTTCCTGCATATACATGCAAATTGCGGAATAGCTGAGCGCCTAATCTGTTTTTAGGAAGCATACCTTTTACCGCTTTTTCTACCATAGCATAGGGCTTGCTGGCCATAACTTCGTTGGCAGTTTTGCTGCGTTGTCCACCAGGATATCCTGTGTGGTGAATATAGGTTTTTTGTTCCCATTTGTTTCCGGTCAAACGAATTTTATCGGCATTGATAATCACTACATAATCACCACAATCAACGTGAGGAGTGAAAAACGCTTTGTTTTTGCCGCGTAAAATATTCGCAACCTTAGAAGCCAATCGGCCTAAAATCTCATTTTCAGCATCAATAAGCAACCATTCTTTTTCTACAGTTTGCTTATTTGCGCTCTTTGTTTTGTAACTTAATGTATTCATTTACAATTATTTTACTTGTTGAACCTAACCATCCCTAAAATGGGCTGCAAAAATAGAAACAAAAGCAAGAATAACCAAATTTTCAGCGACTTAATTCGAGATAAACTTAACCATATCATTTACCTTGTCCTCTTGTCCTTTCAATTGGCTTGTTTTGCCTATTACTCAGGTTCTTGTTACTAATTAATTTAACTTTAAAATTAATCAGGGGTGCTGTTGTACTAGCGGGCGCAAAATTACAAAGATATTTTACAATTCAAACCATTTATTTTCAAGTATATTCAAAAATTAATAGCAAGCATATAATTGCTGCGAAATCGCTATTTATATGGTCTTTATATTTCTAAATAAGAAAATATAGATTTTGTAAAATACAGAAAAACAGATAAATACAAGGTAATCTTATTTAGAATAGATTTAAATTTTAGTTTCCTAAAGTAGTATTGTTAATTATATAACAATAAAACAATATCTTTGTGAAATAAATAACAATAAAATTATTGTCATGGTGGAAACAACAAATTTGGTTGATGAACTTGTTAAAAAGCATGGGAATTCCCGCAATAGCTTATTGCCTATTTTGCAGGGTGTAGTGGCTAAAGAAAACTACCTTTCTGAATACGCGATGGTAGAAATAGCCAAAGCCTTAGACATTTCATCGGCAGAAGTATATGGAACGGCTACTTTTTACACGTATTTATTTACGAAACCCATGGGCAAAAATATTATTCGGGTTTGTAAAACAATAAGCTGCAAAATGGCCGGCAAACAAGAAATAGTGCAAACGATCGAAAAGTTGCTCAAAATTAAATCTGGAGAAACCACTCGCGATAAAAATTTCACTTTAATCGAAAGTAATTGTTTAGGTTGGTGTCATAAAGGTCCGGTTATGATTATTAATGATACTGTTTATCCGCAAATTACACCTGAACGGGCGGTTGAAATTATTCGAGAAATTGATCCTAAACACCTTATAAATTACTAGGCTATGAATCAAAAACAGTTAAAAAAAGTAGATATCATTTTCGATTGCGCAAATTGCGATCCACTCGAAGTAGTTAAAAAAGCGCTGGCTATGAAGCCCGATGAAATAATTGAGCAAATTATTAATTCCGGACTCAAAGGTAGAGGTGGCGCCGGTTTTCCAACAGGTTTAAAATGGAAATTAGCCAAAGAGGAGAAAAGCGATATTAAATACGTGATTTGTAATGCGGATGAGGGAGAGCCGGGGACTTTTAAAGACCGCGAAATTCTCGATGTTGTTCCAAGTAAAGTTTTAGTTGGCATGGCTATATGTGCTTATGCCATTGGGGCTAAAGAGGGTTTTATTTATTTGCGTAATGAATATAATTTCCTTTTGAAAGATTTAAATCCACTTATTGATAAGTTCAACAAGAATATTCAAAAATTAGGTTTGGATTTCAATATAAAGATGTTCTCTGGAAGTGGAGCCTATATTTGCGGCGAAGAAAGCGCGCTTTTCGAATCGATGGAAGGTAGGCGTGGAGAACCCCGAAACAAACCTCCTTATCCCACAAAGAGTGGATACAATGGAAAACCTACAATAATTAATAATGTAGAAACTTTGGTTTATTGCACAATGATTATTCGAATTGGTGTTGAACCTTTTAAAAAATTAGGAACTAACGATTCTCGGGGTTCTAAGGTTTTTTCTGTTTCGGGTGATACAACTAAAGCAGGCATTTATGAGCTGGAACTCGGAATTGGTGTTGATGAATTTGTAAAAGAATTTGGCAATGGCGATACGAAAGCAGTGCAAATCGGCGGTGCCTCCGGACATTGTGTTCCCAGAAAGCAGTTTAGCAGTAAAATTATAGGATTCGAAGGAGTACCAACGGGTGGATCGATGATGATATTTAATTCTTCGCGCTCGATGTATAATGTACTCAAAGATTATTTAGAATTTTTTGCCGAAGAATCGTGCGGACAGTGTACGCCTTGTCGAGTGGGAACACAGCAACTCTTAAAAGGTATTGAAGCTGTTAAATTTGGCGAAAAACCTATTTCTTACCTGAATCAGCTTTTAAAGTTAACGGAAACAATGAAAGTAGCCTCGAAATGTGGTTTAGGTCAATCCGTTCATAATTCGTTCTCTTCCATAGTGAAGAATTTTCGTGAAGAAATGATTTACTAAAACTAAAGAAAGGAAAGCTATGTCAGTAATAAATTTAACCATAGATAATAAAAAAGTAGCCATTGAAAAGGGGAAAACCATTTTAGATGCTGCAAAAAAAGTGAATGTACATATTCCAACACTTTGTCATCACGAAGATTTGTGTGTTGCCGGAAATTGTCGCGTTTGTGTTGTTGAAGTAGAAGGAAGAAATACCTTGTCCGCATCTTGCGCAGTACCTGCAGAAGAAGGCATGGTGATTAAAACAAATACGCCTAAAGTACGCAATGCTAGAAAAGATATTGTGGCACTTTTGGTTTCAGAACACAATACGCAGTGCACCACCTGTTACCGTAGTATGAATTGTGAGCTGCAAACGCTTTCGGCGGAATATAATATCGATAATAATAGATACTTAAGTGTCTTAAAACCGGATATAGAAATCGATCGATCTTCCTGGTCGATAGAAAAAGACGATAGCAAATGCGTCCGTTGTCAGCGTTGTGTTAGAACTTGTGCAGAATTACAACATGTAAATGCACTTACGGTGAGTGGTAAAGGAAAAGATATGAAAATATCTACTTTTATGGAACTTCCTTTAAATGAGGCTATTTGTACCAATTGCGGTCAATGCGTTAACCGCTGTCCAACCGGAGCTTTAACCGAAAGACGCTATTTTGATCGTGTTTGGGAAGCTATTGGTAATGAGCAAAAGCATGTGGTTATGAATACTGCTCCTTCTGTTCGTGTAGCGATAGGTGAAATGCTTGGTTATCCTGTTGGAACCAGAGTTACAGGTAAGATGGTTACGGCTATGAAAAGACTGGGTGTTGATTCTGTTTTGGATACCGATTTTTCTGCCGATTTAACCATCGTTGAAGAAGGCAATGAATTGTTGCAACGATTGAAAAAAGTCTTGGTTGACAAGGATAATAGTATCAAACTTCCAATGATAACCTCTTGCTCTCCGGGATGGGTAAAATTTATCGAACATATTTTCCCCGATCATTTGGGCCATTTATCAACGTGTAAATCGCCTCAACAAATGTTTGGAGCCTTATCGAAAACCTATTATGCACAGAAAAAAGGAATCGATCCAAAGGATATCGTAAGTGTTGCCATTATGCCTTGTGCAGCCAAGAAATTTGAAGCCAATAGGCCCGAAATGCACGATAGCGGTTTTAGAGATATCGATGCCGGATTAACAACACGTGAACTTGGTTTGATGATTAAACAGGCGGGTTTAAATTTTGCTGAATTAGAAGATGGTGTTTACGATAGTATAATGGGGAAATCAACCGGTGCCGGTGTAATTTTTGGCGCTACCGGAGGAGTTATGGAGGCTGCATTACGTACAGCATATGAAGTGGTTACAGGAAAAGAAATTCCTTTTGAGAATCTAAACGTTATGCCGGTTCGGGGATTGGAAGGAATTAAAGAGGCTTCAATAGTTATTGAAGGATGCTTGCCAGCCTGGAGCTTTTTAGAAGGCGTGGAATTAAAAGTGGCCGTTGCACATGGCTTAATCAACGCCCGTAAAATTATGGATCAGGTTGCTGCCGGTCAATCGCCCTATCATTTTATCGAAGTAATGGCTTGTCCGGGTGGCTGTATTGGTGGCGGTGGACAACCCATTCCCACAAACGAAGAAATTCGTAAGAAAAGAATTGCTGCTATTTATGAAGAAGATATGAATATGCCAATTCGGAAATCACACGAAAATCCTGAAATCATTCAAATCTATGAGGAATTTTTAAAGGAACCACTTAGTCACGTATCGCATAGTCTATTACACACAACCTATAAGAAAAGAAATCATTATTAGGCAAAGTGAAAGAGCCTCGCTGAAAAGTGAGGCTTCTTTTTTAGAGTTCTTCCAGCGTAGCATATTCTATATCAGAATCCGGATATAAAGGATAGCCTTGATATGCATTGAAAAGCTGTGCCAAGGCAAGCACATCATTTTGGCAATATTCCGCTATTCGCTTTATATCACCATTTTCCCAATACACTTTATTAACCTGGCTTCCGTCAATATCAGATTTAGGCGATGGAATATCAAAAATAGCCGTTAACAAATCGAGTGAAGTATAATGCTTGTAATCGCCGAATTTCCATAACTCCATGGTATCCAGATGCTGTATTTCCCAAGGTTTTTTGCCTGCGATATCTAACATTTTGGGTAATTTTATTTGATTAATTAACAAGCGACGAGCGATATATGGAAAGTCGAATTCTTTGCCATTGTGCGCACACATTAAATCGTCGGATGAGTTGAAATGCTTATTTAATAAATGAGCAAAGGCAAGTAACAAGGTTTTTTCGGTATGACCAAAAAAGGATTTGATTCGGAATTTCTGAAGTTTCTTTTCATAATAACCAACAGAAATGCATACGATTTTTCCAAATTCAGCATAAATACCGGCACGTTCGTAGAGCTGTTTGGCATCTACGGTTTCGTCTTTTGTTAATAGCGCAGCCTTTTTATCCCATAGTAGGCGCAAGCGCTCGGGTATTTCTTCATATTGAGGATATTGAGCTGTTGTTTCAATATCCAAAAACAAAATTTTGTTTTGGTGTAATTGCGTCAACATAAGGCATTTAATTTTTATAAAGATACAAAAAAAACTTCTTGTACTTTTGCCTCGATGAATAAACGTAAAATTCGAATTACCGAAGACGGAAGTACAACCTTGGAGCTGATTGGAAAAGATGAAAATTTTCATTCCACGCATGGAGCTATTCAAGAATCAGAGCATATTTTCATAAAAAACGGATTGCTTAAAAAAGCACAGGAACGAAAGGAGATTTCTATTTTTGAAATGGGCTTTGGAACAGGTTTAAATGCTTTGTTAAGCGGATTGTTTGCCATTAAAAACGATATTCAACTCAATTATTTTTCAATTGAAGCTTATCCAATCGAACTGGAATTGATTGAAATGTTGAACTTTTCAGAAAGATTGGAATTATCCATTGAGTTAGAGCGACAATTTAATGCTTTGCATTTAAGTAATTGGCATCAGCGAATAGAGATAAATCCAAATTTTAGTTTTGAAAAAAGGAAAATTAAACTGGAGGATTTTAAATTTCCAAAAGAGGCTTTCGATTTGGTTTATTTTGATGCTTTTAATCCCGATTTACAACCTGAACTTTGGACAGAAGAAATTTTCCGAAAAATCTATCAGGCGATGAAACCCCAAGGGATTTTGATGACGTATTCTGCAAAAGGGAAAGTAAAACGCGCTTTAAAGGCTGCCGGATTTTCTTTGAATGCGTTACCAGGCCCTCCGGGAAAAAGAGAAATTACACAAGCGATTAAACTAGTAGACTTCAAAACTTAGCGTTCTTGGCGCATTTCATTGTCTTACACGATTAAATATTGATTGCAAAGTTCCAATAGAGTATCGAAAGAAAGGGTTATTCAAAAGAATGATATAACAGAAAATGATCTATCTTATCTCAAACGCTTTCCACTCGTGATTTGGTAAATTGCTAATTTCTGCCTTAGAAACTTTCGCCCAAGCAGGCCCTTGTTTGCACCAATCAATAAATGTATCAATATCAATTTCTTCTCCGGAAGCTTCAATATAAACGGAGCCGTCGCTTTTATTTTGTACAAAACCTGTTACCTTGCATTCTTCTGCTTTTTTTCGTGTATAATAACGAAATCCAACGCCTTGAACGCGACCTGAAACAAGAATAGAAACTGTTTTCTTCATCAACAAAATGTTATTTTGCTTGCAAAATATTTGATTTTACTTTTGCGCTATAGTGATACGATGACTCGCAGTCATCGTATCACTATACCAAAAATACCAAAATTTATTCTCCCAAACGATAGCGCATTTGATTGTCAATTTTTTCAAAAAGCTTTTGTGGATTATAGGTGCGCCAATCGATATAATCAAAATCTCCACCAAAAGAAATATAATAATCAAGACGCGAAGCTCTCATTTCGTGTAAATTATGTTCCAAAAAATTTAAGCCCACTATCCAGCCATCATCTAAATTATCAAACCATTCTTGATAATAACTATCGTCGTCAGCATGAAAATTCAAGACGTTTTCACCAATCAAAATAAATTTTTGAATGCCTTGCTCCACCATTTCTTCCACCACGTTTCGGTACAAATACATGATATCGTTATACAAAGTATCATTCCATTCGCCAATAAACTCCCAAATAGTAAATCCTTTTTGGTAATCGGTAAAGAGTATTTTCATATACAGGGTTAGCGAACCAAATTCGTCCCATTGAGGATGAATATAGGTGTTGTATATATGATTATTGAGCATGATTTCGCTATACTCTCGCCCGTAAAAAGGCGATCGCTCGTCGGTTTCGGCGGTATAATATTCGCGCCAATTGTAATGTGGCTCAAGTTCAATCATTTCATTTTCTGTTCACCCAGATCTCTTGCAAACTAATTAATCCGCCTTTAGCGCGCTCTTTTACGTAAGCGATTAAAGGATTTAATTTTTCGATATCATCTACTAAAGAGATAACGATGGGCAGTTCGGCCGATAGTCTTAAAACATCAGTAGTATGCACCAGCTGCCGACTTCCGTAGCCTCCTTTTGTTTGAATAACCGTTGCTCCTGAAATCCCTAGCTTATGAGCTTCTTCTACAATTAAACGACATAAACTATTTCCATGGTAGGAATCATTCTCGTTGAAAATAACCCGCAATTCTGTTTTTTTTACAAAACCTTCCATAATTAGTGGATTTGATTAACAATATATTGGCCAATAACGTATCCCAAATATACAAAAAACAGACCCATTATATTTGCAGCTGCAATATTGAATAAGGCGAATTTAATATCTCCCGCTTTAAATAAATTTACACTTTCAAACATAAAGGTTGAAAAGGTGGTAAAGCTGCCTAAAATGCCAATAAAAAGAAAAATTTTTAGATTTTCAGGCATATTGTCTTTTCCAAACAAAATAAAACCAAAGCCAATTAAAAAAGAGCCAAGTAGATTTACAAACAGTGTCCCCACGGGGAATACACCCCAATAGATTTTATGGGGGAGGGCCGATAATAAATAACGAAGAATGGCTCCAATACTTCCACCAAAAGCAAGATATAGAAATTTCATAAGATAGATTGAGCTACTGCAAATTTACATAGTATTTTTTAAATAGAATCGCTCGGATTTTGATAAAGACGCAAATGATCGTTTTCCCTAAGGTCTTTTAAAACACATAATGCATAGCTATTCTCCTGAATTTGAAGCGGAAGAATTTTAAATTGTAAATGTTTTATCAAAGGTTCGTTCAGTATATTAAACTCTCGAACAAGATCGAAATCTGCGCGTGGAATCTTTTTGTTTAGAATGCGATTTAGGTTTAAGTTGATTTCGCAAAATTGGCAATAGGTTGTTTTCGTACACGAACGTCCATCTTTTACAATATTATTACAAGCCAATGCTGTTCCGAAATAGGCATTGAGAATCTCTTCCGAATTCAGTTTAAAATATTCGCTAAATGCTTTGTTGTAGTAATGCACTTTCATTTTTTTATCAACAACAAAAAACATTTCTTCAACCTCCTGACTGAATAGGCTTAATATTTGAACGATATCCTTTGTTTTAAAGTTTATTGATGTCATTTTATTTTCGGTCTAAGGTTAAAGTTTTTAATATGCCATGCATAAGTTCAGGCCGCAAAGGCTTTGAAATAAATTCGTTCATTCCGGCATCGGCAATTTCTTTTCTTGATTTTTCGAATGCGTTAGCCGTTAATGCTATAATGGGAATATTGTGTTGTAAAACGTTGGAGTTTTTATCTCTAATCAACCTGGATGCTTCCAGCCCATTCATTTCAGGCATTTGAACGTCCATTAAAATAACGTCGTACTTATTTTTGGATAAAAGATAAACGGCTTCTTTCCCATTATTGGCAATATCCACAGTCGATTTCCATTTATGCAAAAACTGCGAAGCCACAAATTGATTTAGTTTATTGTCTTCAACAAGTAAAACCTTGATGGGTAATGGAATAAATTCGTATGGCTTGCTTTCGCTACTGTCTTGCTCTTTTTTACACGAGGAATAAGGATAGTGAATAATAAACCGCGAACCTTTGTTTAACTCGCTTTCGACTTTGATTGTTCCGCCTTGAAGCTCAACAAAATTTTTGCTAATGGTAAGTCCTAATCCGGTTCCTCCAAAATGACGTGTTGTTGATGAATCGCTCTGTACAAAACTTTGGAAAATGCTTTCGAGCTTTTCTTTTGGAATTCCGATTCCCGAATCTTTAACGCAAATATAGAGCCCCATTTTCCCGTTTTCCAAGTCTGTATCACTCTTTTTTACAATTAGTTTTACATAGCCGTTTAATGTGAATTTTATGGCGTTTCCAATTAGATTTGTGAGTATTTGACTCAGTTTTACAGGGTCGCCATTTATTCGCGCGGGAAGGTCTTTGTCAAAATCGGCAATTAAATCTATGCCTTTTGCTTTTGCGGAAAACTCTAAATTTTTTATCAACTCTTTTAAAAGACGATGAAGATCAAAATCGATAGCTTCGAAAGAAATTTTTCCGGCTTCAATTTTTGAAAAATCGAGAATTTCATTGATTATTTTTAGTAAATTATCTGCTGAATATTTTATGGAGCCCAGCATGCCCATTGCTTTTTCGGGTAGTTTTTCGTCTAACAAAAGTTCAGAAATACTGATGATCCCATTTAGTGGCGTTCTAATTTCGTGACTCATATTGGATAAGAAAGAAGACTTGGCCGAAGTGGCATCTTCCGCTATTTTTTTTGCAATTTCAAGCTCTGCTTTGCTTGCCTCAATAGCTTGTGTTCTTTCGGCAATTCTACGCTCAAGATCCTGATTCAGTTCTAATAATTCCTGATTAACCAGGTAAATTTCCAAACTCTTTTCCTCAATAATTTTTTCGGCCGATCTTCTTGCTTGGCGCTCTCGGTCAAGTGTTCTTAAAACAGCATCATATTTTGAATCATTTGTCATTTTGACTTGGTTATGAAAAATTTCACTTCTGAACCGTCAGTTTTTATATTTTTAAAATTGATAGCGCAGGGCTCATTAAAATAGGCCGTAGCCGATTGAAATAATCCCAGGGCAAAATAAGCCAGTTTACGCTCAGATTTATAGTCAATAACAATGTGGTCATCGGTTCTTTCTTCAATAGTCATTGTGGGTAGTTCAGCATCGGGATAAAGCTTTAATACTTCCACATGAATATAATGGTCAATGCCTGAAAGAAAATGAAATAATGATTTTGTGCGATCGATAAAATGCGGATACATCTGTACAAAACGAAAAAATAAATGTTTGCCAAATGTCTGCAATAAATCATTTAGCGGGATATTTGTTTTTTTATTTAAGGTGATAAGCAGATTAAGCATTTCCTGAAAATCATAAGTTCCTACAGCTGTATAAACACCTCCAGACTTTAAATCGGACTGCGTAATAATCTGATCACTCATTTCAAATCCAAATTCCTTTTCAACGAATTCGATAAATTCCGTAAAAACCATTCCTTTCATAAGCGGCTATATATATCTCAAATATAAGGAATTTATTAATAGGGTTTTATTTAATTTTAAATGAGCAGGCTTAAGAAATATTGATTTTGTAAATTTGCACAAACATCTTAACAAATAAAAAATGGAAACTGAAAAGTTTAAAAAATTAATACTTCAAGGAATTCCTGAAGAGCTCCCAGCTAAAAAGGATTACGATCGCGATATAAATCATGCCCCAATTCGGAAAGATATTTTATCTGTTGAGGAAAAAAAATTGGCCTTAAAAAATGCTTTACGTTATTTTCATCCCAAGCACCATGCAGTTCTTGCACCTGAATTTGCCGATGAACTAAAAAAATACGGGCGTATTTATATGTATCGTTTTCGCCCCGATTATAAGATGCATGCACGCCATATCAACGATTTTCCGCATCAATCAAAACAAGCAGCAGCCATAATGCTGATGATTCAAAACAACCTGGACTATGCTGTTGCTCAGCATCCTCACGAATTGATAACGTATGGTGGAAATGGAGCCGTTTTTCAAAATTGGGCCCAATATTTATTAACGATGCAGTACTTGGCCACAATGACCGACGAACAAACCTTGGTTATGTATTCCGGGCATCCGATGGGTCTTTTCCCTTCGCATAAAGACGCTCCCCGAGTGGTTGTTACTAATGGAATGGTAATTCCAAACTACTCAAAACAAGACGATTGGGAAAAATTCAATGCTTTGGGTGTTTCGCAATACGGACAAATGACTGCGGGCTCTTATATGTATATCGGACCGCAAGGAATTGTACATGGAACAACCATTACGGTGATGAATGCCGCCAGAAAAGTGGCCAAAGCCAATGAAGATCCTTTTGCCGGAAAATTGTTTTTAACTTCCGGATTGGGTGGTATGTCGGGCGCGCAACCCAAAGCGGGCAATATCGCTAAAGTGATTTCGGTTACAGCCGAAGTCAATCCTAAAGTAACACATACGCGTTATTCGCAAGGATGGGTTGATGAGGTGTTTGAGGATTTAAATGAATTGGTTCAACGCGTAAAAAAGGCAAAAGCCGAGAAAGAAGTCGTTTCCATTGCCTACCAAGGCAATATTGTAGATGTTTGGGAAAAGTTTGATGCAGAAAATATTTATGTCGATTTGGGTTCTGATCAAACTTCTTTGCATAATCCTTGGGCTGGCGGTTATTATCCTGTGGGCCATTCTTTAGAAGAATCGCAAGAAATGATGGCACATCATCCCGAAAAATTTAAGGAGAAAGTTAGAGAATCATTGCGCCGACAAGCTGCGGCTATCAACAAACATACAGCAAAAGGCACTTATTTTTTCGATTATGGGAATGCTTTTTTATTGGAAGCCTCACGTGCAGGAGCCGATATTATGGCTAAAGATGGAATTCGCTTTAAATATCCCTCTTATGTGCAAGATATTATGGGTCCTTTATTTTTCGATTATGGTTTTGGCCCTTTCCGTTGGGTTTGTACGTCTAACGATCCCAAAGATTTAGAAAAAACAGATAAAATTGCGGCTAAAATTTTAAGCGAGATTATGAAAAACTCGCCCAAAGAAATACAAAGCCAAATGGCGGATAATATTCAATGGATAGAAGGCGCACAAGAAAATAAATTGGTGGTTGGCTCGCAAGCGCGAATTCTATATGCCGATGCCGAAGGCCGCATCAAAATTGCAGAAGCTTTTAATAAAGCCATTGCCGAAGGAAAAATTTCTGCTCCGATTGTTTTAGGCCGCGATCATCACGATGTTTCAGGTACAGATTCGCCCTATCGCGAAACGTCGAATATTTACGACGGATCTTCTTTTACTGCCGATATGGCCATTCAAAATGTGATTGGCGATTCTTTCCGCGGAGCAACTTGGGTAAGCATCCACAACGGTGGTGGAGTAGGATGGGGCGAAGTGATTAACGGCGGTTTTGGAATGCTACTCGATGGCAGTCCGGATGCTGATCGCAGATTAAAATCGATGCTTTATTGGGATGTAAACAACGGCATTAGTCGCCGAAGTTGGGCAAGAAACGATGGCGCTGTTTTTGCGGCAAGGCGGGCTATGGAAAGTAATCCGAATTTGAAGGTAACGCTACCTAATTTTGCCGACGAGAAAATGCTGGACAAATTGTTTTAAATTATTAAAAAAACACGGTGCTTATGGGCGAATTTTCAAGACGATTTAGTGCGATGTTTAAAAGTCAACGGAAAGTTTGGAATGAATTGGCCTATGATCTAAAGGCAGAATTTGTTGATAAAGGATTTTTCAAGCCGCTCGAAGTCGTAAAAAAAGAAGAAGGCTATGAAATAAAACTAGACAGTTTTACGAAAATGGCAGGTAGAACTCCAATAATCACTACCCGTTTTGAATCCAATTGCGATGCTGTCGAAGATTTTCGTTTTTTAATCAAACGAAAGAATATTTTTAATAAACGAGCGCCTAAAGGCCTGGAACTGATTCCGGTAGAATACCACGAATTCGATCATTTATTTCGCCTTTTTGCTTCGAATAAGCGAAGAATACACCGCGTTTTTAATCGAAAATTGCAAAGCCAATTAGTCAATCAAGCACCTTATCGTGATATACGTATCGAATTGAAAGCGAATATTTTGGAACTTCAAATAAAGCCTTTAATTAAAGATATAGAACAACTTAAATCGCTTTTTGTTTTGATGGAATCCATTCAAGAACAACTTCGTGCTGATTCTTAGATTGTATTTCTCCAATTCTTTTACCTTTGTGTGATGAAGAAAATTTGTGTTTTTTGTGGCTCAAGTATGGGCTACGACGAAATTTATAAACGGAAAGCACTAGCACTTGCCGATTATTTAATTGAAAAAGGACATTTGCTGGTTTATGGTGGCGCCAATGTGGGTTTGATGAAAATTATTGCCGATCGCATGCTCGAGGCCGGAAGTGAAGTCATCGGCGTAATGCCACAATATTTGGTTGATAAAGAAGTAGCGCATAACGGATTAACAAAATTGCATATTGTGGAGAGTATGGCTACACGAAAAAATTTATTGATTGATATTTCGGATGCTTTTGTGGCTATGCCCGGAGGCTTTGGTACCCTCGATGAATTGGCTGAAGTTTTAGTGCTCGATCAATTGCAAATAATTTCCAAACCTTTGGGTTTATACAATGTAAAAGGCTATTTCGATCAGCTCATTCGTTTTATCGATTTAGGCGTTAGCGAAGGCTTTGTTAGAGGCGAACATCGTAAAAATGTTTTTTCGCACGATGATCCAAAAGAACTTTGCGACTTGCTTGCTTCATACAAACCCATCGAAATGACCAAATGGTTAAAAGAGATTAAAACAGAAAGCCTTTTATGATCATCATTGGAATAACCGGCACTTTGGGTGCAGGAAAAGGAACTATAGTTGATTATTTGATCAACCAAAAAAAACTAAGCCATTATTCGGTACGTGCCTATTTAATTCGTGAGATTGAAAAATTGGGTTTACCCAATAATCGCGATAGCATGACCTTGGTAGCTAATCGGTTAAGAGCTGAAAATTCGCCTTCTTTTATAACCGACGAACTGTATGAAGAAGCCTTAATCAACGGCAAAAATGCGATTATCGAAAGCATTCGAACACCGGGTGAAATAGAGGCTTTGCGCGCTAAAGGCAAGTTTTATCTTTTTGCCGTGGATGCCAAGCCTGAAATTCGCTACAAACGTATTGTACAACGCGCTTCGGAAACCGATAAAATTTCTTTCGAAACTTTTTTAGCAAACGAAGCCCGTGAAATGAATTCGACCGATCCGAATAAGCAAAACCTGAAGAAATGCATTGCTATGGCTGATTTTACTTTTGATAATAACGGCGATTTTGATCGTCTTCATCAGCAAGTGGAAGAGGTAATGACTAAAATAAGTGAAGTATGAGCAATAAAACGAATCCCGAACACAAACGTCCTTCCTGGGACGAATATTTTATAAAATTAGCCGATACGGTTGCCGAAAGAGCAACTTGCGACAGAGGCCGAAGCGGTTGCGTAATTACCAAAGATCGCCAGATTTTAGTTACCGGTTATGTGGGTTCGCCTAGAGGAATGGCCCATTGTGATGATGTGGGTCATTTATTTAAAAAAGTAATTCACGAAGATGGCCATGTAACGCAGCATTGTGTTCGTACGGTGCATGCCGAGCAAAATGCAATAACGCAAGCAGCCCGAAGAGGTATTGCACTCGAAGGTGGAACTTTGTATTGCCGTATGACGCCTTGCCGAACCTGTGCTATGCTGATCATTAACTGCGGTATCGAAAGGGTGGTGTGCGAGCGTAAATACCACTCCGGACAAGAATCGGAAGCCATGTTTAAAGAAGTAGGTATTGAGCTCAAATATATGAGCGACGATATTCAACAATACGAAGGACAAAAAATTGAAAATGAAGATCTTTTTAAAGAAAGAGATTAAGCCTTAATTCCACGTTCTGGTGTTTTATTTTTTTGTATTTTTATATTTAATAAAAGTATAAACGCATCAAATTAAAATTACGCATGAAAAAACACCACCTTTTACTTGTGCTTATTCTGATTATTATGAATAGTGTAAATGCACAACAGGATACTAGTTTTGTTAAAGCAAGCTTCGAAGGAAATATTGACGAATACTTTGCCCGTAAATTAACCTATCCGAGAGCATTAATTGAACAAAACATTAAAGGAAGGACAATTCTCTCACTCGAAATTGGTAAACAAGGAGAAATTGAGTCGATTGTTGTTGATGAGTTTCCGCATATCGATTTAGCAAAAGAGCCTTTAGCCATTCTAAAAACAACAGAAGGCAAGTGGAGTCCAACTTTAATAAACAATGAACCAAGCACATTTGTTTACAAAGTCATTGTTAATTATGATATTCAAAAGGGGCAATCCGTTTCTACAGTTAGGAGCGATATCAAGCAGGCACGTCCTAGTCCTCCTGCAGTTTCGAAGGAAGTCTCCTTAATGTTTAAGGAAAAGGCATTGAGAAAGCTTAAAAAAGAGCAAAACGATAAAGCCTTGATCCTGATAAATAAGGCGATTCAATCAAATCCTTATTATGCGGAGTATTATAAAATCCGTTCGGAAATACAGCAAAAGCTGAACAATTTATCTGAGGCGGCAAATGATGCAAAACTAGCTGTCAAATACGAAAGGGAAATTCTGTTAAACATCAATATTGTATCTTATGCAATAACTAGAAAAGTTGTACCCGGAAAAACAACAGCAATTAGACGAATGTAAATACCTTTTTTTATTGATCATAATTTTAAAGGTGCAAAATAAATGTGTAAGTTTGAGTGTTAAACTATTAAAGCACTTTATATTATGAAAAAAGAAGTTCAGGGAAATGCATCCGGTGGAGCATTTTATGGTGTAGGATTTATTGGAGCAGCCGTTTATTTTATTTCTCATGCCAGTGGTTTTTGGATGGGTGTTCTTGGTTTTTTAAAAGCCATGGTTTGGCCAGCCTTTTTTGTTTACGAGGCTTTTAAGTTTTTTGCGCAGTAAAATAGTTTCCCCTGTCACTCAAATTTACAGCAAATGCATCAATACCTTCTGCTCGATTAAAGCTATTGATTTGATCAAAAGGCGAACATATCTAGCTATGGTTGATATCGCCTAATTTATGGGTTTAGTGAGTCCTATACGATAATCGCATAAAAAGATTACTTGCTAGTCTTTCTTAATATTGCCACTGCTTTATCGGCTTTTACAATATCGAGTTTATACTTTCTGAATTCCGACCAATTTTCTGCAGGAAACTCCCCTGAATTTTGCTCTTGATTTCGCAAGTATATAATCTCATTGCCGTTTTTTATTACTCTGCTACTGTAGTTTCCGTACCGGCTTTCTATTGTTTGATCCTTGGGTAAGCGTTCGATTTCATAGCCCTCCGGAATTTGATAAATTAGCGAGTCGCTATCAATATAGGCCAAGCTAATAAAAATCGTATTTTTTCTTGAAGTATCTTTCTCCGGTTTATAAACAGACTTATTTAAAAGATTTAGCGGTAAAAATATTCGGTTGCTTGTAACACTGGCATATTTTACGGCATCTATTTCAAGATTTTCAATAATTTCGGGCAATACCTCTTTTTTATACTCATAGCTCAGGTCTTTAATTGTAAAACCAGAAATTGATAAAGAATTGTATAAGTAGTTTTTCCGGTCTTTCTCATCTTCATTAATTTGTGCCCGTCGGTAATTGGATTGGATACCTGAAAATTCGGTCGTAATAGTTGCGTGTAAAGAGCCGTCGGAATGAATATTGATATCTGCTTTGCGAACTTGAAGGTTTTGTTCTTTTGGGTAAGCCGTAGTTTTTTGTAATTTGCTTTTATCCTTATCAATGACTAAAGCATATCTATCATCTGTAAAATCACCTAAATATCCAAAGGCAATATTGTCGGCTGTACACTCTGCCCAAGTGGTATCACCTGAAAAAGGGACGCAAAGAATAACATGGTTAAATTGGTTGGAAGGAAAATTTTTATCCATGTATTTTTCGCCTCTTCCCGCTCTAATTAATGAATAATAGGCATCAATATCAGCTACTTTGAAAAGGGCTTTTGTATAATTGGCAAGCGCTTTACAATCACCGTATTTTAGATTATCTACCTCTTGAGCAGTATAGGGTTGCCATCCTCCAATTCCATATTGGATGCTGATATAACGGGTGTTTTCTTGCATCCAGCTGTAAATTACTTTCGCTTTTTCTTTCGGATTATCGAGGCCTTTGACCATTTCAAGAATTTTCGCTACCGTTTCTTCCGGTAATATATCGCGATCGTTTATTAAATCAGCGCTCCATTTTCCAAATCCTTCCCAAGTATTGGTATTTCCCGCAAAGCCTTGAACCTGAAATTGGGTCAATGGAAATACAATGGCGGGCAACTGTGATGACCGCACATAAGACTCCGGCTTGAAGGCCTTAATATTATGAATTTCCCATTCCTTTTTCTGGCCTTCTTCTGTATATTCATAATTCCCTTTATGGAGGTTGATCAGTTTTGTTTTAAAGTCGATATTTCCTTTATTGAGTATGGTTAAAGAAGCGTTTTCAACAGCTATGTTTGAATTTTGCTGTGGAATCCAGGTTGGCAATTGAAAGAATCCATTGTGTTTTTTAGAAAAGTTAATGATAAGCGTATAAGGGGTTTCTTTTATTAGGGGTTCATACACTTTCAGTCGTGAATCATCAAAGAAATTCGACATTCCCGAAGTGCCGTAGTCATTCATATCGCGTAAGCTTTTCTTTTCCAATCGTATTCCGTTTTTATCAAAAATTTGAATTTCGCCGGAACTGTATTTTGAAAAAATATCGTAATGCCAAACTTGAGTAGCAAAATCTTTGCCTTCATTATCGAGAATGCTTAGGATCATCGACACATTTTCTTCTAAACTATTGGTTGAATTGAGAATATATTCCACTTTATATTCGCGAACAATTGCATAGGCATGTTCTTTTAAAGTTTCAGGAATTTCAAGCCATTTTTCATCCAACTCTTTTTGGGCATAAGCGATGGATGAAAAACTAATAAAAAGTAAGACAATAAACTTTTTCATGACTTTTTATATTTTACGAATGATAATTTGTTCGTTTTCCTTTGCAACAACATTATCGAAAAAGCTTTTTATTTCGTTATAGCGGTCCGTTTTAAAAAAACTCTTGTTAATGTTGTATTTCATAATCATACTCAGTTTATTTCCTTCAATATTATATACGACATTCAACATTAAGGATCGATCGTGAGCGGCTAATCTGATGTTTTTAGGAATTTCTTCGAATGCATATCCTTCCGGCAGATTAATAATTACAGTTTGCGAATAGTTTCTTGCGAAGGTAAAGTCGACCGGAAAATCGCGTTTATCTTTTTTAAACGGGTTCTCTGTAAAATTGGGAAAAAGAATTGGCTTAAAGAGTATAATATCGCCCATTTCCTGTAAATAGTCTTCAGGAGAAGCGGTATATCTTTTTATTACAGGATTCGCCAAATTTTTTAAATTTTGTAAGTGGAAATCTGAAATATTTAATTCTTTATTTCCCTCAATAGATTCTTTAATGTACTTTTCCTCACCCCCTTTTTTATTTATTGAATTTCTTAGAAAATAAGCGGCATAGTCGGAATATTTTGCTTGATAGTTTGCCTTTACTTTTAATTCATCATCAATAGAAAATTGAACAAATTCATCAATGCTATACGGAACTCCGGTTTCAATTGGAATCCATTTATATCCTGATTCGCTGATTAACATTCCTTTACCATTTAAACAGCGTTCCGGAAGAATGTTTAGGCCTGTAAACTCCGAAGTAGGATCTACTAAAATAAATTTTCCGTCTTGTTCAATTGCAGTAATTATATAGTTGAAATCTTCGCTTGCCGGAAAACTTTCAAAAATAATACCGTTGGCACGTGTACTTAAAATTACCGGATGTGCATTAATTCCAAGGTTTTTAAGAATACCAATTAGAGTAAAATTAAGGTCGGCCGTGCTTCCTTTTTTTTCTTTTATGTTTTTTCGCCACTCGTCAGAGGGGTAGACGCGCATCTTATCATTCCAAATATAATTGCTTTGTACATAATCAACTGCTGCCAGAATTTTTTCCATATTTGAGGCTTCAGATACGCCTAGTTCTTCAGCAATTTTTTGAGTGGGACTTAAGCGATCCAATAATTTTCCGAAGTTATCGCTGTTCATCAAATCCCGATTTATTTCTTCCCAACTGGATGAATAGTTTTCATAAATACGACCAGGAAAATCAACGCCGTAAAGCTCATAATTGATCTTAGTTCTGTAATTGCTTACCGGTCGCATAAATGATAATTGTTTTAAAGAGGGGATGTCTTTTAATACCCAGGTATTGGATATTTTAGGAATTTCATATCCACCGGAATATTCAATCAAGGTTTCTTTTTCTGAGTGGTAAACGCGTTCAGATCCGGTCATAAAATACTTGTATTTAAAATATTCGGGATACTCAAAAGTCATTTCGCTCCACATTACCGGAATGCTTTTTTGAAATACCAAATCAGGTATACGCGTATAAAAATCGGAATATATGGTATAGGAATAATCAATTATACTGCCCACCTGAACATTCTTAAAAGTAAATTTTCGAGTGTTATAATTTTCTGAGGAACGCTCATCAAAAGCATCTTTTAGCGCCAACTTTTCCTCTTCTATTTTGCCATTGACCAAGTTTAAGGTATAGCCTTTAAAAGCAACGAGCTTTTCTCTTTTTCCCTTATTTTCATAAAGATTAAAACTAATATTTCCCCATTCGTCAATGGCATCATTATGTAAAATTTTAATGCGCCTGTGAACTTCCAACTGCAGGTCGAAGCTATTTGTAGCTGCAGAATATTTTGTGTTTAGATAATATTTTTCGCCAAGAATAAAGGCCTCGGCAGTACTGTCTTTTTCGTAAACAGTCATTTGGAGTTCTTCCTTTGAAACTTTACCGAGTTTCATTTTAGGTTGTGCAACTGCATTTAAAGAAAAACAAATAAATGCAATTAAAGCAGTTCTAAATACTAATTTGTGAATCATAAAGTAGGAATTTTGTGATTAATAGATATAAAGTAAATGTGTATTCTTGTTTTAATGATCGGTAGTAATGATTTTAATTTAGTCTAGTTTATATGCGCTACGCTAACGTGTTCAAGTTTTTATGATATTTGTAACGTATCGGTTTGCTAATATATCAAAAAATTTTTTTAACATTATTCTGTATCAGTAATTTAAATTGATTCAAAATAATACTTAAGTAGAAATCCTGAACAAAATGGGTTTAAAGAAGCGAATCCTATTTCTGTAGAATTGCTTTAAAATCAACAAGTTCGAATAAATGAGCAGCAGTTAATAGAATAATCACCACAATTACCCAACGCACAAAACCTGCGCCACGTTTTACGGCCAATCTACTGGCGATAAAGGCGCCCAAAGCCGTTCCGATAGCCAATGTAAATCCCATTTTATAGTCTATCATGTCGTTCCAAATAAATACGGCTAAAGAAAAGGGAGTATACACTAAAACAATAAGTACTTTAACGGCATTTGCTTTAACTAACTCATAACCGGCACCAATAATTAAAGAAGCCAACAAAAAATAACCGATACCGATATGTATAAATCCACCATATATACCGATAAAGAAAAACAAAACATATTGTTTCCAGTTGAGTTTTTTATTTACAAGTGCTGTTTGTTCCTTGATTAACTTGTCAGGATTAAAAAGTGTAAATCCTAACATAATCAAAAGGATAACACCCATGGCTTTTTCGAAAATAGATTCGTTTAAATCAACTGCAATAAATGATCCAAGTATAGATCCAATGGTTGCCGGAATAGCTAAAAGAAATCCTTTTTTTGTTTCTAATACTCCTTGTTGTTTAAAACTGCTAACGCCAACAATGTTTTGAATGGCAATTCCGATGCGATTTGTTCCGTTAGCCATGGTTGGCGATAATCCTAAAAGCATCAATATAGAAAGCGATATGGTAGAGCCTCCACCGGCTAAAGTATTAATAAAACCAACAGCCACACCGGCACTTACTAAAATGATGAAATCGATAAGCGTCATTACCAAACTTTTTGCAAACATAGAGAAAAACCAAAAACTGACATATTCCTAATCTAAAACCAATCTATTTTATCTTTTTTAAGCCTTTTTAAGCTGATATTTTTCTAATTTTGATGTCTTAGAATCAAAGAAACCCAATTCAATGATTACAATTTACCACAACCCCAGATGTAAAAAATCAAGAGCCGGTCTTCAGGCCTTGGAATCCTTTACCAAAGATTTTAATATAAAGCTTTATTTAAAAGACGATCCTTTTACCAAAGCAAGTTTAAACGAAGCATTAAAGAAATTAGGAAAGAAACCCGAGGAGATTATCAGAAAACAGGAAACCATTTATAAAACAAATTACAAGGGAAAAACCTTGAGCGATGAGGAGTGGATAAACATTTTGCTTGAGCATCCAAAACTTATTCAGCGACCGATCATTATCAAAGATAATAAGGCCGTTCTTGGTGATCCGGCCGAAAATGTAGATGCATTGTTTAAATAATATGCATCGAATTTTACAAATCAAAATAGATAATTAAAACAACCTATAAACATAAAACAATGGAATACAGAATAGAAAAAGACACTATGGGCAATGTTGAAGTTCCTGCCGATAAATATTGGGGAGCTCAAACACAGCGCTCTAAAATGAATTTTAAGATTGGTGAAGAAGGATCGATGCCAAGAGAAATTGTTCAAGCATTTGGATATTTGAAAAAAGCTGCTGCGCTAGCGAACAATGCATTAGGCGTTTTGTCTGACGAAAAGAAAAACCTGATTGCTCAGGCAGCCGACGAAATTATCGAAGGTAAATTATTCGATCAATTTCCATTGGTTATTTGGCAAACCGGTTCCGGAACTCAATCGAATATGAATGTGAACGAAGTAATTTCGAACAGAACCCATGTTTTGGCCGGAAACAAATTAGGCGAAGGTAAACCGATGATCCATCCCAATGATGATGTGAATAAATCGCAATCGTCGAATGATACTTTTCCAACAGCTATGCATATTGCTGCGTATAAAATGATAGTCGAAGTTACGATTCCTGGCGTTGAGCTTTTACGTAATACACTTGCCGCAAAAGCAGAAGCATTTAAAGATATTGTAAAAACAGGTCGTACACACCTGATGGATGCTACGCCATTGACTTTAGGTGATGAAATTGGCGGATATGTTTCGCAACTCGATCATGGTTTAATCGCCTTAAAAAATACGCTTCCTCATTTGGCTGAGCTGGCTCTTGGAGGTACAGCTGTGGGAACAGGATTAAATACACCAAAAGGCTATGATGGTAAAGTGGCTCAAACTATTGCTGAATTAACGGGATATCCTTTTGTTACGGCAAAAAATAAATTTGAAGCTCTTTCTGCACACGATGCTATTGTTGAAACATCGGGAGCTTTAAAAACTTTAGCTGTAAGCTTGATGCATATCGGCAATAATATTCGTGTTTTGGCTTCTGGACCTCGTTGTTCTATTGGCGAAATTCGCCTACCCGAAAATGAGCCCGGTTCTTCAATTATGCCCGGCAAAGTAAATCCTACACAAAACGAAGCCTTGACTATGGTTTGTGCGCAAGTTATTGGAAATGACGCCGCCATCACCGCCGGAGGTATGCAAGGCCATTTTCAGTTAAACGTATTTAAACCCGTAATGATTTACAATTTATTGCAAGCCGCTCGTTTATTGGGCGATGCTTGTGTTTCGTTCAACGACAATGCCGCTGTTGGAATTGAAGCCAACGAAACGGTTATAAAAGAAAATCTAGATAATTCACTGATGTTGGTTACCGCTTTAAATACACATATCGGTTATGAAGCAGCGGCTAAAATCGCTAAGAAAGCGCATAAAGAAGGAACCACACTTCGCGAGGCTACTTTGGAATTGGGCTATTTAACAGACGAAGAGTTTACGAAAATTGTAGACCCAAGAAAAATGTTAGGACATCGTTAGTAAATACGCGGTTTAAGATTAAAGCCCACATCAAATCAATTTGGTGTGGGTTTTTTTTATTTGAATCTTTGAAATCCGCCGGATAATTTTTTGCACTGTTAATTTTGGTGTGATTTGGGGGCAAAAAATAAGCCGTTAAAACGCTTCAGAAGGAGTTTTTTGGACAAAGCACCAAAATGCACCAAACAATAAATTAAAGACTATGCTTGAATAAGGGGACTGTTTTATGATTAAGCAAAAAGTTCAACGAGTTCAACCAAGCGCGTAGAATAGCCTATTTCATTATCGTACCAGGCAATAACTTTTACCAATTTGTTTTTATCGCCTAAAACAGCCGTTAATTTGGCATCAAAAACAGCTGAATGGGTGTTGCCGATTACGTCTCTCGAAACGATAGGATCTTCGGTATATTCTAAAATTCCTTTGAATTCGTTTTGGGCAGCAGCTTTAAACGCGGCATTTATTTCTGAAACACAAGCTGGTTTTCGTAGGGTGCAGGTTAAATCGGTCAAAGAGCCATCAGGCACAGGAACACGAATGCCAGCGCCTCCAATATTTTTTGCTAAATGCGGAAATATGCGTGTTACCGCTTTGGCTGCGCCTGTTGTTGTAGGTACAATGTTTTCTGCTGCTGTTCGCCCACGACGAAGATCCGCATGCGGACCATCCAAAATATTCTGATCTTTTGTATAACTGTGTACCGTAGTAATAAATCCTTTTTCTATGCCCCACTTATCGTCCAATAGTTTTATTAAAGGCGCAACATTGTTTGTGGTACAGCTGGCATTTGAAATAATGCGGTCTGCCTTGGCAATAATGTCGTTGTTTACACCTAAAACAACAAATGGAATTTCTTCGCTATTTTCACCTTTGGCCGGCGCAGATAAAATAACTTTCCGCGCACCTGCACTTAAATGCTTTTCGGCGCCTGCTTTGGTGGCAAATAATCCGGTCGATTCAATTACAATATCAATCTTTAAATCTTTCCATGGCAATTTTTCAGGGTCTTTTTCTTTTAAAACCAAGGTTTTATGTGCATTCACTATTAAATGATGTTCGTCGTAACTGATTTCTGCTTTTAATAGGCGATGAACAGTATCGTATTTTAGCAAATGTGCTAAAGTAGCCGTATCGGTTAAATCGTTGATTGCAATAACTTCTATACTGGTATTTGTAAGGAGGTTTCGAAAAGTAGCTCGACCGATGCGGCCAAAACCATTTATCGCCAGGCGAATTTTAGACATGATTCGTTTTTCCGCAAAGTTAAAAAGGTTTTTCGTTTATTGGGGCTCCTGAACGATTGAAAATCCCTATATTTATCCCATAAATATAGAACCAATGAAAGCCTTTCAAACTGTAGATGAAATTTTAGATTTTGCCATTGAAAATGAGCAAAATGCAGCTGATTTCTATTTTGAGTTAGCTGAAACTAGTAAAGATAAAAGTATTCGCGAAACCTTTAAACTTTATGCTCTTGAAGAGATTGGACATAAAGAAAAGCTTATCAGAGTTAAAAAGGAAGGCGTTTTAAAGTTAGAACAGCAAAAAATTCTGGATATGAAAGTGGCCGATTATGTGGTCAGACAAGCGGTTACCGATACTATGACTTATCAGGATGCCTTGATTTTGGCCATGAAACGTGAAAAAGCAGCCTACAGATTGTATATGAAATTAGCTTCTACAACCCCTGATGCCGGATTTAAAGATTTGTTTTTGGGTCTTGCTCAAGAGGAAGCCAAACATAAAATGGCTTTTGAGATAGAATACGACGACGTTATCTTAAAAGAAAATTGATTGCATTTGTAATCAATCGGATTGCATAATTATTCAGTTTTTGCGTTCATATATTCGATAAACAATTCGTGTTTTGATACGTAATTTGTGCTTCGTATTGCCATTTAGGCAATTTCATAAGCACTTTGTGTTTATATAATTGATATTCAATAGATTGATCACCCCTGTAAAACACTTATTAACAGTTGTTTATAGTTTTTTTAATCGATTTTAAAAACAGGCTTGTTTTTTTGTGAAAAAAAATTATTTTTGCAAAAATTACAAAATTGTTATAACTATGTATTGGACCTTAGAATTAGCCTCAAAGTTGGAAGATGCCCCTTGGCCAGCTACTAAAGAAGAATTAATTGATTTTTGTATCCGTTCTGGAGCACCACAAGAAGTGGCAGAAAACTTGGCAGAGATTGAAGATGAGGGCGAAGCTTATGAACGTATTGAAGATTTATGGCCTGATTACCCAACAAAAGAAGATTTCTTCTTTAACGAAGATGAATACTAAATAAAGGATTTAGAAAAAGTTTAAAACCTGTTCCATGTTTTTCGAGCAGGTTTTTTTATGCCCCGGCTTTTTTGGCCTTATATCCCAGTCCTTTTAAAATATCGAGTGCTTTATCTCTAAAATCGCCCTGAATAATTATTTCCCCATCTTTTGATGAACCTCCAACACCGCATTTTGTTTTTAAGATTTTGGCCAAATCTTTCAAATCGGCATCGCTACCGATAAACCCTTTTATCAAAGTAGCTTGTTTTCCGCCTCTATGTTTGCGATCGAGCCAAATGCGCAAATCTTGATCGGCCGGAGCTAAAGTTTCTGTTTCCTGCTCAAATTCGTATTCAAAATCCGGATTGGTAGAATACATAATATCTCCAATTATCGCTTTATTTTTCTTCTTTTTCGACATAGGTTTAGGACTTAAATAATCACCGACAAAGATAAAGGATTTACTTTGATCCGTAATTGTTTGTCTTGCTCAAGGGCTTCACCATCTTTATTTACGATGGTGGTTTTGTGCAAATCAATACTAATTTCGCTGGCTTTGTGAATTATAACTAAATGTGAAGTGTGCACTTTTTTACGCATAATTTTAAGCAAAACAATTGGGATTTGATACAATTTTGGTTTTTTGATGATGCAAACATCGAGCATGGCATCGTCGATTTTTGCCTGAGGAGCAATTACAAAATTATTCCCGAACTGATTGGAGTTGGCAAAAACAATCATAAAAGCTTTGGTATTTATCAGTTTACCATCCAAGCTGATTGTATAGTCTTGTTCGCGGTATTTAAAAAATTCGCGCAGGCTTATTTTGGCATAATTTCGGAATCCCCGCTGATGAGAAAGCTCAAATTGTTTGGCGACATGAGCATCAAATCCAACACCGGCAAGATTAACAAATTTATGTGCATTGATATCGGCTGTATCGATTTGTTTTCGTTCAAAAAGATTAATGCGGTGCACGGCTTTTGTACTATTCATCGGAATTTTTAAAAACCGCGCCAGGCCATTTCCCGATCCTATTGGAATGATTCCAAGTGCTGTTTTTGTTCCGGTAAGTGCTTGTGTGGCTTCATTTACCGATCCGTCACCTCCAACCACAACTACAGCGTCATAGTTTTTGTTGGCGGCCTCTTGCGCAAGTACAGAAAGATGTCCGGCATATTCGGAATACAAAATCTCACTTTCGAAGAATTGTGCGTTCAGGTGTTTCCGAATGCTATATTCCGCTTTTTTTTGTCTGCCTGAGCCGCTTATTGGATTGATAATGACGCGAATTTTTTTCATACTTACTTACTCACTTTATTTTGTTAGTATTCATACGATCGGTATAAATCTGAATAAATGCTTTCATTTGATCTTCGACAAGCTGAAGCTTTTTATTGTTCATATTTTGTGTGCTGTTTGCTCTGGATTTAGAACGAAAAGTTTCCCCATCAAATTCAATAATAGCATCAGAAGTGATACCGTGATAAACTTCGTTTAAATAATAAAGCGCAAAATCGGGTGCTGCCATGTCGAAAACAGAATTTCCAAAAGCAAAAAAGGGCTTGTTGTAGTTCAGATAATCCAAAACGCTTGGCATAATATCAATTTGCTGAATCGTTTTACGATGGCTGCTCTTTAATAAGACGCTGTCGTTTGGAGCAAAAAATGCAATAGGTATTTCGAAATGTATCAGATTGCTTGAGTCGGCTGTATTGGGCAGTTCGGCAGTGTGGTCGGCGCTTAAAACAAAAAGTGTATGCGTATACCAGTCTTCTTTTTGTGCAGATTCGAAAAATTGGGATAAGGCAAAATCAGAATAGCTTATACAATTATCAAGAGGATTTTCTGATGCTGAAAAAAGCGTTTTATAGTCTTGAGGGATGGAATAGGGATGGTGCGATGATAAACTGAAAAAGGCCGCGATGAAAGGTTCTTTAAACTGGTCGAGTTGCGCTTTAAAGAAAGGATAAAATTGATGATCCCAAATGCCCCAACTTCCGTCATAATCGCTAAGGTTATGGTATTCATTTAAACCAAAATAAGATTCAAATCCCGCGTTTGCCGCATAACTGTCAAAGTTCATCGTTCCATTTTTTCCACCATGAAAAAAGGCACTGTAGTATCCTTCCTTTTTTAATAGCTCAGCTAAACTACTGAATTGATTTGTGGAATAAGGCGAAGTTAAAAAAGGCTGTCGCATTAGGCTTGGTATACTGGATAAAATTGCCGGAATGCCTTCAATGCTTTTTTTTCCATTCGAAATTCCATCAAAAGTAAGCGATTTGGCAAGCAGACTGTCTAAAAATGGTGTTAAACTCACTTGTGAGGAATTAAAATAGCCTATTTTATTCGTCGAAAAGCTTTCCAATATTAATACAACTACATTCTTTTTTGTGCTCTTTTCAGCTTTTTTATGGTATTGATGAATCGTATTATAGCGTTTCTCAGATTCTTCTTGTGTAAACCAGGTTTTTGTTTCCAGTTTTTGTTTTCCGATAGTAACCAATATGCTAAAAGGAGTGTTTAAAACCAAAGGCACTTCGTTGCTGCTTACCATTTTACCGGCATCAATTAAATTGAGCGGTTTTAATTGTGTCCCTCCCCGAATCCCCAGTATGCTTATCCCAATAGCAAATAAAAAAATCAGGCTTTTGTAAATCAATTGAAAAATGCTTTGTTTGGTATTATCGTTCTTCTCTTTGATTTTTAAAGTTGCATAAACCATACTATAGATAAAAAATGCAGCCATAAGAATCAGGTACCAATAATCTAAAATTAAAGCCTTGAAAATATCGAATAAACCCACGTTGGTATCTAAAAACAGAAAGAGATCATAAGAACTTCGTCGAAGTGTAAAGCGAAAATAAGTAATATCGATAAGATTAAATAGTATAGCTATACCATTAAAAACCAATGTTATATATAACACAATGCTGTTTAGTTTCGCTTTATGCTTAAATCGAAAAGGCTGTGTGCTAAATAAGATCAATGGCGCATTGAGCATCATTAATGCAGCTATATCAAATCGAAATCCTAAAATATAAATCGTAAATAATTCTTTGGGCGTAAGCTCATTAAAATAACCGGTATTAAAAAAATAAAGACAAATTCTGGATAAACTAAGGATAATAAGAATAACACCTAAGCGATAGAGAAGTACGGCGTAAGGATTTCCTTTGAAAGTCTTGTTTTGCATTATTTAGGTGAATTTTTACAAAATTAATTTTTTTGAAGGATATTGATCATTCCGCGTTAAATATTCCGCAAAGTGAATATTTTTTTATTTGGGATTAAACCTTTAAAGGTTCTATTGGTCTAATTTGCCAAGCTTACGCAGCGATTGTCTATTTATTCGAATCCTTGCTTAAACTAGTATACTGAACTACAGCCATTTAATTAGTCAACCAGATTTTATTAAAAAGTATTTAAGTGGAAAATTAATATCTAATCTATAAATAAAACGATGACTAAAATCAAATTCAGTTTACTCTTCCTGGGTAATTTTCTTTTTTTTAATGCGATGAGCCAAAATCTGTCCGAAATAAAAGTGGATGGCTGGTTATGTTGCAATTTACATGATGTATTAAAAGATTTGAGTGAAGAACATACCATTACTTTTGCTTACGACACGCTTCTTTTCAGTAAAATAAAATACAATCAACAGCTTTACAATAAACCTTTAGATCTGTTTCTCAATCAGATTTGCGCCAAAAACAAAATGAAGTTTTATCGTGATAAAGAAAATACCATACTTATTGTAGATCGTTGGTTTGATCCTGAAACCGAACTTTTATCTGCAAAAAATAGCTATTCGGGGCCTCCTGTTAAAAAGGATTTTACGCTTCAGGGAAAGGTGGTCGATAAAAATGCCAAAGAGTCCTTACCCTTTGTAAGTTTGATTGTTCAAGGAACTAATCTGGGAACAGTTTGTAATGTTGATGGCTATTTTAGTTTGATGAAGATTCCATCCGATACCGTTACGCTCAAGTTTAGTTATATTGGTTATCAGGAAAGGCTGATTTATTTAACACCTGAAACAAATATCGATAACTTAATTGTGGAATTGGTTCCTACAACTTTCGATTTAAACGAAGTTGTTGTTACAGGAGAATTTCAGGATATACTGCAAGTTAGTGGTAATCAGGTAGGTATGATCAAAATGTCGCCGTTAAAATTGGTTACTTTGCCAAATCTCGGCGAAAAAGACATTTTGCGCTCTTTACAACTTATGCCCGGCATTAGTGCCGCCAACGAAAACTCATCGGGTTTATATGTTAGGGGAGGCACACCCGATCAGGTTTTAGTTTTATACGATGGTTTTACCGTTTATAATGTGGAGCATTTGTTTGGTTTTTTTAGTGCATTCAATAGCAATGCCATTAAAGATGTGCAACTTTATAAGGGCGGATTTGATGCTAAATATGGCGGGCGACTTTCAGGTGTAGCCGAGATAACAGGCAAAGAAGGCGATCAAAAGAAATTTAATCTTTCCGGCGATTTAAGTTTAATGTCGATGAATGCCTTTGCAGAAATGCCAATCGGCGATAAAGCGTCAGGATTAATTGCAATCAGGAGAAGTTGGGCAAGCCCGATTTACGATAAAATATTTGATCAATTTGTTAGTGAAAATGAAACGACTTCATTTGGTCGTGGAGGTGCTTCTCCAACACAAGAAACTTCGTCTTATTTTTACGACCTAAATGCGCGTTTCACCTTTCGTCCCAGCGATAAAGATGTTCTTTCTCTGAGTATTTATAATGGAGAAGACAATTTAGATAATTCGATAATACCGCAATCGAAATCCAGATTTAGTGGTGTAAGTCTTGATATCGAAACCAAAGACCTTACCAACTGGGGAAATACAGGAACATCTTTCAAATGGTCGCGACGATTTTCGCCTCGGTTCTATATGAATACTTTAATCAGCTACTCAAATTATTTTAGTGTTCGCGATCGGTCTACCAGCGGAACTTTTGTTGGCCGATCGGGAAGTCAAGGTGCAATTTCTCGTCCTGTACACGAAGATAATAACCTGAACGATTATAGTTTTAAATCGG
>JAFGHU010000051.1 GCA_016929955.1 Bacteroidales bacterium | reverse complement strand
TGAAATAAAATAACTTTTCTCATACACGAAAAGAGGCCGGAAACGGTCTCTTTTTCCTCTAAATTATGGCAAACAAGATAAGACTAGAATTTCCTGACCGGCTAAAAGGACTGGCAGTACTCTTTATGATTCAGGTGCATTTGATGGAACTTTTTACTAAAGAAACCATTTTCAGCAGCACATTAGGAAGTGTTTCTCTTTTTCTGGGAGGAATTCCTGCTGCTCCTGTTTTTATGCTTGTTATGGGCTATTTTTTAGCTTTCGGAAAGAAAAACCCCAAGGCTATGGCCACCCGCGGGATGCGTTTATTTCTTGGTGGTATTTTATTAAATATTGGCTTAAACGCACATTTGCTTTACAATATCCAATTTAAAGATTGGCAAATTAATCCTTGGAACTATATTTTTGGCGTGGATATCTTACCTTTGGCCGGTTTGAGCCTGCTCGCACTGGCTTTGATTCAAAAGTTGGCTAAAAAGAGAATTTGGATCTATTTTGGCTTAGCCTTTGCCATCGCTTTGCTTTCTAATTTTTTCTCACCCTTGCAATTCGAAAATCATTCTTTGCGTTATGTTCTGGCATTTTTTAGTGGTGGAACATCGTGGTCGTATTTCCCTCTAATTCCTTGGTTGACCTATCCCCTATTGGGTTACGGTTTTAAACTGGCAGTGCATAAGCTTGATTTTGAATCGCTATTAAAAAAGATTTGGATCAAAATTGGCCTTTTTATCATTGCGCTAATTCTTATTTTAAGTGCCGGATTTGGCATAGATAATAGCATCATTCTTACTGATTATTATCATTTTAACTTCTTGTTTTTTCTTTGGAGTATCGGCTTTATTCTTGTCTGGATTTATTTACTCTACCTTATCAACAAACAAGCAAAGAACACCTTGTTTTTTATTTATTTGCAGTTTTTAGGCAAAAATGTAACGGTAATCTATGTTATCCAATGGTTGCTAATAGGAAATATTGGAACCGCAATTTATAAAACACAAGATACAGGCGCCTGGATATTCTGGTTTTTAAACATAAGTATCATTTCAAGTGTTTTAACTTATCTTTGGACGAAAAATCGTTCAAATAAATCAAAACAAATTTGAAAACGAAAATTGACATAAAAGAATTGTATTCGGGAATCCTGAATAGTTATTCGCAAATCTTTTTTTCGAATAATCAGACCTTTGGCATCCTCCTGTTTCTGGTTAGTTTTTTTGATCTTTGGTCGGGATTGGGTGGCTTATTGGCTGTGGTATCTTCTAACGGATTTGCTTACGCTTTGGGCTTCGACAAGTACAAAATCAGAAAAGGAATGTATGCCTATAATGGCTTATTAACCGGTTTAGGCATAGGACTTTATTTTCAGCCCAGTCTTGTGCTTTATTCTATCATTATAGCCATTTCACTATTCATTGTTTTTCTGAATGTAAACCTGGAGGCTTGGTTTGGTAAATATCGACTTCCATTTTTGAGTATACCTTTTATTATTGGTATCTGGATTATTGATTTATCGGGTTCGTCGTTTTTAAATGTTTGGCTAAGCGATCGCTCTATTTATTTTGTAAACAGTATTTACGGAATTGGAGGAAAAACATTAGTCGATCTTTATAATTGGTGGAATACTATCCCTTTTTTCTATTCGCTTAAAGTGTATTTTCTATCGCTAGGCGCTATCTTTTTTCAATACAATGTTTTTGCCGGAATGCTTATTGCTATTGGTATTTTGATTTATTCGCGCATCGCACTCACTTTATCCATACTAGGCTTTTATACCGCTTATTATTTCTACTCCTTTGTTGGAGCCGATTTGTCTGAATTAAGTTATACATATATTGGGTTTAATTTTATTCTTACCTCCATGTCTTTGGGCGGATTTTTCTTGGTTCCGAATAAATACAGCTATTTATGGACAGTGATTATACTACCATTGGTTGTTTTAATTACTTTGGCCTCTATGGCGCTTTTTGCCAATTTCCAACTCTCTATTTATGCGCTACCTTTTAATTTAATTGTAATTGTATTTTTATACAGTATTAAATTACGGGTTCCAAAAAAATCAGGATTGAAAGAAGTTATTGTTCAGCAATATTCGCCCGAAAAAAACCTCTACTTTTATAATAATGCCAACCGTCGATTTGGCGAATTGCAGTATATTTCCATAGCATTGCCTTTTTCAGGAATGTGGGATATTAGTCAGGGTCATGCCGGAGAGCATACGCACCGAGGCGAGTGGCAGCATGCCTGGGATTTTATTATTCGCGATAGAAAAGGTTTGGAATATAAAAATGAGGGAGACTATCCGGAAGATTATTTCTGCTACGATAAAAATGTTTTAGCTCCCGCAGATGGAATCGTTCAGGAAGTGCAAAATGGAATTCCCGACAATATTATTGGAGATATGAATTTGGTTAATAATTGGGGTAACACTATTATTATTAAACATGTAGACTATCTCTATACCAAATACAGTCATTTAAAATTGGGATCGATAAGCGTTAAAAACGGCGATTTTGTTCGCAAAGGTCAGGTTATTGCCAAAGTAGGTAATTCCGGCCGATCGCCTTATCCGCATTTGCATTTTCAAATTCAGGCAACACCTTATATTGGATCTAAAACTTTAGATTATCCTTTGGCACGTTATATTTCTCAAGAAAATGACGGAAAATTCAAATTGCATCTTTTTGAAAAACCATTACAAGATCAAAAAATTGGAAATATACAAAGCAATAGCTTGTTAAAAAACGCTTTGCATTTTATTCCCGGACAAGAATTTAAATTCGAAATTGAGAACCAAGGCAAAAAAGAAATAGAAACCTGGGAAATTCAAGCCGACACTTATAATAACAGTTATTTCTACTGTTCAAAAACCAATTCTTACGCCTATTTTTATAGCGATGATAACCTTTTGTATTTCAAGAATTATGTGGGCGATAAAAATGCGGCTCTTTTCCATTTCTATTTAGCCTTTTTTAAGATCCAAACCGGTTATTATAAGGACTTAGAAATTGAGGATCAGATACCTGCGAATCAGATTTTCAGAAAATCACGATTGTTTTTCCAAGATTTTATTGCGCCATTTTATATGTATTTGCATGCTAAATATCGATTAAAAACAGTTTCTATTGATGATGAATTAATGCCTTCAGAAATTAAGCTGGAATCGCAAATTAATAATTTTGTATTCAATAGAAAAGTAGATGCCTGGATCTATTCTATAACCATTAATGAACAAGGAATTAAAGAAGTTGTCCTTAATAGAGGTAACCAAAAAATAAGAGCAAAACAAGTTTATTCAAATTAGAAAATAGTATACGATGTTTAAGAGATATTACATTACAACCATCAGCGTTTTAGTATTCAGTATGCAAGGATTATTTGCTCAGAATATTAACGACATAATCAATGCATTTGGCGAAAGCTATGCCTATGAAAAAGAAGGCAATTATTCAGAGGCGATAAAATGTTTGAAAAATGTTTATATGGAGAATTCTTATGAGCTCAACCTCCGCTTGGGATGGCTCGATTATATGGCAGGATCGTATACCGAATCTGTTACTTATTACAATAAAGCATTGAGCTTAATGCCCTATTCCGAAGAAGCGCGCTTTGGTTTGATACTTCCGAAATTGGCATTGGGAAAAATAAACGAAGTAATTACTTTGTATAAACAAATTATTGAAAATTCGCCAAATAATACGCAAGCAAATTACCGTTTGGGTCTTATCTATTATGAACAAAAAGAGTATATAACGGCATTTAATTATTTTCAAAAAGTGGTTCAATTGTATCCTTTCGACTACGATTCGCTGCTGATGTTGGCCTGGACACAATTAAAGTTAGGTCGCAATAGAGATGCAAAAGTCTTGTTTCAGAAGGTCTTGATGTACTCGCCCAACGATGCCTCTGCTTTAGAAGGTTTAAAATGGATCAACTAACCTTGCATTGCTATAAATGAACTAGTAAAGCTCATCTAAATTAATCTTAAGATTAAGCCCTTCTTTTTTATAATCAGTTACCGAATATCCCGTTTCTTTTTTAAACTGATTGGAAAGGTATTGTACTGAACTGTAATCCATTAAATAAGCAATTTCGCTTAAAGTATATTCATCTGTAAGAATTAACTCCTTTACGCGTTCTATTTTATTTAAGATAATAAAACGCTCGAGCGTTATGGGTTCGTGTTTGGAAAAAAGCTTGGAAATCTGTTGATAGCTTAGTCCTATTTTCTCGACAAGATAATCCGATTTCTGAACAATGGAATTCATATTATTGAGCTCGTGGATAAGTTCAACAATTGCAAGCTTGGTAAGCTCAACTATCCTTTTTTCTCGACTTAATATCAAACCAAACCCATTTTCTTCCAACAAAACGGCCAGTTTTTTCTCGTTCCATTCAGTTGATTTATAACGAATTTCGGCTTCGCCTGAAACTAAAGAAATTACCTCTATCTTTTGTTGTTCAAAAATGATACGAAGCATACGAATACAGCATTTCCCTATCATATTTTTGATAAAAATATGTTTCTCAACGGTATGACTGTTTATTTTCGATTCCATTATCACAAAGATAAAGTTAAATCAATAAGTGAATTTACGCGAAACACGAAAAAATTCCAATTTAAGAATAAATAACTTTATTCCTGAATAGTTTCAAGCAAAGCCTTTTCTTTCCAAACACTTTGTAAATCGCTTTGCTTGGGGTTAAGTAATGCAAAGCGAAAACGATAGCTATATGGCTTTGAGAAAAGCGTGTATTCCTTATGTGCCTTGGCTCCCCAACTATTGTCACCACCAAGTCCTGTTTGTCCATAATCCAAATCAAGCGTAACAAAAGGTCTTTTTTGTATGGCAATGCTGTGTTTATTTATCTTTTTGTTGGCATGATCAAAATCTTCGAGCGAATAGTTTTGCGCACTAAAATTTAATAAAGGTTCGGCGGCAACCAAAAATCCATAACCCGAACTATCGCGCAAAGCCAACCAACGCACATCCGTGTGGTTACCATTTTCCTGGGGCCGGATATAAGGTTCTAATTGATCTTCGACAGTTGAAGAATAAACACCGATTTTAGCCCCTGATTTCCTATCCCAATAGGATTCATGCGGACCTCTTCCATACCAATCCAATAGTTGAAAGACCGGATTCAATTCTAGGGTGAGACCCAATTTAGGCAGTTCAGGCAAATCTTCGTGTAAAGGAATAAATACATTATCTACATATATTTCGCCATTGGCGGCAATGGTATAAACCATTTGCCATTTTGCCGCATTATTGCCTAAAATATGCTCCGTTTTAATCTGGAATTCTTTCTTATTTATTTTTTTTGTGATAAAAGAAACTAATTCAACTTGACGACCCGCTTTTTTCCATAAATCTGCACGCTGCGGAAACCGATTTCCAAAATCGTTGTCCGTCATCCCTCGCCAAAAATTAAACGAAAATCCTTTGTCGTTTGCCAAAATGTTTCGCCCGTGCGATGTCCATTTAAGCAATTTCCCTGTTTTCTTAGAAAATTGAAGCTCAAAATCATCACCCAAAATACCTAGGGCATCTGCATTGTTGGTAATAATTAGGTCGCCAAATTGATCCAGATTGGTAAACAAAAAACCGCGTAAAGAAGGCACATCAAACTGTTCCCAAGCCACCTCATACCCTTTTGGAATTAATTCGTTGCCTTGCTTTGTTTTTGCAGTAATTGTAAAAACATAATCCACATCTTGCGAAAAAAGTTCGCTCTGCATGGGTAGAGGAATGTTTACTTCCTGACCGGGCTGAAGGTTTATTTCGGGCAAACTTCCCACTCCTATTTCTTTTCCGTCCTGCAACATTTTCCACGCAAAATCAAACGCTGAGAGGTTTGTAAAATTAAAACCATTATAAATCTTCAGAAAAGTATTATTTCGCTCGAAATCAATATTTTGATATACTTTTTTCACTTCCCATAATGCAGGGTGTATTTCCCGATCCGGAAATACCAAACCATTGATGCAAAAGTTATTATCACTCGGAATGGTATCCGCTCCAAAATCGCCTCCATACGCAAAATAAGTTTGTCCATCAGCCCCTTTTTGCTCCAAACCCTGATCTACCCAATCCCAAATAAAACCGCCTTGAAGATGAGGCTCTTTTTTTATCAAATCCCAGTATTCCTTTAAATTGCCCACCGAATTGCCCATGGCATGCGCATACTCGCACATAATCAAGGGACGATCGATCGCTCGGTCTGCATATGCTTTTAAATGCGCAATTGATGGATACATCGGACAAACAATATCGGTAGCTAAATCTTCGCCTGCCCTTTCGTAATGCGTGGGGCGATTGGGATAAAGTTGGCGCATCATTTCTGCGGCCGCTTTAAAATTTTCGCCAAAACCGGCCTCATTCCCCATACTCCATATAATTACTGAAGGATGATTTTTATCGCGTGCCATCATATTTGCAATTCGATCCAAATGTGCAGCTTTCCAATCCGTATTATTGCCTAAAGTACGCTCGGGTTTATAACCCATTCCATGACTCTCAATATTGGCTTCATCAATCAGATAAATACCATATTCATCGCAAAGCTGATACCAATAGGGATCGTTTGGATAATGCGAAGTACGCACCGCATTAATATTAAACCGTTTCATTAAACGAATATCCTCCAACATAGATTCTTTGGAAATTACATGTCCGGTTTTGGGATCGTGCTCATGCCTGTTTACACCTTTTAAAAGTATGGGCTTTCCATTGATAAGCAATTGTCCGCCAGCTATCTTAACTTCTCTAAAACCAATTGAGATTTGTGTGCTTTCCAATTCCCTGCCATTGTTATCGAGAAGAGTAAGCACAAGCTGATACAGATTTGGATGTTCGGCCGACCATAAATCAGGATAAGCCAAGGTCAATACATCAGAGAAATGATCAGAAGTAAAAGCCTTTTTTATGATTCGTTTTTTTACTTGTTTGTTATTTTTAAACAGACGTACATCTACCTGAATATCATTGAGTTGGTTTGGATTATCGCTAATAATATCGACATTAAGCTTTAGCAAACCCTGCTTAAAATCATCACTTAAAAAAGGCTCAGCTTTAAAATCGCGTATATAGGTTTTTGGCCGTGCTTGCAAATAAACATCACGCTCAATACCGCTAATACGCCAAAAATCCTGACATTCCAGATAAGAACCATCGCTCCACCGATAAACTTCCATGGCAATCAGGTTATTTCCGGGTCTTAAATAGGACGTAATATTAAATTCTGCAGGTAATTTACTGTCCTGACTATACCCCACTTTCTGTCCATTCACCCAAAGATAAAACGCTGATTTTACAGCGCCAAAGATGATAAACACTTCCTTGTCTTTCCACGACTCAGAAACTTGAATCCACTTGCGATAAGAACCCACCGGATTCCAATCGTGACGAACAAAAGGAGGATTTGGATTTGTGGTCCATTCGTAGGGGATATTGACATAAATTGGCACTCCATAGCCTTCCATTTCCCAATTTGCCGGCACCTTAATTTCATTCCAGGAGGAATCGTTAAAATCGAGTTGATAAAACGCTTTTGGTCGACTTGCCGGGTTTTTCGACCAGGCAAATTTCCAGTTTCCATTCAACGATTTATAGTTGGGCGATTGCTCTGCTTCTAGCCTTAACGCATCCAATCGTGTAGGAAAGGAATAAAATGTTGCATGTGCCTTTTCTTTATTGATGCCGAAAATTTTTTCATTTTCCCAATCGCGACGTGGATTTTCTTGCGCAAACAGAAAGACACCCGAAAAAAATAAAAGCAGTATAAACGTTAATCTAAGCTTTAACATAAGTTCCTATTTATCCATATCTAAATAATCATTTGCATTTTGAATTTTGGCATAAGCCCGCAAAGTGTGCAGTGTTGATAAATGAACCTCTTTTGCAGGAATCAGATACTTTTCATAAACTAAATCTTTGGTAGCACAGGCATCTTGAATTACGATACAATCAAATCCAAAATCGTGTGCTGCCCGAACGGCACCTTCCAAACACATATGCGTTTGCATGCCAGCCAATACCAAAGTATCTATTTCATTTTCAAGTAGATAATCGAGAAGATCCGTGTCTTTAAAACTATTCACCTCTTTTTTGCTAATGACTTTTTCGTTGGCCAAAGGCTTTACAAGTTGATGGATATTTCCTCCCGGTTCATACTCGTGGCGAATATGCACAACCAATCTGTTTTTCGATCGAAAATCGTGTAAAACAAGTACCGCTTTTTGAGCAGCGGCTTCAGGCTCAACCAAGGCAGAATTTCCACCAGGAAAATAAAAGTCTTGGATATCAATTAAAAGCAAAGCAGTTTTAGAGGGCTGTTGCGAAAATAAGAGAACGGGCATAGCCAAAACAAGAAAAAGAATAATCTTACGCATAGTTTTAATTTTTTAACGCTAATAAATAAAATAGTTAAAGTAATAAGCAATTCATATTTGAATTAATTTCTTATGTTAGTTTTTTCTGAGGGAATACCTTTGATCGTGTACTTGCTATACCCTAATGGTTTAGAAAAAGAAAACACAAGGACTTACGATATCTATTAACTACCTTTTAATATCGTAAAAACAAAATTTTGGTGAGTGGAGTTTATCTTCTTTAACCAAAGCCTTTATCGCTTTGTCCACTTCTTTTTTTTCTAATCCGCTTTGCTCGGCAATCTGAGCACTCTTCAAAGGCGTTCCGGCTTTTTCTAATGCCTGAATAACAACTGTTTTGACTTCCATTTTTCTTGATTTTAAGTATAGAAAACAAATATAAACTATTGTCACTGATTTTTTACAAATTCGATGAGTTCAATTGGGGCACCATTATACTCAATCATAGCAACACGCACACCTTGCGATGGTTTATTTGGATAAACGAAGATATTGAAATTATGCGTAGCCAATTCTTTATCCAAATCATCAACTTCAAATGCAAGATGAGGAATTTCCTGAATAATTTTATCGATGGGGCTGTCTTTTTCAAAGCGCATCCACTCAATACCAAACGGACTGGTATCAAATCCTGAAACATAAAACTTAAACTTTTCCAAATAGCGTTCATCAGGTAATCGCCTGGAGGTAGGAATTCCGAGATGATGATATTTCCAGCCCCATTCTTTAATAGCTAAAGGAGATTCATTTTCTTGCCTGCTCTTTTTCATTTTATTCTATTTCATTCAAAACGCTTTGGGCTGCTTTTATTCCGGCTCCTTCTTTAAAAAGGTAAGTGCTTATTTTAAGTGCTGCTTCAATTGCGCTTATAGTCGCCAAAGTATCCGCTCGATTAACAGATCCCATATGTCCGATACGGAAATAGTCGCCTTTAATCTCAGGCAATAATCCGCCTGCCAATATCACCCCTTCCTGATTCACCTGAGCAAGTAATTGTCCGCCATTAACACCTTGCGGATACAAGGGAGCAGATAAAGTGGCTGCAGAGACTTCCTCACGCAGTGGGATACTTTTTAATCCTATTGCTTTCAATGCTTGGCGGAAAGCTTTTGCGATCAGCTGATGACGAGCAAAACGTGCATCCATTCCTTCTGCTAAGATAAGCTCAAGGCTCTTTTCCAATGCCATCACCAAATTAACAGCGGGAGTACCAAAATAAGATGGATTTCCTGCCTCATAGGCTTGCATTATAGGCAACCAGTTTCCCCAATCGGAATAGTAATTGGCTACCGCTGTTTCCCGATTTTTCCAAACATCCATAGCTTTTTCCGAAACCACCATCAAAGCTAATCCGGGAGGAACTCCTATAGCTTTTTGCGAAGCAGTAAATACAACGTCAATGCCCCACTCTTCTTGTCGGATTTCTTCGCCGGCCACCGAGCAAACGCCATCCAAAATGCTTAAAACATTGTATTTCTGAGCCAATGCCCCAATGGGCTTTGGATCAACCATTACCGCTGTTGAAGTATCCACATGTGTAAACGTAAGCAATTTATAATCAGTACGTTTTAATTCATCTTCAATCATTTCAAGAGGAACCACATCTCCAATTTCTGATTGAAGAAAAGTAATTTCCGCACCATATCGCGATAATAGATCGGCATAACGAACACCAAAATAGCCCGTTGAAATAACCAGCACTTTATCACCTTTTTCTATTAAATTCACAACGGCCATATCCATCGCTAGAGTGCCAGTTCCGGCCATAATAAAAGGCTGTCCATTGGGCGCAAGCCAAACTTTTCTCATCATACGCAAAGCATTTCCAAAGCTTTGGATAAAATTGGGGGCAACATGACTAGTGGTAGGCTGTCCTAAGGCACTTAAAACTTCGGGTTCAAACTCAATCGGCCCCGGTATCATTAATAATTTTCTTGATTTCATAAATCGAATTGATTAAATATTTGTGATTTTGTTTTGTTTAAGCAGTTGCAAAAGCGCTGATTTTGCAGAAACGCTTAATTCCTGAATTGGTTTTCTTGCTTTCCCGCCATAAAGACCAATATTATCCATCGCTGATTTTAATGCAGGAACACCCCAACCTGCTGTTACAGCAGTATTCACAGGAATCATCTCGGCCTGTAATTTGCGACCTTTAGCAAGCTCGTTTTTTTCGAAATACGATTGAATATCAATACATTGTTGTGGTGCAATATTAGCTAAAGCTAAAATTCCACCCACAGCTCCAACAGTGAGTGCTGCCAATAAAAAACCGGCAGAACCGGCAAGCACCTGAAATCCGGGTTTGGCACGTCCAATAATATCAGCAATCTTGGTAATATTACCCCCTGAATCTTTTAATCCAATAATATTGGGATGATCAGCAATGGCTAAAATTTGATCTGCATTCATATCCAACCCCGAATTGGCAGGCATATTGTAGATGATTACCGGAATTGGACAAGCGTCGGCTACTGCGTGATAATGTGCAACTAAAGCATCAGTCGACATCAACCCTTTATAATAGAATGGGTTTAAAACCAAAACGGCATCAGCACCGGCATTGGCAGCCGCTAGACTTAAACGGATTGTTTCGCGTGTAGTTTGCCCACCTGTTCCCGCTAGCATTAATCGGTCATCCGGAATAGCTTTTCTACATTCACGATACACTTTAATCTTTTCTTCTTCAGTAAGATGCACCAATTCTCCATTGGAGCCCAATACCAAGAATCCTGCTAAATTATACTTGCTTAAAGCTTGAATATTTGCCAGCATTTTAGCTATAGCCAAATCTTCATGCTCATCAAAAGCAGTAGGTAACGGAGGATATATCCCTTTTAAATCAATGTTCATTTTTTCTTTTTTAACGTATTGTTAGATTTCAAATGCAATTTTCACTCAGCTTATACGCAAAAGACACAATTTTATCTTTGCATTCTTTACGCTATTCCCTTGCTCTTCTTGCTGTATAATTACTCAATTCATACCATTTATAAACAATTTTCTATCTATTTAATATCCCTTTTCTCTTGAAACTTTATACAAGAGTTCCTCCCCTTTTTTCATTCTCCAATAATTTTCTACAATTTGAGGTGCCACCGTTTTTGGATTTGTCAAACTAGCTACATGTGGCGTTATATCTATCTTTTTATGTTTCCAAAACGGATGAGATGCCGCTAGCGGTTCTTGAGTAAAAACGTCTAAAGAGGCAAGGCTTAAATGCTCAGAATCCAACAGCTCTATCAAATCAGTTTCTACTATAATATCGCCTCTGGCTACATTGATTATCGATGCCCCTTTAGGTAAATATTTCATCGTTTGTTTATTGAGTAATCCCATAGTTTGAGGTGTGCTCGGCAACAAACAAATTAGAATATCCGAATTTTTAAGAAAAACCTCCATCTCCTTTTCACCTGTAAAAATATGTGCTTGCGTGTTCGTTTTTGTGCTTTGCGACCAGCTATTTACACAAAAACCCAATTGCATCAAATGTTCTCCAACATATGAACCTATTCTTCCATAACCCATAATACCTATCCTGATATCCTCAATTCTTCGATAGGCACGTGGCTCCCATTTTTGCTCGCTTTGGATGTTTTTGAACAGCGTTAAGCCTCGCAAATGATTCATCACGATAGCTAATAAAAACTCAAACATTGTTTTCGACAGCTCAGGATCGACTATGCGTGTAAGCGCTATATTTTCAGGCAATTCCGGATCTTTTAGTAAATAATCAACACCTGCTCCCATAGAAGAAATGCTCTTTAAATTCGGGTAATTTCTTAAACTTCCATAGGGATGATTCCAAGCTAAAACAAAATCAATTGATTTAGCGTCAACCTTTTCAGGAAAAACAAAAACATCAATATAAGAATCTACTTCTTTAATAGCTTGAACCCAAGAATTCGTTTCTCTTGTAGGACTTAAAATCAATAAAGACATTTTGGTTGGCGTTTGTTATCGCAAATGTAAGGAATTTCATGGTTTTGCGCTTATTTGAACTCAAAAACGAACCCGTTTTTAATCTATCGGTTTATTGTTTAGTGCTTAGCGACGAGAAAATCACTTTTATTTTATTCTTCCTTAGTAGCAAAAGGAGACTTTGCAATCTGTTTGAATGACAGTTGCTGATCAACCTCCTTTTTATTCAATGAATCCAATTCTTCAAAACGTATCCGTAGGTGATCTTCTGCATAATTTCCTATTTTTGACAAAAAAAACAAACATGGAGAATGCACTTAGTAAACTTGTAGGTCAATTTATCAATCTGCCTGAGGAAGAAAAAATTCAGGCCATTAGCAAAGCGGTAGGATCATTTGTAAAATTTACCGGATTTTGTGGTTTACGTTATGAGCAAATGACTCAAAACAGCGTGAAGGTTTCTTTAGAAAACAAGCCTGAAGTACAAAATCACATTCATCAAATACATGCTACGGCGATGGTTTTATTAGCAGAGACTGCTACAGGAATGGTGGTTGGAATGAATATACCAGACGACCGCGTAATGCTTGTAAAAAGCTTAAACACTGCTTTTATCAAGCGTTCTACCGGAGCAATGCATGCTACTGCAACGCTTAGCGATGAGCAGATTAAAATGATTCGAGAAACAGAAAAAGGCGAGCTTTTAGTACCTGTTGTTATATTGGACGAAATTGGAGTGGAACCCATCAAAGTTGAGGCACTTTGGGCGTGGATTCCCAAATCAAATCTAAAGAAATAATTGTTTATCCTGGCAGCAGAGATTTTTTGAGCGCTTTGCAGGGCGATAGATTTTGATTCAAATTGAGGCAAAATCAGATGAAAAACCACAGTTTACTTCCGTAAATGAGGATTT
>JAFGHU010000050.1 GCA_016929955.1 Bacteroidales bacterium | reverse complement strand
GAAACAGGAGTTGCAACCGGTTGATCGTCACCTTCAGGTGCAGTAAACAGGTTTTCGTATTTATAGGTGAATGGCTCATAATAATCATCTAAAACCGGCATATTGGGATTATGGAAGATGTTTTTAAAGCCATTTAGTCGGCCTCCCATACGCAAACGTATTCCTTTTCCATGCTTTTCCCATCCTCCTTTATAGATATTCTGATCTTCCCATTTAGATGGATATCCAGTTCCGGGTTTTGTTTCGACATTATTCCACCACATGTATTCAGCCCCTTTTCGATCTGTCCATATATTTTTACAGGCAATTGAACAGGTATGGCATCCGATACATTTATCGAGATGAAATACCATGGCTATTTGAGATCTTACATTCATAGTAAACTAGCTTAAAATTCAACTTTTTCCATTTTCTGAACCAGTACATGGGTGTCTCTGTTTACACCAACCGGCCCCCAATAATTGAAATGATAGGTAAACTGTCCGTATCCGCCTAACATTAAATTCGGTTTAAGATGCAGGCGCGTAAAGCTATTATGTCCACCCGATCTTTTACCACCTCTTACATTCGATTTCGGAATGGAATAGGTTCTTTCGGGTGCATGATAGACAAAACAAACGCCTTTAGGAATTCGTGCACTAACACAGGCGCGTGTGCTATAAACTCCGTTATCGTTAAAAACTTCAACCCAATCATTGTCTTTAATACCCATTTCCGCGGCATCTTGCTCGCTCAACCAGCAAGGCTCCATGCCTCGTGAAAGTGTAAGCATCCGAATAGTATCGCCGTAAGTGGTGTGCATATGCCATTTTCCGTGCGGTGTGAGTACATTCAGCATCTTCCCTCTGCCGGTGAGGATCGAATTTTTGAGTTCGCCATAAGCTTCCGGTTTGGGCGAAGGTTTGTAAGTAGGCAAATGTTCTCCAAATTTGATATACCCTTCGTGATCCAGATAAAAATGCTGACGGCCTGTTAAGGTTCGCCAAGGCACTAAACGTTCTTTATTATAGGTAAAGGCGGAGTAAGCGCGACCTCCTTTCATTATGCCTGACCATAATGGTGAATCATTATAGCGATGGATTTTTGTTTGAAGGTTTTTATAATTAATTCTAATATCCTTGCTTCCTTCGCTGATATCTGTTAAAGCAACTCCTGTTCGCTTTTCGGCACCTTGATAGGCGCGATGGCTCAATTCGCCATTTGATATACTGGAAAGGTGTAGCACTGCATTGGCTGCTTCTTCATCTTCGTAAAGCGATGGATATTCCACACCATCTACTTTTTGAATATGATCTCTATCCTTTAGCATATCCTTGTAAAAATCTTCGCACTGATAGCTATTCCCATGCGCACCTAATCCATTTTTTACATTAGGCCCCAGCGAAATAAATTTGTCATAAATTTTGGTATAATCTCTTTCAACAACGACCATATTGTGCATGCTCTTTCCAGGAATTGCTTCGCATTCGCCTTTCGACCAGTCTTTTAGGGTAGGTTGAGCCATTTCGCCGACACTATCGTGTGCAATTGGAATATTAACCAGATCCGAAACAGGTTCTGCATATTCTGTTTTGGCCATTTCGCTGGTTGCTTTGGCAATTTCCCTGAATATCATCCAGTCGGATTTGCTTTCCCATACCGGAGCTATAGCAGCAGATAAAGGGTGGATAAAAGAGTGCATATCCGTACTGTTCAAATCGGTTTTTTCGTACCACGATGCTGCCGGTAAAACAATATCCGAATACAATGCAGAGGTGTCCATTCTAAAGTTGAGGTTCACAATTAAATCCATTTTGCCTTTTGGACTTTCAGACCGGTATTCGATATCCTTCACTAGTTTTTCAGCAAGTTCATCAGCTATAGAATTATGATGTGTTCCGAGATAGTGTTTTAAAAAATATTCATGGCCTTTGGCACTCGACATTAAAGCATTCCCGCGCCATATATACCATACTCTTGGGAAATTTATTTCGTCATCAGGATTGCAAACGGAATAATCCAGCTTTTTTGATTGCAACTGTTTTACAACATAATCTTTGATTTCTTGATCTGTTTTAGCTCCGGCTTTTTTTGCGTCTTTTACTATTTCAAAATTCGATTTATTGTATTGAGGATAAAAAGGCATCCAGCCATTTTTTACCGCTTTTACAGTCATATCGGCCGTGTGCAAGCCTGAAAGTTCATTTTTTGGAACGGTATTGTAATCCGAATGATTGCCATCATAACGCCACTGATCGGAATGAATATAATGCCAGATAGGTGCTTGTTGTAAGCGAACAGCATTTTGCCAATCTTTCCCCGACATAATGCTTGCCCACGAATCCATTGGAGCTAGTTTTTCTTGTCCCACATAATGGTTCATTCCTCCGCCATTTACACCTATACAACCGGTTAGCATAAGCGCCATCGTTGCAGCGCGATAAATTAAATTATTATGATACCAATGATTTATTCCTGCCCCAATAATAATGCTGCATTTGCCATGAGTAGTTGATGCTGTTCTGCCCCACTCACGTGCAAATTGCAATACCGTTTCTGTGCCTATACCGGTTAAAATTTCTTGCCAGGCCGGTGTATAGGCAGCATCAGCTTGCTGATAAGTTTTGGGATAATCACCGCCTAATCCTCTGTCAACACCATACTGTGCCATAATTAAATCGTAAATACAAGCCACTTTCTTGATGCCGTCTTTGGTCTTGATTTTTTTAATTGGAACACCACGATTTACAACATTTTCTTTGCCATAGTCGGTAAACTCCACTTGAAGTATTTCATCATGATCGTTTAATAAAGTCAATACCGGATTATAAGAAAGTTCGGTTTCCGGATCGATTGATTTTAGATTCCAGTTTCTTTCGCGCTTATCCCAGCGGTGACCAGTGCTGCCACCAGGACAAACTAAATCGCCGCTATCCGCATCGATATTCAGAAATTTCCAATCTCCATTTTCTATGCTTTGATACTTTTCGATCTGATTGGCACGCATTAGTCTTCCGGGAACTAATCTTTTGTCCTCCTCGGTAATCTCAACCAAAAAGGGACTGTCTGTATATTTTTTTACATACGCGATGAAGTAAGGATCTTGTTTTTCGTGATGAAATTCTTTTAAGAGCACATGAGTTACAGCCATCCAAAAAGCACCATCCTGACCCGCATGAACAGGAACCCACTGATCGGCATATTTCGATACCATGTTGAAATCGGGCGAAAAAACAACGGTCTTGGTTCCGTTATGTCGCGATTCTGCAAAAAAGTGAACATCCGGTGTACGCGTCATACCAAGATTTGCACCCATGCAAGCGATAAATTTTGAGTTATACCAATCGGCACTTTCGGCTACATCGGTTTGTTCGCCCCAAATCTCAGGAAAGGAATTGGGCAAATCGCAATACCAATCGTAAAAACTTAAATTAACACCGCCCATCAGTTGCAGAAAGCGCGATCCGGCAGCATAGCTCAACATAGACATGGCCGGAATTGGTGAAAATCCCACTAAACGATCGGGGCCGTATTTCTTTACTGTATACAAATTTGAGGCGGCGATGATTTCCTTTGCCGTATCCCAATCTACTCGTCTAAATCCGCCTTTTCCTCTTGCTGTTTGGTATTTCTTTCTGATTTCGGGATTAGTCTGTATGTTTTCCCAAGCGGCTAGCGCATTGCCGGTTTTGTTTTTTTCTTCCGTAAATGCATCTATTAAAGCACCTCTAATCATTGGATATTTTACCCGAATGGGACTGTATAAATACCAAGAGAACGAAATGCCACGCTGACAACCTCGAGGTTCGTAAGGAGGAATTGTTTTGTCAAAAATCGGATAATCTAAAGCTTGTGTTTCCCAAACCACAATGCCGTCTTTTACATGAATATTCCAACTGCATCCACCTGTGCAATTTACTCCATGTGTGCTTCTTACAACCTTATCGTGCTGATGTCTATTGCGATAAAACTCTTCCCATTGGCGGGTTTTCGGGGAAATGAGATCTTTAATCCAGCTCATACTATATTTTTGTTTTTATTTTGTTAGAAAGATTGTCGTCTGTAAATTTCATCGTTTACACTGTTGTTTTTCCGATTCCTGTATAGGTATAGAATGATGCTCAATACTACCAAAAATGCAAATTGAGCCATAAACAGGAAGGCCAAATTGTGATTTTGGGATTGCGGATTGTTATTTGCTTGATGTATCGATTTTAAATAAATGGTCAAATCTGCTACTTCAGTTTCGGTTAAAGGATGATTGACATAGGCTTCGGTCATAACCGGAAAAGGCGGACTTTTAATAATAGCCATAATGCCGGTCGCGCCCATAGCACTAAAGGATAGTGTAAGGTCTTTCGCCAGACTTCCTCCTTGCAGGCTCTTTTGATCCATCACATTATGGCACGAAAAACAAGAAACGCCATTGTTTTGAAAGCGAGTTTCTCCCAGAAATAAAGCTCTTCCATTATCGATATTGGATTGGTTAAGGCCTTGGAGTGGATCCGTTGGCGCCTGATTTGAGAGTGCAACGTCTTCATTTCCAAAGCCTTTAATATAATTTAGTACATCCTTAATCTGAGTCTCATTGAGTGTAGAATTTGGCATTAGAATCTTATTGTATTCTTCAAAAACTTTAACGGCCTCCGGATCTGCTTTATTAATAAGGTCTTGCGGCGATTTGATAAAGCGTAGCAGCCAGTCAGCATCTCTCCGCGTAGTAATATCCTTTAAATCGGGTCCAACGAGCTTTCCCCGGCCTATGCTATGGCAGGCTCCGCAATGGATTGTGAATAAATCACCAGCTTCCTGGGCTTGAATTGTGCTAGTGAAAAATAAAATGATGAGCAATACTAAAGACTTCATAAATCCCATTTTATATGTTTTGAGTCATATATTCAGCGCTAAAATAAAAGATATATTGATTTGAACCATAAAAAATATGATCTTGATCATAATTTAGAATAATTCCAAATATTTTTTTTGGTCTTGTTGGTTCTTTTTCCGGTTGTGATAGCAGAAATTAAATTTATAATTTAAAATCGCAGTTTGGCTTTTATGCGCTTCGTCATAATTTCGCCCGGCAAGAGGAAGCCCTAAACCCAAGGAATGTAAGCCACTTTTTTGTGCAAAAAAGAGAGCAAGTATCAGAAAAATTGGATAGAAGCTATTCGCTTTTATTTATTCGAATTTCACAGACTGAAAACTGCATTAAATTTCAATTAGTGTTTGTAAATAACAGAAAAAGAGTAGAATGCAGTATTTTTTTAGCACTACAACACGAGCTCATTTACCGAAAGCGCTGTAATTTTCGCAGAGCATGAATTAAAAAATACTTATTATTGCGCATAAATTTCAATTATGGAAAAGGCACAATTCTTATTTGACAAAATCTGGGATGATTATATCGCACAGAATCCTGAAGTAAAAGAAATCTATCATTTATTTTCCGATTTGGGCGAAACGGTTGCTAACGATCATATCGCTTTTCGAACCTTTAATGATCCCAGAGTGAATATCGATGTTTTATCGAACGCCTTTCTTAAAGTGGGATATAAATACAAAGGCGAATATCAGTTTAAAGAAAAGCATTTATATGCACGGCACTTTGAATTGGAAGAATTTAAAGAAGCTCCACGCGTTTTTATAAGTGAGCTCAAGCTGGAAGAAATGAGTTATGAATTACAGGTTATTGCAAAAGACATCATCAACCGTATTCCTGATGCTGTATTGCAATCGCCTGATTTTCTTTTGAGTGGAAATTCGTGGGGCCGACCTTCTTATAAGATCTATGAGCAATTGAGAAAAGAATCGGAATATGCGGCCTGGCTCTATGTTTTTGGATTTAGAGCCAATCATTTTACGGTAAGTATAAATGCCTTAAAACAATTGGACAGCATTCAAAAAGTAAATCTATTTTTGAAAGATAAAGGCTTTGTTTTAAATTCAGTAGGTGGAGAAATTAAAGGAACGCCTGCAGAATTGCTCGAGCAATCATCGACAAAAGCGAGTATAAAAGAAATGGATTTTGACGAAGGTCTTTTTGAAATTCCATCGAGTTACTACGAATTTGCCCGAAGATATCCTGATCAAAACGGACGACTTTATGGTGGTTTTATCGCTCAATCGGCAGATAAGATTTTTGAAAGTACCGATTTTTATAAAAAGGCATAAAAGCACAAATCAAGTTGATTTATTTGTATTTTTGTGCTCCATAGAAAAGGGCGATTAGCTCTTTGGTTTAGTCCGTCAGCTAACGGATGACAGGGTAGGGGTCACTGGTTCTCCGGGATGCCAAAGGCAGAATCCAGTATCGCCCACTTTTTTAATTTAAAAATGTATCATACTTACGTTTTATATTCTATACAATTCAACAAGATTTATATTGGATTTTCAAGTAATCTTGAATTACGCTTGAGCATACATAATAGTGATAAAAACACAGGCTGGACTTCAAAATATAAGCCTTGGGAGGTTCTTTATTCTGAAAATTTCGAAACAAAAAAAGAGGCAATGCTACGAGAAAAGCAGCTAAAAACTTCAAGAGGTAGAGCTTATATATGGGATTTAGTTTCGAGCAGAAATAATTAAATTCGTATAGAAAGTCTAGGTTGGCTTAGCGAAACTTCTCACTCAGAAACCATAACCGACAGTATATTAAATAAGGGCGATTAGCTCTTTGGTTTAGTCCGTCAGCTGACGGATGACAGGGTAGTGGTCACTGGTTCTCCCGAGGGGATGCCTTTGGAAGACCACGAAGTAGCACGAGCGAAGTGAGTAATCCAGTATTGCCCACTTTTTTAAGCCCCTATTTCTTGTTTTATAAAAAAGAAAAATAGCGTTAATCAATTTGAATTATTTGTATTTTTGTGCTCCTATAAAAAAGGGCTGTTAGCTCAGTTGGTTTAGAGCATTACCTTGACAGGGTAGGGGTCACTGGTTCGAATCCAGTACAGCCCACTTTCTTAGATTATCGAAAATACAATTTAAGGGGTCACTGGTTCTCCCGAGGGGATTCCTTTGGAAGACCACGAAGTAGCACGAGCGAAGTGAGTAATCCAGTATCGCCCACTTTTTTAAAAGAAATTTTTTACTTCCTATTGCCACAGATAAGTCATTGTAATTTTGTAAAACCCTGAAGGGGTTATATTTGAATAACCTTGGGTGCAACCCAAGGCTATAGCGAAACAAAATATCAGCCCCGAAGAGGGCTGAACATCTTTGAATTTATTCAACTACTTCGTGACAATTATATTAGCTGCGTTTTAGTCTTTTCTAACTCAAAGTTTAAACCCGAATATAAGGCACTAATTTAGCTTTTAGTCCTCTTTCTTTCCAAATCGTATTTACTGCCACTTCCCATTTTAAAGCACTAACCCCGGGGCGTGTTCCGGCTATACGATAGGCATCATTATTATAAAATATTTCGAGTCGTTCTTTGGTTTGCGGATTGATGGTTTGTAAATCGTTGAAATTAAAAATGAGCAGGTCTTTTTCTTTAAAATCGATTTCGATGCGATCGCAAAACAAATATACATCGGCTATGCCCATAGAAATTAATTTTCCTTGTGCATTGTTTTTGAATACTTCCATAGCTCTGTCGATAAAAAGCGCTTCTTTGTAATTGGCTCTATATTTTAAACGAATAGTTTCAATCAATTCCTTTTCTTCCCAATCGAACCAATCACGCTCATTTTCAAAATACAATTTGTCGTTGCTTGTACTTGAGAAAAAACCAAACGGATCTATATGAATAGCGTAATTACAGGCACTGCATCTGAAGTCGTTTCCTTTTGCCTGAAAAGAATCAATGGCCTTGCATTTGGGACAGAGATAAAGGGCATGGCCTATGTGTTCGGCTCTTTTATTCGACTTTATTTTGATCATTCTCTTTTTCTGAAAAGCCACATCATCGTGGTACATAGCTTTTACTATACCCTTATAAAGTTCTTCAGAGTTTAGGTTTTTCACTTGTTCCTTGGTAAACACCAATTTGTATTCAATACACATGGGATAGGATCGGAGATTATATGCCCAACGCGGATTTAAAATATGCATGCCCTTTAAAACAGGAACAACTACCGGCACTTTGAGCATTTTGATCAGTTTACCAATAGAGGAATCCATTGGTGATGTTACTCCTGACCAGTTTCTTACAGCTTCAGGAAAGATGCCCACATTTTCGCCCTGCTTGATTACCGCAACAATATCGCGTATCACTTGACTGTCACGCATATTTTTCTTTTTTGGAATAGTACCTAAGCGCGTAAGAAAAAAACGCAGTAATGGATTCCTAAAAACAGCATCGGAAGAAACAAAATGGGTAAATGGCTTTAAAAAATGACCGGCTAAAAATGGATCCCAAAAACCCACATGATTAGCCAAAACTAAATAGGGAGTTTTTAATTGTTTTACTTCTTTGGGCATCTGTTTCTTCACTTTATGTCGCCATATAAAAATGGAAAAAACAATAAAGACCAAAAAACGAATAAACAGGTTGGTGGGGTAAACTTTTTTTTGTGGCATACCCCTTATTTTTCGTTAAAAATGTGAATCATTGTTAAGGCCATTGCTTTTGCACCTGTTTTAAAAGTAGGTTCAAAATCAGGGTAAAAAGCGGCATTGTGCAAACCGGGCAATAGTGTTCCGTTTTCAAGATGATCTTGGTATTTTGCTTTGTTTACGCCTCCTAGCCAAAACAATGCGATAGGAATATGTTCTTCTGTAAGGCCATATTTCCCGAAATCTTCGCCTACGGTAAGCGGTTCTACCTGCACCACATTTTCATTTCCCAGAAATTGTTTCATCGGTTTTATGGCGCTTAAAACTAAATCAGCATTATTTACTACGGGTGGGGTAAATTGATTGGATGCTTTAACCAATGGCCATTTATCTTCTTTCAATCCTGCCGAAATGGCGTCGCCTTTCGTTATCCTTTTTAAGGCTTCCAAAATATGCCGGTAAACGTCCATATCGAAAAAACGTACGGTTAATTGAAGATCGACTTCATCAGGAATGATATTGTGTTTTGTTCCACCGTGAATTGATCCTACTGTTACAACAGCCGGATGCACCGGATTTATTTCACGACTAACTATTGTTTGAATATCCAATACAATACGCGAGGCCAGAACTACCGGATCAACAGTTGTATGTGGCATAGCGCCATGCCCGCCTTGACCAAAAACTTTTATATCGACGCTGTTTACACCGGCAAAAATGGCTCCCGGATAATAACCGATAGTTCCGGTCGGAAGCTCTGCACTCACATGATAAGCCAAGGCCATATCGGGTTTTGGAAAGCGCTTAAACAGTCCGTCGGCAATCATTGCATTCGAACCACCGCTGACTTCTTCGGCAGGTTGAGCAATAGCGACAATGGTTCCCTGCCATTCTTTTTTCAGCTTTACCAATGTTTCTAAAGTCCCGAGCCAGGTGGTCATATGAATATCGTGTCCGCAGGCATGCATGGCAGGCGCTTCTTTCCCATCAAAATCCTTGGTTATAATTTGGCTGGCAAATTCCAAGCCTGTATTTTCTTTAATGGGCAAAGCATCCATATCGGTGCGTAAGAGTATCGTTTTTCCTTTTCCATTTTTAAAAACGCCAACAACTCCATGGCCACCTACATTTGTGGTAACATCAAAACCCAATGCAGCTAATTTTGAGGCCATTTTTTGGGCAGTTTCAACTTCCATTAAGGAGAGTTCCGGATTTTGATGTAAATCGATATACGTTTTATTTGCTTCTTTTGCTTGTTTATCAACGACTTGCGATACTTGGCTTATCGTATTGTTTTGAGCAAAAAGAGTGATTGTAAGGGCCGTAAATAGCAGGAAGAATACCGGTATTTTCATAATTGTGTTTTTGATAAGGAATAACCAAATCTAAAAAAAAATAGAGTTGAAAGCGAAAATTTGTAAATAAAACCAAAATACGAAAACAAGACGGCTTACAAATTAAACTTTATATTGATGAAAGAATTCCTTCATATTTTATGCAAAATTCTGTATGCCTTGGATTGAGCGTTTACATAAATTGTGCTTTTTATCAATTTAGCTGAACTAAAATAGTTTATTAGCTTCTAATGGGAATTGTAAATGTAAAGTTGCTTCCTTTTCCTTCTTCACTTTCAACCCAAATTTTACCGCCATGTTTTTCGACAAATTCTTTGCACAATATTAAACCAAGCCCTGTCCCTTTTTCATTCTGAGTACCCGGTGTTGTATAGTCACTATCTATTTGAAATAATTTGTCGAGGGCCTTTTTAGGAATTCCAACGCCATCATCACTCACTTTAATAGTAATATTAGAATGATCTTCTCTGGCTGTAATTTTGATTATTCCACCGGAATCAGAAAATTTTATTGCATTCGAAACCAAGTTTCTCAATATAGTGTTAAACATACTATAATCTGCATAAACGGAAATATTATCGGGTATATCTTTAAAAAGTGTAATAAATTTATTGGCTGCTATACTTGAGAATAAAATCAATAGTTCATTAATAAGTTTGTGAAGATCTAAAATTACCGGATTAAATACCATTCTTCCGGTTTGTGACTGCGACCATTCCATAAGATTACTGAGAAGATCCATTGCTCGTTTGGCTGAAAGTTGGATGATTTTCGCATAATGCTGAACATCTGCTGAATCCGCACTTTTTGTATCTTCTACAAGCAAATCGCTAAAGCCCAATATAGAAGAAAATGGCCCTTTCAAATCGTGAGCTATGATAGAAAAGAATTTATCTTTTTCAGCATTAATTTTTTTTAATTCCTTGTTTTGATTTTTGAGTTTTTCCTCTGCTTTTATAATTCTGCAGCCGGCAGCAACCCTTGCAAGTAGTTCGCGTTTTTCGACAGGCCTGACAATATAGCCATCAGCTCCTTCTTCAATTCCTTCTGCGATATAATCCGAACTTGTTTTAAGTGAGGATAATAAAATTATATAAACATCCGACAGCTCAGGTTCGTTTTTTATTTTTTTAGCAAGTTCTTTCCCGTTCACATCCGGCAGGATAACATCCAGTAAAATGATATGTGGTTTTTCTTTTCTTAATAAGCGCATGCACTCAGCTCCTGTAGCTGCTGAGAAAACGGTGTATTTTTCTTTTTTAAGCGTTAAATAGGTGATTTCGAGCAGATCCGGAGTATCGTCGACAACAAGTATTTTAAAGTCTTTATTATTTTCCATAACTATTCGATTTGTTTATTAATTAACCGATTTAATCTTCCGTTTCTTTATCTGCTCTTTTCAAACAGGTAATGAAAAAAAGAATGATGAACCTTGGCCAACTTTACTTTCAACCCATATTTTGCCTTTATGCCCCAATACTAAATTACTAACGATAGACAATCCTAGTCCGGTAGATTTTTCTCCTGCGGTACTTCTTACGCTTGTTGTTTCGAAGGGCTTAAAAAGTTTTTCAATTTCCTCTTCCGGTATTCCTTGACCTTGATCTTTAACAGAAACCTGCAATTCATTATCGATTCTGGAGATCGTAACCACCACCTTAGTGCCCGGATTTGAAAATTTTACCGCATTGCTAATCAGATTGTTAAGAACTTGTTCTATTTTGCCAATATCAAAAACAATTTCGGGTATCGAATCGGTTTGATTTACATAAATGGTAATCTCTTTTTTTTGTGCAATCACATTATTCAATTCTACATTTCTATGTATAACCGAAACCAAATCTGTTTTAACAAGAGAAAGATTCAAATTTCCCGATTCAATTGCTGATACATCCAATAAATCGTTGAGCAATCGAAGCATAAATTTACTTGAAGATAAAATCCGATCCAGCATTTTTACTTGATCTTCGGATGCGGTGTCTTTAATTTCATCTAAAAGAAAATCGCTAAAGCCTATTATAACACCTATAGGGCTTCTCAAATCGTGAGCAGCCATACCTAAAAATTGATTTTTTAATTTATTCAGTTCATCAAGTTCTCTGTTCTTCTTTGCTAATTCTCTTTGCATATTAACCAAGTCGTTGTTTAAGCGACTTAGCTCTTCATAATATGCAACCGGGGGGTCGTTAGTGAGTGTTTGAAGTTTCTCATTCTCTTTAGAGAGCGCCCGAATTATATTTGTTTGTTCATTGTTAATTTTGGCAAGTTCAGTAAACATATTCTCGGCTTCATTTTTTGTTGTAGCTGCGGCAATACCAATCTTAGCGTCGAATAATCCCCCAAAAAAAGAAAACGTTTTAGCACCGGTTTTTGTGTTTATATTAATTTCCCATCCAATGGCCGTACCTTTGCTATTCAGTTCGAGAAAGAAATTTAGAATTTTATCCAAATCGCCAGGAACTACAATAGAGAAAAGCATTTTCCCAATAATAGAAGAGGAGAGACAGTGTTCATCATCCTGAAGCACTTCGATAACACGTCCTTCCGTATCGCAAAAAATCGAAAACCGTTTTTCTTTTGATTCTTTCATAATTTAGGCCGCTGTAAGTTTATCGGCAAGATCTACAGCTTCCTCAGCACTTGGTGCATATCCATCGGCGCCTATATTTTTCCAGAGACCTCCAGCAACTTTAAATGGATAGCCGCCGACTATTATTTTTAAATCGGCAGAAACTGCAGGTGATGATTTTATCATTCTTATCATTTCTTCAACTGCACTAACATGAAAAGTCATGGTGGCAGAAATTGCCAAACACTCCGGTTTTGTTTCACTCAGAAAATTTATTACACCTTCTATTGGCATATTCGCTCCCAAATAATAGGTGTCCCAACCTTGCATCTCAAAGAAATCCGTTACCATTCGCGCACCCATTTCGTGCAATTCGCCCGATACGCAGGTGGTAACCATTTTGCGTTCTTTCCTTACTCCCGTAAATAGATAGGGATACAATTGCGACATCACCAATTGGGTTGCTCCGGTACAATAATGTTCCTGAGCAACGCTAATCTTATTGGTTTGCCATAAACGTCCAATTTCATACTGCACCGGTTGAAAAATTTCCAAATACATTTCTTTTACATGGCTGCCCGTTTTAACTTTATCTAAAACCAGATTCAAGGCCGAATTTCTATTTCCTTTCAATAGATTATCTAAATATTCTTGTGCCAATGGCGATAAATGATTATCCATAGCCGGAATTGAAACAATCTGCTCGTCCGATAAAATTATGCGAATGGCTTTACTAAGGATAGGGTTAATAATATCGTTTTCCTCGGCTGTACAAATTTCATTTATTCTTCTCTGTATAAGTTCGATACTTTCAGCTACATCTTTCATTGGAACACGAACGGATGAAAGAAATGTTTTTAACCATGCAATAAACTCTTCAAAAAGCACAGGTTGTTTAGCCCAAACCGCTTCGGAAAGAAAGGAGAGTATCCAGGCTACATCTTTCTGAAAATTATCTTTTTGATGTTTCGTATATCTTTCTGCCATATCCGGCCTCATTATAAAATGATCTGCAAGAATCATGGCAGGGAGCGACGATTTCAAGTCAACTAGTTTTTCATTGAGAGCGTTGTTCTTTTTCATAATCATAATTATTTAAACAAGTTTATGCCTTTTTTATTTGTACCGTCATTAATTTCTCCGATAAAAGTTTCATCCATAACTACTTTTAAATTTTTTGGATGGATATACCGGGCTTTAATCTGAACCGAATTGTCGGCATTTATTCTTAATTTTCCATAGTTATATACAAATCCTTTCCCAATCGGGTTTTGGATTAGCTTCGCATTCGAAAAAACAACAAAAGCCATTTTATTGTTTACAAGGCCGGGAGAAAAATATTCATATACATCGATATTCATTCCGGTAATTGCATCCGGAGTAGGTGATTGTTTCTGCTGATTGGGAGCCCATTCACATAGTCCGTATTGAATCACCACCCGAACCTGTTCTCCTGAATTGAGCGATTGCATCAGTTCATCGAAATTAGTTATACGCGTAGTTTGAGCCCGAGAAATAAAGCCTATTAGTAATAAACAAATCAGAAACAAAAAATTACGACACTTATTCATACTGTATTATTTTCTCAAATTTACAAATTGTTCAACTTTTATTTCTAACTAATTCGATATTTCTTTTTTTTAAAAAAAATGCCAGAAGTGCTAATCCTGCAGTAATCATACTTAAAAAAAGAAAAGCATGACCAAAACCAATGGCCTCGCCCATCGACCCCGAAATGATACTTCCTATCAAAGCCGCTCCTGTGATCTGACCTATATTAATAAATATCAACAACATACCCAGCGAAATAGCACGGTCTTTTAAGTTCATTTCATTTATCAAAATATATTTTAAAGAAGCTCGAATCGATATTCCAATACCTAATCCTGCCTCTGCAGCATAAAACAAAATGATGTTTTTTGTCACGATGCTCAAAAGAAAAAGAGAAATAAGGGCAATAATTAGTCCGGTATATATAATAATACGAGAACCTATACTATCAAGAAGACGACCACTAATAGGCGGTATAATTGCCGTTGATAAAACCAATGGCAGCAGCATAAAACTAGCTTTTGAAGGTAATACATTAAAAAAAAGAACAGCCATTTTAGGCAGGAAAACAATGCTAGACTGAAAAATTCCTAATCCAAATGCAATTAGAATAGTTAATCGCAATTGTTTTGATTTAAAAATATCAGGGTTAAAAAATGCATTTTCTTGTTTTCGCTCATTCATAATCAGCAAAGGGGTAAAAATAACTACAAGCAATAGAAAGGGCAATACAGACTTTGAAATTAGGCTTATTCCAATCTGATCAACATTAAAATTATTCAAACCAAGCGAAAAACTTCCTAAACCAACAATCAGTAAAAATAATGATTTCCAGTTTATTACCGCTTTTTTGCCAGGAAGTTTTCCGGGTAAAAGCTTGTAAGAGTAATAAATCAATACTAGCGATATTGGGAGGTTTATAAGAAAAAGAAATTGCCAACTAAAGAAGTGTAAAACCGTTCCGGCAATTATTGGTCCAATAATAAATGCGATTCCATAAACTCCGCCAAGCAAACCCAGCGCTTTTCCTCTTTTTTCGAAGGGCATTACATCACCTATAGTGGCAGCTGCCACAGGAAAGATACCGCTTGAGCCGAATCCTTGAATAGCACGCCCAACTAATAACAGAGTAAGGTTATTTGAAGCTGCAACCAATAAGGAGCCTATACTGAAGATAGCAATCGAAGCGATATAAACCATTTTTCGTCCATGAATGTCTGACAATTTTGACATAAGTGGAATCCCAAAAAGATGAAACAGTAAATAGGCAGTAAAAATCCGGCTGATATCTTGTCCGTTTAGCTGAATAGAATTTTCTATGGCCGGAATTGCCGGCCCAACAACAGATATATCAAGGGCTCCTAGTAATACACCCAAAAAAAGCAACAATACGATGCTCCCATTTTCTCCAAAATTAATTCTTCGAGTCATGATTTCTATATTCCAGTATTCTGTTCATGTAATTCCGCTAATTTGTTTTTATTAACTGTTTTTGTAATATAAGTGCAACAGCCGGTATCCAATGCCATTTTTTTGGAAGTTTCAAATTTCATAAAGGAGAGTTCAGAGTTTTGACGCAAATCGATATAAATTTCTTTGGCTTTATCAACTTGTTTTGCAACTTTTTCGAATATAAGATTTGTTGAATTGTTTGAGAAAGAAGAAAAAGCGAAAAGCAGGTGAAAAACAGTAAAAAGATTGGTCGTTTCATTTTTGTGTTTTATTATCATGAAAAAATCAAAACTAGGAAAAATATGGATCCAAAGATTATATGGAATGAGATATTGTATTTTAGGATTTGGTATTTCTCTTTTTCGAATAGGCTTCAAAAACAAATAAGTTAGGGCAAGTGCATCTAATTTATCTCAGAGAGCGAAAAGCGAAAACGCATTGAACGCAAAGCTTTAAAAATAAATCGCATAAATAAATAGTGCCCTACGAGCTTT
>JAFGHU010000049.1 GCA_016929955.1 Bacteroidales bacterium | reverse complement strand
TGTTTATCGTATATTCGCTGTTGTAAATCGCGAAGAACCTTTTGTAAATTTAGTTCGTTAAAAGCTTGACATTATCTTAGAATACACTAAGGAAAATAATTTAAGCTTCATCATAGATAAATTTCCCCAAAGCGCTTTCTATTGTTAGTTTTTTGTTCGAAGAACTTTCGACTCGGCCAACAATCTGCGCATCGACATTGAAATTACGTGAAATTTGAATCAAGCGCTCAGCAATTTTTTCCGGCACATAAATTTCCATACGATGTCCCATATTAAAAACTTTATACATTTCTTTCCAATTTGTGCCCGATTGTTCTTGGATGAGTTTAAAAAGAGGAGGAACATCGAATAAATTATCTTTTATAATATGCAGATTATCAATAAAATGAAGCACTTTTGTTTGCGCGCCTCCACTGCAATGCACCATACCGTGAATTTGATTTCGATATTGATCGAGGATTGTTTTTATAATCGGTGCATAAGTTCGCGTAGGCGATAAGACGAGTTTTCCGGCATCAATTCCCTCAATCTCAGTAGCGTCAGTCAATTTCATTTGACCCGAATATACTAAAGCATCAGGAACCTGTTGATCATAACTTTCCGGATATTTTTTGGCCAAATAATGGGCGAAAACATCATGACGTGCAGAGGTCAGTCCGTTACTTCCCATACCACCATTGTATTCTGTTTCGTAAGTCGCTTGACCGAAACTGGCCAAGCCTACAATCACATCTCCCGCTTGAATATTAGCGTTATCAATCACTTCATCTCTTCTCATACGGGCGGTTACCGTAGAATCTACAATAATGGTTTGCACCAAATCCCCAACATCGGCGGTTTCGCCACCGGTTGAGTAAATGGAGATTCCCAGATCGCGCAATTGCGCTAAAATTTCCTCAGTGCCCTGAATAATTGCTTTAATCACTTCGCCGGGAATGCGGTTTTTATTTCTTCCGATAGTAGATGAAAGTAAGATATTTTCGGTTGCGCCAACGCAAAGTAAATCGTCCAGATTCATAATAATGGCATCCTGTGCTATCCCTTTCCATACAGATAAATCGCCAGTTTCTTTCCAATACATATAGGCAAGTGATGATTTTGTTCCGGCTCCATCGGCATGCATAAGCGTGCAATAGTCTTTATCATTGCCCAAAAGATCAGGAATGATTTTGCAAAAAGCTTTTGGAAAGAGCCCCTTATCTATGTTTTTTATGGCTTCATGAACATCTTCTTTAGATGCGGAAACTCCTCTTTGGTTGTATTTTAAAGAATCATTCATGCTTATTTGAATTGCAATGTTTTATTTGTTTTGGTATCGAATTCAGGTTTTCCAAAACGATTTAATGTTTCGGTGTTTAGGATAAAAGGATAAAGCGAATCGTGCCAAACCCAAACTTCTACATCCTCAATTTTTTTGTTTCCAATGGAAAGTTCTGGAATAATAATCCGTGTTTTATGTGCGATAGTTCCAACCTGGATTAAGGTTTCTGCATCTCCAACAAAGTCTTCTTTTGAAATGATTCCGTCTTGCAAAAGTTTTAAAGCAAATGCAACGCTAAAGGTGTTCAGCTTTGTTAATGGTGTATATATAACTTGTTCAGGATAATTATTAATCTGGATAGGCAATTGCCATAAGTCGCTATCAATCAGTTCTACAGGAATAGCATCTTCCAGGCCGGCCTCAACCAATGCAATGCTTTTTGTGGTGTCTTGTTTGCTGTAATCCACTGTTTTATAATTTCTTCTCAAAACCAGAAATTCGATGCGACGATTCAATTCGTTGGCCACCTTTTTCTTATTTTCAGGGAGTTGGTTTATGAAATCTTCGCTTAGTAGCGTACCTTGGTTAAAGGCGATACCATTTTTCGCGATTGTTTTTTCTAATAATCGGGGTGCGCGCTCTCCATAGCCTTTAGCCACCAGTCGTCCCGGATCAATACCTCTTGCAATTAGATAATCTACTACGGATTCGGCTCTTTTCTGACTTAAAATATCATTTTGCTCTGCATTTCCTTGCATATCGGTATGCGCAGCCAATTCAATAACAAGTTCAGGGTTGGCATCCAAAGTGCCGATTAAGCCGCGCAGTGAGTCTTCGTAAAGTGGTTTTAAATCCCATTTTGCTAAATCGAATAAAATCTCAGGAAGAACAATGGGTTTTTCGGGTATGCGCTTTAATCGAATATTTTCTTCAAAAGTTTTGCTATGTTTTATTCCATTTGTCGATTCCTTAATTTTTTGGGTGAAATAGTTTTCTTTAGCTATTGTTATTTCGTAGTCTGTCGCTTGCTTTAGGATAGATGATGGAAAACTAAATTGTCCTTTTGTATTGGTTTTACTTGAGCCAATAATTTTTGAATTTGTAGCTAAAACCACTTCTAAATCTTTGATGGGTTGTAAGCTGTAATCATCAATAATGTTTCCTTGTATTCGGTATTCGATAGGTGCTAAACTAAAAGCGTAAATATCTTCGTTGCCTCGGCCTCCGGAGCGGTTGGAAGAGAAAAAGCCGCTTTCAAATTGTTTGGGATGAAAAACAATGCCGAAATCATCGCTGGAAGTGTTTATAGGAATTCCCATATTTATCACTTCCGAAGCTGCAGTATCTCCTTTAATTGTAACACGATACAAGTCGAGGCCACCCATGCCAATATGGCCATCCGATGCAAAATAAAGTAAGGTATCGTTTCTAAGAAAAGGAAATAGCTCGTCGCCCGAACTATTGATTACGGTGCCCAAATTTCGAGGAAGCGTAAAATTGTCGCCTTTTTTCTTACGATGCGCAATATACAGGTCGTGTTTTCCATTTCCATTTTTGAAATCGGCAGAAAAGATAAGCGTACTTTCATCAGCGGAAAGCGTGGGATGACCAATAGAATTGGTGCTATCACCTCCTAAAAACACAATACTTGGTTTTCCCCATAGTCGTCCCGATTTTTTTACCTCTAAAATGGCACAACCCGAAGCTGTGGTTTCTGATTGGAAGCAACGCGTAAAATACATCGTATTAAATCGGTCGTTTAAAGTAGCCTGACCCTCATTAGCTGAGGTATTTATGGTTTCAGAATCGTCGATAGGCTCCGGGTTTGTCCAGTCGCCTTTATTGTCGATTCGACTATAAAACAAATCGCTGAAATCCATTCCGGTCCAGCCGTCTTTAGCTTTTCCTAAAGCTTCTTCGCGCGTAGTAGTATAAACTATGCTTTGGTAATTCTGATCGTAATAGGCAGGCGAAAATTCGCTGTAGCGTGTATTTATCTTTCGGATATTCTCAATGCTGTAATTGATCGGATTATTTGTCCAATCTTCTATCATTTTTAGGGATCGAATACCAATCTCTCCTTGAGGGTCGTCAGGGACAAGTTGGTGATAAGCTTCGAATTGTTTTCCGGCTTCTTCGTATTCTTCCAATCCCAGCAGTATCTTTGCATATTCGAGTTGCAGTTCCGGATTATTTTCTTGGGCATTGCTGCGTATCAATCGCGAATAATACGATTTTGCTCGCTTGAGCTCATTCATAAATCCATACGATTTAGCTATCTGGATATTTATGCGTTGTTTTTCAAGACTCCTGCTCTTGACTTTTTTGTTGCCTTTTAAATATTTTTGAACTGCTATAGCATAGCGTGCTTCCGAAAATGCCTGATCAGCCAATTTGATATTTCTGTTTTGGGCACTAATAAACGGGTTTGCCAATAAAAGAAATAAGCCGAGGAGAAGGAAGTGCTTTTTGAGCATAGCTTTTAGTTTCTTTTTAAACACTTATTTTTCCGTTTTATTGTCTTCTATAGGGTTAGTTTCTTCTTCCTGTACCGGTGGTATTGAAGTTTCACTTGCCCTATCTAAAGTCGCTTTTTTCTTTGTATAGGTATAGTTTCGTGGCTTCTGAATTAAATCCTCATCAATATTGATTTCTCTTTTGATATCATCGGTGGCTTTACGCACAAAACGCATGGCTTTTCCAAATTTCCGAGCCACTTCGGGCAATTTATCCGGTCCCAATACAATAAATATAAAAAGCACGATAATTGCGAGCTCACCACCACTTATATCCAGAAAAAGAAGCATGGAAGGTATCATTGATCTATTATTTTGTGCAAAAATAAAAAAAGTCCCGACACGGATGACGGGACTTTCAATATCATACTAAATTCAGTTTATTTCTTTTTGCTTGATTTTACCGGTGGGTTCTCTTCTTTTGAACCTCCTAAAAAATCGTAAGCGATTGGACTAGCTGTAAATAAAGAAGAATAAGTACCTACAACAATACCAATCAATAAGGCAAATGTAAAACCTCTGATAATTTCACCACCAAAAACAAATATGGTAAGCAATACCAAAATTGTTGTACCTGAAGTATTTATTGTACGAGGCAATGTGCTGTTTAAGGCATTGTTCATATTCTCTTTTAAGCTAATTTTCTTGTGTAAGTTTGTGTTTTCACGAATACGGTCGAAAATAATTACCGTATCGTTGATCGAATAACCAATAATGGTTAGAATAGCAGCAATAAACGCCTGATCGATATCCATACTAAATGGTAAGATTCCATATCCGAGCGAGAAAATACCCAAAGTAATTAAAGCATCGTGGAATAAAGCAACTACACCACCCACGCCATATTGCCATTTCTTAAAACGAATGGTAATATAACCCAGGATGATAATTAGTGCGAAAAAGATAGCAAAGAAAGCACCACGGATAATTTCATCTACAATAGTTGGGCCTACTTTTTGTAAGCTCAAAATTCCGACCATCTGCTCTGTATCTCCGGTGTCTCCTGAGAATTGAGCATAAGTTAAATCGTGCGTATAGAAAGGTTTTAATGCGGTAAATAATTTTTCCTGAATGATTTCATCAACATTGTCAGCATCATCGTCAATCATATACTGTGTAGTTACTTTTACCTGACGATCAGGGCCAAAAGTTTTTACTTCCGGAGCTGTTCCAAAAGCATCGGCCAATACATCGCGAACTTCAGTTGTATTTACAGATTCGTCGAAACGGATGATATAAGATCGACCTCCCGAGAAATCTACACCAAAACTCAATCCTTTTGTTGCTAATGAACCAATACCCAGAACTAAAACAATACCGGAGATAACATAAGCAATCTTACGTTTTCCAATAAAATCGAAATTGGCATTGGCCAGGAAGTTTTCTGTTTTCTTATTACTAAATTTCACTAATTTATTTTCATCTAATAATTTAGCAAAAATCAATCTGGAGATAAGAATTGCTGAGAATAAGGAAGCAAAAATACCGATGATTAATGTAGTTGCAAATCCTTGAATAGGACCGCTACCAAAAACATTAAGTACAATAGCTGTTAAGAGTGTGGTAACGTTTCCATCAATAATTGCTGAATAGGCGTTTTTATATCCATCGCTAATGGCTAAGCGTATTCCTTTTCCTAAACGAACTTCTTCTTTAATCCGTTCGAAAATAATTACGTTGGCATCTACTGCCATTCCCAGCGTTAAAACAATACCGGCAATACCGGGTAATGTAAGTACAGCTCCTAAAGAGGCTAAAACACCAAAGATGAATAGGATATTTGTCATTAAGGCAAGATCGGCTACCCAACCTGCTCTGTTATAATACAAAATCATAAAGACAAGAACAGCTATAAAAGCGATAACAAAGGACCAAAGGCCCGATGTAATGGCTTCTTGTCCAAGACTTGGTCCAACTACTTCTTCCTGAACGATACGCGCAGGAGCAGGTAATTTACCTGCTTTAAGAATATTGGCAATATCCATAGCTTCTTCAACTGTCATACCACCACCTGAAATGGATGAACGTCCACCTGCGATTTCATTGGATACGTTAGGATAAGAATAAACGTAATTATCTAAAACAATGGCAATTTGGCGGCCGACATTGTCACCGGTTAAGCGTTTCCATGCTTGAGCGCCTTCGCTGTTCATCGACATCGATACTTCAACTTGTCCGGTTGGACTGTATTCTTGAGAGGCATCTACAATCACATCACCACCTAAGGCTGGTTGCCCATCGCGTGAGCTTACTTTAATCGCAACCAATTCGTGAACGTCCGATCCTTTTTCAACCGGATTGATTGTCCAGAACAAGCGTAAATTGCTAGGAAATACAGTTTTAACTTGTTTTAGCATTGCATTTACACGAGCAGTATCCTTAACAGATGCAAAACCAACGCGGGCATTTTTTGCAGGAAATGTTTGTCCTGATGCATCCTGTACCAAAGAAGGTTGTAAAACAGCCCAAAGTGGATTTGCTTCTAAATATTTTTCGTAATTCGCATTTTGATCGGCGGCTGGGTCTTCTTCAACAGCTTTAATTAAGCTCGATTCTGTAGTATCAGCCGTTTCGGTAACAGCAACTGGTTCAGCTGTTTTTTCGTTTTCTTTAATGATTTTATTTACCTTATTAAGCTCAGCAAGTTTAGTATTGGCTTCGGTAAAATAATCAATAACTTCAGGAAAAGTATAGGTTTCCCAAAATTCCAATTTGGCTGTTCCTTGTAAAAGTTTTCGAACACGATCAGGATCTTTAATACCGGGAAGTTCAACCAAAATACGGCCTTTGGTTTGTAGCTGCTGAATATTAGGCTGAGCAACACCAAATCGGTTGATACGTGTATTTAAAATATTGAAAGTACGATCGATAGCTCCATCGATTTCTTTATTTAATACCGTAATAATTTCGTCGTTGGTAGAGTTATAATTGACCTTATCTTTTAATTCGATGGTACTGAAAACACTAGCAAGACTGAAATTAGGATCAACTTCGTTGATTGATTCTTTAAATAAATCGATAAAAGCAAGGTCGGTACTTTTCTGCTTTTCAATAGCTATTTGAATGGCTTTATTAAAGGTTTCATTCTTGCTATATCCGGAAAGCGCTTTGATGATATCGGGAACCGAAATCTCAAGCGTTACGTTCATCCCACCTTTAAGGTCAAGACCAAGATTGATTTCTCTTTCTTTAACTTCCTTATACGTATATTGTCTAATCCCTATGTTGTAAACTACTTCATTTTGAATAGAATCTAAATAAAATTTTTCTTTCAGTTCTGAAATAGAATCATAGACTTTACCTTCTAAAAGGTTGTCTCCTTTTGCAATTGTTTTTGCAAGCGCTTCAACCTGAGTTGAATTTGCATATTCGTAGGCGTCTTTTTCAACACTTTTGGCAAAATAAGTATAGCTAAGTTGAAAAACGCAAACGATAGCAAAGGCAATGGCAAAAAATCTAATGGCACCTTTGTTCTGCATGTGTTTTTATTATTTATTTTTTAAAAAAATTTTCAATTCGCAAAAATAGGATAATATTTCAATCTTTTGTAACAAATTGCCAAAAGATTTGGATAGAGGGTTAAAGCCATTAATTGCTTTGTGAAGCGCTTTATTATCCTTTGTAAAAGAGCCATTTCCATAGCTCTTTATAGTTTACTTTCTTTCCATACATCAGGATTCCGGTTCGGTATATTCTGCCCGCTAACCAGGTCGTTAGAATAAATCCGATAATGAGTAAGATGCCCGAAGTTAACAATTGCCAATAAGGAACTCCAAATGGAATACGTATCATCATAATTATGGGTGATGTAAGTGGAAATATCGACATCCAAAATGCTACAGGTCCTTGTGGATCAGTAATAATGAATTGTGCCATCACAATACTCAATATCAAAGGAATCGTAATTGGCATCATAAATTGATGGGTATCCGCTTCGCTGTCAACTGCCGACCCAACAGCTGCAAATAAAGCTGCGTACAATAGATATCCGCCTAAAAAATAAAAGAGAAAAGCGCCCAGAATTACCGGATAATCGATAGCCAACAAAGCTTCAATAAAGAAACCAATTTCATGGTCAGGTTGTTGGTTGTTCGTAGTTTTTGTAAGGGCAGTGCTTGTGGTTTCAATTGGGCTGTCGGGAAATAAACCCTGACTGCTTTCCATAATTTGTCCTTTTTGAAAGGCTTTTAACTCGTCTTGATAAACAAATTGAAATCCCAATATGAGTGTGGATGTTAAAATAACCCAGAGCATAAACTGCGTAAAACCAACCAAAGCGATGCCAATTATTTTACCCATCATTAACTGAAAGGGTTTTACGCTGGAAATTACGACTTCAATTATACGACTTGTTTTTTCTTCAATCACACCACGCATCACCTGCGCACCAAAAAGAAAGATAAAAAAGTAGATCAATATAGAACTAAACATGCCCACGGCCATACTGATTTCAGTGGAGCTTTTTTCTTCATTTCCGCTATCATCCACTTTTATGGAACTGATAAAAACATTGGTTTTGATAGCTAAAAGAGTTTCGGGATCTATGCCATACAAGGCCAGTTTTTGAGACTCAATTTGCTTTTTCATTACGCCTTCGATGTAATTTTTAACATCCAAGCTGGCTTGATTTTTACTGTAAATAATGGCTGTATTCGGAACGTGAACATCCGGCTTTGGAATATAAAGCAAGGCATAATAGTCGAGCTTTTTAAGGTTTTCCTTGGCTACTTTCAGCTGGGGATAGGCTTGTACAAATTGTAAATTTTCATCACCGCTAAATTTATCAAAGAAAACACCGGTTTCGTCCAAAACACTGATAACCTTTTTCTCTTGTGATACGCTCGAAAGGTAAATGGGAATTATCCATATAGAAGCCATTAAAAGCGGCCCTAAAAAGGTGAGCACAATAAAAGAACGTTTTTTTACACGGGTTAAATATTCGCGTTGTATAATCAGGCTGATTTTACTCATTATCGTTTTTGTTTTGAAGAGTCGTTTACACTTTGTATAAAAATTTCATCCATACTTGGCAGAATTTCTTTGAGACCCAAAACTTCGTTTTCTTTGACTAAGAAATTTAATAAATCGTTGGGTTTGCTGCCTTTTTCAATCTGAAATTTGGTTTTGTTCGACCCATTCGATTGGGTTTGTCCAAGTATTTTTAGAAAGGAGGGAAGTGTATTTTGCAAAACTTCGGGTTTGCCCTGCCATTCTACTTCGTATATATTGCTCTTGAATTTGTTTTTTATGCTGTTTACTTCGCCTTCTAAAATGGTTTTCGATTGATCGATTAAACAAATATGATCGCAAATTTCTTCAACAGAAGCCATATTATGTGTCGAAAAAATAATACTGGCTCCTTGTTCTCTGAGGCTTAGAATTTCCTTTTTAAGTAAATGCACATTGATAGGATCGAAGCCACTAAACGGTTCGTCGAAGATTAATAATTTGGGTTTGTGTATAATCGTAACAATAAACTGAATCTTTTGCTGCATGCCTTTCGAAAGCTCTTCTACTTTCTTGTTCCACCAGTTTTCGATCTCAAATTTTTCGAACCATTTTTTTAATTCGCGCCTGGCATCTGCTTTGCTCAATCCCTTAAGTTGTGCTAAATAAATGGCTTGTTCGCCGACTTTCATTTTCTTGTACAAACCACGTTCTTCGGGAAGATATCCGATGCGATAAATATCGCTTGCCTGAAGTTTTTGGCCTTCAAAATACAATTCGCCTTCATCGGGGCCAATGATTTGATTGATGATGCGGATTAAAGTTGTTTTACCGGCACCATTTGGGCCGAGCAAACCAAAGACGGATTGTTCGGGTACGCTTATACTAACTCCGTTTAGCGCAGTATGCGCTGCATATCGTTTTACTATATTCCTGGCTTCAAAAAGCATGGTTTGTTGTTTTTGAGCAAAGATAAACAAGCTCTTGGAATCTGGGGCGATAAATGGACTTTTTTGGTTATTGTCAGGTAGTGATATGATGACTTAAAGTCATCGTATCACTCTAGCGGCGAGAATCGAAGTGTTTTGCTTCGTGATTAAATGATCTTATACCTTTGCATCACTCGTGTTATCCTTCTTTCGGATTAATCTTTGAACTTCTTCGAGCTTAGC
>JAFGHU010000048.1 GCA_016929955.1 Bacteroidales bacterium | reverse complement strand
CGGCCATATAAGTTAACCAATCGTGAGCATGAATAATATCAAAATCATTTTCGGCAGCTATGCTGGCTCCAACCATAGCGTAGCGTGCTACTTCCTCCATCAGATTCTTACCATATTTTCCTGAAAAAGAATATTTTTCGCCGAGGATAAGATGCTCTTTTTCTCGAATTGAATGCTTAACGTCATCGTGTATTTTAGCAAAATCTTCAGGATCGATATAAGGTCTGATATTAGATCCGATTTCGAGATAGGTTAATTTTTCCCAAAACTGCTGAATGTGCTTTTGCTTATAATTTACCGGTATATCGCTTGCATTTACAATGCGAGCCGCTCTTTGATCTTCATCACCATACGCTTTTGGAACAACAAAAATCATCTCTACTCCATGCTTTAACAATCCTTTTGTTAAACCATATGATGCAGTTCCTAATCCTCCGGTAATATGAGGCGGAAATTCCCAGCCAAACATTAATACTTTCATAATTGGCTGTTTTTTTGGTTATTAGAATCTTTTTCAAGAATATGCATCAGGCTTAACAAAGCCGCCACACTCCAGGCTTGCGAAACACCACCTTTTCCTTCAAAAGGAGGATCTCCATTATAAAGTTCTGAAACACTTCCTATCCCATGCTCGGCCATAACACCCTCAAAGCGATCTACAATCATCTGCAAATCGGCCATAGCACTTTTATCATACAAAGAAGTTAAAACATCAGCATATGGACTTAATAACCAAGGCCATACAGCACCATTGTGATAGGAATTATCGCGGATTTCGATATTTCCTTCATACTTCGATTTGTATTTTGGATTTTTGGGCGATAAACTTCTTATCCCTCTTGGTGTAAGTAAATCTTGTTTTACCACATCAAGAATAAATTTTTTCTTTTCATTAACGAGTGGCGAAAATGGCAACGATGCAGCGATTAGCATATTGGGACGAACATCCCAGGAAGTCTCATATTCATTCGTATAATCGGCCAGATAATTATGCTTGATATCCGTAAATTTTTCTAAAAAGCGCTTCCCAATCAAATCCAAATCGATGGGAAAAGATATATTCTTCTTTTGGGTCGAAAACTGCGCTTCTAAATCATGATAAAAAGCGATTGCATTATACCATAAAGCATTGATTTCTACAGCATAACCATATCTTGGTGTTACAGCTTTACCAAACAAAACTGCATCCATCCATGTTAAAGGGATATTTTCTTTTGCCGCATAGATTAAACCGTCATTATCTAAATGAATCCCAATTTCCGGATTTCCTTGTTTGTAGGCTTGCAATACAGACAACATTGTTGATGCATATTTTTTCCAAACGCTTTCGGCATCGCTTGTATAAAAAATAAATTTTTGCAATGCCCAAAAAAACCATAAGGAAGTATCGGCAGAATAAAAATCCGTCTTCGAGTCCTTGCTTTTATTCGGAAAAAAGCCATTTTTTATTTTGGCAACCCAAGTATCAGTGATATCCAGAAACTTTTTTCTATCACCAAGTGCCAAAGTTAAGCCGGGCAGCGCTATAAAAGTATCTCGTCCCCAGCTTCCATACCAGGGCAAACCAGCTGCTATTTCGGTGTTTTTATTTTCTTTGATAATAAATTGTTGCGCTGCATTTATCAGATTGTTTTTAAAACTATCTCGTGCAACACGCTTTTTGAGCTGTAAATTAAACTGTCGCGAAAAAGCAGAAGGACTTCCTTCTTCTATGCTTGCCTGAACAATAACACTTTCTCCTTTTTTAATGACAAATTCAAAATCGCCCGGTGCTAATAAATCTTCGTGACCCGCATATCCCCTTTTGATTTCTTTCATGTATTCAAAATCGAGGTACCAATCCGGGTGATGCACATAATCAACTGCTTTGGAAAATTGCAAATAAAGGGGTGTAAATCCGGGATACATTTGCATTTTTATTCCATTCTGTATGGGTTCGTAAGTAGTTATGGCTTCTGTGTTGGCTTTGGTTAAATCGTGTATATTTCTGAAAGCCAACAAAGGTTTTATTCTAAATATAGTTTTCGAATTTGCTTCTATGAGTGTATATTTCAGAAACATACTTGCTTTTTTTTCACTAAATATACTTTCAACAGAAAGCACCACACCACCCACACGATAAGTAATTTTGGGTATCGGATCAGTAATATATTCACGCATATATTTATGTCCTTTCGGGTTGTATTCACCTCCTTTATATTTGTGAATTGCCAAATTAAAAGACGCATCATGCTGTATTACCGTTAAATCTAATGAGGATAGCAAGACATGGTTTATTCCTCCAAAATTGGGTTGAGGCACGACAAGAAGTCCGTGATACTTTCTTGTATTACAACCAATTACAGTACTGCTTGCATAGGAGCCACTCCGATTGGTTCTAACAAACTCTTTCTGCAGTGCAAAACTTAAATTGGTCAAATGTTTTTTATCAAACTGAATGTAACTCATTAATAAATTCTTCTATCGAATAATACTTAAAAAATAGACTCTTAATTAAGTACAAAGATATTGATATTTATTAAGTCTGAGATTAATTTCAAATCATAAATAAATTTAAAATTAAATGCAAACGATTGTTGTTCAGAATAAAATAGGCAAGTTAGTTAACAAGATTAATCACCATATCAAATCATCTAATTTATAGAATTGATTAGTTTTGTAAAATAGTAGACGCCAATGAAAATTACATTAATTCAAACGGGAGGTACAATTGATAAAGACTACCCAAAATCGATAAACGGTTGGGCTTTTGAAATTGGAGAACCCGCTTTTACAAGGATTATCAAAAAACTGCCAAAAACGCTTGAATGGGAATTTATACCCCTATTAAAAAAAGACAGCACCGAATTAAGCAACAACGATCGTAATCAACTCCTTAAAGCTTGTCAGCAAGCATCTAACGATAAAATTATTATCACTCACGGAACGGATACAATGCTGGAAACGGCGCAGGTACTGCAGGTTATAAAAGACAAAACGATTGTTATTACCGGTGCTATGCGGCCGGAGCGATTTACCAATTCTGATGCCGAGCTCCAATTTGGGATGGCCCTTGCCGGCGTGCAAACGCTATCGACTGGAATTTATATTGCAATTCAAGGATTAATTGCTCCTTTTCAAAATTTGGATAGAGACTTAAATACAGGACTATATTTTTTAAAACACAACATACAATGATCAAAACACCATCTAAAACTGAATTGCTGGAAACCCGAAAACGACTCAACAAGTATATACATCAAACACCCGTTTTTCAGTCAACTGCACTTAACGAAATGGCGGGTTGTGAGCTCTTTTTCAAAGCCGAAAACTTGCAAAAGATGGGCGCTTTTAAGATGCGTGGCGCTATGCATGCTGCTCTGCAACTTTCGAACGAAGAACAAAAAAAAGGAATTGCCACACATTCATCCGGTAATTTTGCTCAGGCTATGGCTCTTAGTGCCAAACTATTAGGAATACCTGCCTGGGCCGTAATGCCTTCAAATGCGCCACAAGTAAAAAAAGATGCTGTTGCATCATACGGCGCCACAATTATTGAATGCGAACCAACTTTAGAGGCAAGAGAAAACACGCTAAAAAAAGTCATCGAAAAGCATGGGTGTACTCCTCTTCATCCCTATAATGCTATCGATGTAATACTAGGAAACAGCACCGCCACGCAAGAAATACTTGAGCAAATAAGTCATTTGGATTATATAGTAGCTCCTGTTGGAGGTGGCGGATTGATATCAGGCACTGCACT
>JAFGHU010000001.1 GCA_016929955.1 Bacteroidales bacterium | reverse complement strand
TGGGAAAATTTTAAATATCTGCTATTTCGCTTTGAAGTGGCAGGAAATTTGGCCGCTTTGGTAAATGACTTGTCGAATACACCAATCACAGCTGAGGGCTATTATACGCTTTTCGGTATTCACTTTGCGCAGTATGTGCGCGCAGAAATCGATTATCGTCAATTTTATGCATGGCGCAATAGGCAAGGATTCATTTACCGCGCAATACTTGGAATGGGCATTCCTTATGGCAACTCGGCCGCACTTCCTTTTGAAAAAGGATTTTACGGTGGTGGAGCCAATGGTATGCGAGGATGGGCTTACAGAACTTTAGGTCCGGGAGGTTTTACAGAATCAACACTCAACGAGTTTGATAAAATGGGCGATATCAAATTGGAAGCCTCTGTCGAATATCGCTTTCCAATTGTTTGGTATTTAAATGGGGCTTTGTTTTTAGATGCCGGTAATGTTTGGTTATTGCACGAAAACGAATTATTTCCCGAGGGTCATTTTAATTTAAGCACTTTTGCCAATCAATTAGCTGTAGATGGAGGTTTAGGTTTCCGATTTGATTTTGAATTTTTTATTGTTCGATTGGATGCCGCAATCAAAGTTCGCGATCCGGCCAAACCCGCAGGCAGTCGAATTGTAATTGATCAAACCCGTTTTTCAGATATCTTTTGGAATTTCGGAATCGGATATCCCTTTTAAAACCGCTTATGAATTTAGCTCTGGTTAATCGTATTCTTACTAAATATTTTCCTCATCAACCCACCGAAGGTCAGGAGCAATTAATCAAAACATTTGGTCAGTTTCTGAACGATGAAGAAAAAAACAAGGCTTTTGTTTTGAAAGGATATGCAGGGACGGGTAAAACTTCCTTTGTACAAAGTTTGGTAAAAAGTTTGCCAACAATGAAAATGAGAACCGTTCTTCTGGCACCTACCGGCAGAGCCGCCAAGGTTTTACAGCAATATTCAGGGAGTCAGGCTTTTACCATACATAAAAAGATTTATTTTAATCAGATGAACAAGTCGGGGCAACTCATAAGCCGACGAAAAGAAAACAAACACCGAAACACCCTCTTCATTGTCGACGAAGCTTCAATGGTTCAAGGCATGCAAAGTGGTGCTGCCGGACAATTATTTGGCCATCAAGATATGCTCTCCGACTTAATTGAATTTGTTTATAACGAACAGCATTGTTATTTGATGTTAATTGGCGATACGGCACAATTGCCTCCGGTTGGACTAGAATTAAGTCCCGCCTTGGATTTGGAAGAGTTAAAGCAGTTTTTCAATCTCAAAATACATCAAATTGAACTGACTGAAGTTGTTCGTCAGCAACACGATTCGGGGATTTTAGAAAACGCCACGCAAATTCGAAACCAACTGAGAAACCATACGTTTAACGCTCCATTTTTTCAATTGGCTCATTTTGATGATATTATCTCACTAAACGGAGAAGACCTGGAAGACGCATTAAATCAAGCATATAGCCAACATGGAGAAGAAAATGTGGTGATCATTACACGTTCCAACAAGCGAGCTAATATTTTTAACCGCGAAATTAGAAATCGAATTTTATTTCGTGAAGGAACAATTCAAAGCGGAGATTTAATGATGGTAGTTAAAAACAATTACCATTGGTTATCCGAAGAAAGCAAAGCCGGTTTTATTGCCAATGGCGATATCATTGAAATTCTAAATCTTAACGCTTATCATTCGTTTTACGGTTTTGAGTTTGCTGAAGTTAGTGTGCGCATGGTCGATTATCCTGAGGAGCCGGAGTTGGATGTTGTGTTAATTTTGGATACGATTATGAGCGAAGGCCCTGCCCTATCTTTCGAAGATAATAACAAGCTTTTTAACGAGGTGATGAAAGATTATGCGCATTTAAAAGGGCGATCGGCTAAGGTAAATGCAACCAAGGCCAATCCTTATTTCAATGCTTTGCAAGTAAAATTTGCCAATGCAATGACTTGTCATAAAACGCAAGGCGGACAATGGGATATTGTTTTTGTTGAGCAGGGCTATGTTACCAATGAAATGATTACTACCGAATATGGACGTTGGCTTTATACCGCACTTACCAGAGCAACAAAAAAATTATATCTTCTCAATTTTAAAGCTGAATTTTTTGGGTAATTTCTCTTAATTTCGACTTTAGAACTTTCTGAATATAGGAATGTTTGTATATTTATGCATACATTTAAAAATCGATGCCACGCACTTAAAAATGGATTTCAATAATGATAGATTTCACAACTATTGATTATTTAAAGTCTGGAAATAACAGACAACAAGAGGCTTACATTGAATTAAAAAAATTAAATATTTTCGATAATCTCAAGAAATACAATCCGCTTTTAGCAGGAACCATACCTATAGAAATTGATTTGCCGCAAAGCGATTTGGATATTATCTGTTATTGTAAATCGCATACTGAATTCTCGAATCAGCTTTTTAAATTCTACGAAAAGCAATCCGGATTTAAAATCAACCATAAAAACCATAAAGGGATTGCATCAACCATTGCCAAGTTTAAAACCGAAAAATTTGATATCGAGATTTTTGGACAATCTATTCCATCATCACAACAAAATGCTTACAAGCATATGCTTATCGAATATAAAATATTAAAAGAAAAAGGCTTGGCATTTAAAACAGAAATACTAAAATTAAAATCTGAAGGTTATTCTACCGAAGCCGCATTTGCGCATCTTTTAGGCATAAAAGGCAATCCTTTTAACGAATTACTTAAGGTTGAAATTTAAAGATTAGAGTCTATGGAAAAAGGTGAAATTTTAATCTATCAAAACCACGAGGGGAATATCAAAATTGATGTTCATTTGGAAGACGATACTGTTTGGTTAATGCAAGCTCAAATGGGACAGCTTTTTAATAAAAATAAAAGGACAATCTCAGAACATATTAGTAATATTTTTAAAGAAGGAGAACTAGATGAAGATTCAGTTGTCCGGAAATTCCGGACAACTGCCTCAGACGGAAAAGTGTACGACACAAATTACTATAATTTAGACGTTATCATTTCTGTTGGTTATCGCGTAAAATCCCAGCAAGGAACGCAGTTTTGCATACAGAGTTAAAAAAAGCGCAGATTAAAAAGCCTAAAAGAGATAGAAGCAGATATTAAAAATTTAGGTTTGAAAAGTAACCAGCAAAAGCCATAGTACTCATAGCTAATAAAGTAAATTTTATCAAAAATGTTTGAAGACGACGAAAACGAAAAAATAAGTGATCCGCAAGATCTTCCCATTTATAAAAAAGGGAAAGAAATTTTTGATGTGGTGCATCAAATTACCGATTTGATTCCTGACGACGACGAATACTTGAGTGATATAAAAGGCTGGATGATGTCAGATGCTATGCAATTGACCGTAAAAGTTGCAGGAGCCGAAGGTGGCTCTTTGTACGATATTAAAATGGAAGCAGCCACAATTATCAGAAAATCAGCACGTGATCTGATATTACATCAACATTCGCTCAGGCAGTTCGGTTTTAAAAACACGGAATATTTTCAGATTATTCGAGATCTGGTTGAGGAATACCGACTGCTTTTTATCGACTGGGTGGCAAGCTTCGACCAATGGGAATACGTCATTGATCGCTGGGGACTTTTTAATCCGCCGGGCATAGGTCCAAACGACCACGATCCTGATGATGATATTCCTTTTGATGGTTTTGATGATTTTGATGATTAAGCTCAACGGCCAGTTTATTTTTCAAGTAAAATAGTATTCAATAAAGGTTCAAGTCTTCCTATTCAAAAAATCCGTCGATTTTTTCCCTTTTCAGGTATCGTCAAACTCCATACATTTAAGTCATTGAAAAAAAAAGCAAATGTGTATCTTTGCAGCCCAAATTGCAAAGCATGAATATCGAAAATAAAATTATAGAAGCCGCTCAAAATGCGATTGAGCATTTATACGGAACCCGTTTAGAAGCCAATAAAATTCCCTTACAGCAAACGCGTAAAGACCAAACCGGCGATTATACCCTTGTTGTCTTTGGTTTTGGTGGATTTTCCAAAAAGAAACCCGAAGAAACAGCTCAAGAACTAGGTACGTATTTAAAAGATAATGAACATTTTATCATTGGTTTTGAAGTGATAAAAGGCTTTTTAAATCTTCTGATTTCTGATGCTGTTTATATCCAATTTTTAGAAGAGCATAAAAACGATGCGCATTTTGGCAGAACAGTTATTGATCCTAAAGATAAAGTAGTAGTTGAATACTCATCACCCAACACGAACAAACCATTGCATCTCGGACATATCCGTAATAATTTATTGGGTTATTCGGTTTCTGAAATATTAAAAGCCAACGGTAAAAACGTTAAGAAAGTCAACTTGGTGAACGACCGCGGTATTCATATTTGCAAATCGATGTTGGCCTGGCAGAAATGGGGCAATGGCATAACTCCCGAAAATTCAAATACCAAAGGAGATAAATTAGTGGGTAATTTTTATGTGCTTTTCGATCAAAAATACAAAGAAGAAGTGGCGAAACTCCTTAGTCAAGGCATTGAAAAAGAAGTCGCGGAAAAAGAAGCTCCACTATTAAAAGAAGCGCAACACATGCTTTTAAAATGGGAAGAAAACGACCCTGAAACGCGCACTCTTTGGGAAAAAATGAATGGCTGGGTATATAAAGGTTTTGATATAACCTATAAAAGCATGGGCATCGATTTTGATAAAATCTACTACGAATCAGAAACCTATTTGCTTGGAAAAGATTTGGTTTTAGACGGATTGGACAAAGGCATTTTATTCAAAAAAGAAAATGGCTCTATCTGGTGCGATTTAAGCAAGGAAGGACTTGACGAAAAACTTCTTATGCGCGCTGATGGTACCTCGGTCTACATGACGCAGGACTTGGGGACGGCTCAATTGCGTTACGAAGATTTTGAGCCCTATAAAATGATTTATGTCGTTGGAAACGAACAAAACTATCATTTTGATGTTTTAAAACGCGTTTTAAAAAACCTCGGCAAACCTTGGTATAACTGCATTGAACATCTTTCCTACGGCATGGTTGAGCTTCCTGAAGGAAAAATGAAATCGAGAGAAGGAACTGTAGTTGATGCTGATGAGCTTATGGAGGAAATGTATGCCACAGCCAAAGCAACCACCGAAGAACTCGGAAAAACGGCAGATTTTTCCAGTGAAGACCTCGATCAGTTGTATAGAATAGTCAGTTTGGGCGCCTTAAAGTACTTTATCCTAAAAGTCGATCCTAAAAAACAAATGATGTTTAATCCTGCAGAATCGATTGATTTTAATGGCAATACAGGCCCTTTTATACAGTATACCTACGCCCGCATAAAATCAATATTGCGAAAAGCCGGAGAACAAAACAGCAGCTTTACCTATCCTGAAATACTCGATGAAAAGGAAAAAAATGTACTCAAACAATTGTATAATTATCCGGCCATAATCAAACAAGCCGGCGATCAATACAGTCCTGCACTAATCGGGAATTTTGTTTTCGATTTGGTAAAATCGTACAATAAATTTTATCAGGATATCCCCATTTTAAAAGAAGAAGACGAAAACAAAAAACAGTTTAGAATTCGTCTTTCCGCTTTTGTAGCCAACACCATCAAACAAGCCATGTTACTTTTGGGCATCGATGTTCCGGAGCGCATGTAAGTCTTTTTAACTTTTTATAAGAAGCTGTTTTTGCATTTCTTGATAGAAGCCTTTATATTTGTGAAACATTATTATTCACTTAATTAATCTGTTATAGTATGAAAAAGATTTTTTTTATTTTCTTTCTTATGATTGGAACAGGTTCTTTGGTATTTGCTCAGAATCCAAAACCTCTCCTCCCCGATAACCCTGATGCACCTGTTATTTCTTTTGAAGAAACATTATTTGATTATGGAACAATTGCTCAAGGCAGCGATGGGACGCATAATTTTATTTATAAAAATACAGGAAAAGAACCTCTAATATTTACACGGGTGCGCTCTTCTTGTGGTTGCACTATACCCGAATGGTCGCGCAAGCCCTTAATGAGCATGCAGCAAGATACCATAAAAGTAAAATACGACACAAATAGACTTGGTCGCTTTAGCAAAACTATAAGTGTTTTTTCGAACGCAAAAAGGCCAATGGTAGTCGTTCGTATTCAAGGCGAGGTGGTGGCAAAAAAATAGCCTCTCATCTCCTTATTTAGAATGAGAATATTGAAGCGAATATTTTATTTCAATTGAAAAAATTAAGACCTTTGTCCCGATGAATAATCATCGGGATTTTTTATTAAAACGAGAGACATGCCAACAATTTCGACCAAAGGAAAAAATATGCCGGAATCACCAATCAGAAAATTGGTTCCTTATGCAGAAGCAGCAAAAAAACGAGGAGTAAAAGTATACCATTTAAATATCGGTCAACCCGATATTAAAACTCCCGAAGTGGCCTTAGATGCTATTCATAATTATAAAGAAAAAGTAGTCCAGTACAGTCATTCCGCAGGTAATCTCAGCTATCGCGAAAAATTAACAAACTACTACGAAACGAAAAATATTCACATTAATCCTGAAGAAATAATCGTAACTGCAGGAGCCTCAGAAGCCATCTTATTTGCTATTCAGAGTATTATGGATCCGGGCGATGAAATTATTATTCCCGAACCTTTTTATGCCAATTATAATGGGTTTGCCATCAACTCTGGCGTTACAGTTCGTCCGATAAAAAGTGATATTGAAGGCAGTTTTGCCCTGCCTCCTATTGCTGAATTCGAAAAAGCAGTAAATCCAAAAACCCGTGCAATTATGGTCTGTAATCCAAATAATCCAACAGGTTATTTGTACAGCGAAGATGAACTTAGTATCCTGAGTCAAATTGCATTAAAGCACGATTTATACTTAATTGCCGATGAAGTTTACCGCGAATTTGTATACGACGGAAATACACATCACTCGGTAATGAATTTAAAAGGATTAGAACAACATAGCATTTTAATCGACTCTGTTTCTAAACGTTACAGCGCTTGCGGTTTCCGGATTGGCTGCTTGATTTCAAAAAACAAGGAAGTTATGGCTACCGCGATGAAATTTGCACAAGCCCGTTTAAGTCCACCATCGTTTGGCCAGGTGGCTAGCGAGGCTGCACTGGAAACACCACAAAGCTATTTTACAGAAGTTTTAGACGAATACCTGGAGCGCAGAAACACGGTTGTAGAAATGATAAACGAAATTTCCGGTGCTTTTTGTCCAAATCCAAAAGGAGCATTTTATGTGGTAGCGCGTTTACCCATCGACGATTCGGATAAATTCTGTCAGTGGTTGCTCGAAGACTTTCAATTCGAAAAACAAACCGTTATGCTGGCCCCTGCTAGTGGATTTTATTCAACTGCTGGTTCAGGAAAAGATGAGGTTCGGATTTCTTATGTGCTTAAAGTGGAAGACCTTAAAAGCTCGGTGAACGTTTTAAAAGAAGCTTTAAAAGTTTATCCCGGAAGAACAAATTAAAGGACAAAATGAGCTATAAAAAAAGCCAAATTTTCCATTGAAAATTTGGCTTTTTTTAACTCCTGATTGACAAATGTTTTGAATGTATTAAACAAGCAAAAATGCTATAGTTTTTTCAATATATTTTTGCCGGTCATAGCAATTCCTGTTAAAGCCCCGGAAACCAGCGCTCCGCCAATACCGGCCGTTACAATATCCTGACCGGTTAAATAAAAGTTTTTAATTGGCGTTTTTGGTTTTAAAAAAGATTGTCTGAATCTGGCCGGACTGTGATCCAATCCGTAAATTTCTCCTTTTTCGTAATTCACAAAATGTTTGGTCGAAAGCGGTGTAGAAAGCTCATAATAATCGACCTTACCTTCTACCTGAGGCAAATGCTTGTATAATTCTTTTAGCAGGCGTTGCGCAATTTCTTCTTTAAGTGCCTCGTAATCTTTTCCTCTTTTTCCCCAGGGCTTATCTTCCCATTTCGCAAAGGTTTCGTATGGAATCAAGGTAATGATATCTATGGTGCTTTTACCGGGATAACGATTGAGCCAATCCGGATCTTTGGCTGATGGAAAAGAAAGATAGATCACCGGAAAAGGCTGATTTAAATCGTTTAAATAACGATCGACACAGGTATCGTGATCGCCTTGAGCAGGATATATCCAAAAGTTTGTTTTAGGCAAATCCAGCTCTTGCGGTGTTGCCTTAAAACCGATGCATAAACTGGTATGCGCAACCGAGCGATTTACCTTTTGCGATTGCGCCTTTAGCTTGTGTTTTTCTACGGTAGCTTCCGGCAATAATTTAAGGTAGGTCGTCATAATTCCGGCATCACTCACCACTTTTTTAGCGCGGACTATTTTCCCATCGTTCATCAGCACGCCAACAGCTCTATTCTTTTCAATAAGCACTTCTTTTACTTCTGCATTGACCAGAATAGCGCCCCCCGAAGCGGCTATTACAGGAGCTATGGTTTTAACAATTTGCGACGAACCACCAATCGGAAAGTTTCCGCCATCAAAATAATGCCTAGCCACGGAAGCATGCATACTAAAACTACTTTGTTTCGGAGGCAAACCGTAATCGCCATATTGGCCGGTAAGCACTTTAATCAACGTTTCGTTTTTGGTTAAACTGCGTAGGACTTCATCAGTGGTTCGGTCAGAAAAATGATAAAACGATTTTTTCATCCATTTTCCAAAAAGTGCATCCACGAAAGAAGGCAAAACCTTACTCATATAATAATTCTTGCTCGACGCTACAGCTTTGAAAACCAAATCGACATATTTATTTATAGCTCCTTCTTCCTCCGGAAAACAGGAAATCATTTGCTTCTTGAAATTATTAACTCCTTTTACAAAATCAAATTGCTGATCGCCAATAAATATTCGGTCATAAACCTCTCCAATATCAGCCCATTTTAATTCTCCGTTACTAATATAATCGAACAATTTGCGCAATAAACTGTTCTTTTTATGAACTTCGCCAATATAATGGATGCCGGCATCCCATTCATAGCCTTTACGCTTAAAAACATGCGTAAAACCACCAGCGATATAATGCCGCTCTAACACCAAAACTTTTTGCCCTTCTTTTGCAAGGATAGCTGCGGTGGTAAGTCCCCCCATTCCGGAACCGATGACTATGGCGTCGTAATGTTCTTCCAATTGGGCAAGTTGTGTATAGGATTGAATCATTTTGTTTTTTTAACGAAGATAGGAAAAAACAAATTATTAAACTTTTGCTTGGCTCAATCTCTGATTAGATTCGACATAAACCTTTGTCGCAGACAAATTAAAAAAGTTCGCAGACCGTATTGTTTTAAAGAGTCTGCCTAAAAAGTGTAATGAACCTAATTACACAATCACGTAAACATAAGCATAAAAAAAAGCCCAATCTTCAAAGGAAAATTGGACTTTCATTATTTAGGCTAATCTACACATCGAATGCAGCTTTAATCTTGTCAATATAATCGAGCTTTTCCCAGGTAAAGAGTTCAACTTCAATTTCAACTTTTCCTGAATAAGGCGATTCAAAAACTTTTTTCACCGTTTTAGGATCTCTTCCCATATGGCCATAAGCAGCTGTTTCTAAATAAATTGGATTACGCAATTTTAAACGCTCTTCGATAAAAGCAGGACGTAAATCGAAAATGCTTTTTACTTTTTTCGCAATTTCGCTATCCGTTAGCCTTACATTTGATTTTCCATTTGTATTTACAAAAACACCAACAGGCTCTGCCACGCCAATGGCATAAGATAATTGGACCAACATTTCATCGGCAATACCGGCGGCAACCATATTTTTAGCAATATGACGCGCTGCATAAGCCGCAGAACGATCCACTTTTGATGGATCTTTTCCTGAGAATGCACCTCCACCATGTGCTCCTTTTCCTCCGTAAGTATCCACAATAATTTTACGTCCGGTTAATCCAGTGTCGCCGTGAGGCCCACCGATTACAAATTTTCCCGTTGGATTAACGTGATAAATAATATCTTTATTAAATAAAGCCTGTAGGTTTTTTGGTAAACGCTTGATAACACGAGGAATCAAAATGGTGATAACATCGTCCTTAATTTTATTTACCATAGCCACATCATCTGCATCAAATTCATCGTGCTGTGTAGAAACTACAATCGTATCAATACGTTGGGGAATATGCGCATCAGAATATTCGATAGTGACCTGCGATTTTGAATCGGGACGCAAATAGGTCATTTGTTTGCCTTCGCGACGAATAGCAGCCAACTCCAACAATAAGATATGCGAAAGCTCTAAAGACAATGGCATATAGCTTTCTGTTTCGCGCGAAGCATAGCCAAACATCATGCCTTGGTCACCGGCACCTTGCTCCTCTTTTACCACTTTATCCACTCCGCGATTGATATCGGCACTTTGTTCGTGAATGGCCGACAAAACTCCGCACGAATTTCCATCGAACATATACTCACTTTTCGTATAGCCAATTTTGTTAATTACCTCACGGGCAATTTGTTGAACATCGACATAGGTGTTCGATTTTACCTCACCGGCCAAAACCACCTGACCCGTAGTTACTAATGTTTCAATGGCGACTTTTGAATCGCGATCGAAAGCTAAAAAATTATCAAGTAATGCGTCTGAAATTTGATCGGATACTTTATCAGGATGTCCTTCAGAAACAGACTCTGATGTAAATAAATAGCTCATCTGCTTGTTTTTTAAGTAAAATAAATGGATTTGATTGGCTAGAACAGCAGAATAATACTTTGTTTTAGCATTTTTTTCGAGTGGTTGCAAGCAAATCAAATCTTTCCACGAATAATGCTACAAAGGTAAACGATTTTTTAATACTCAGGACTATTAGTTGTTAAATTTTAAATGCATATACAATTAAATCGTTTATTTATACAAGCTTTTTTTTGTTAAATTTTTGATCTTATAATTAATTAATGCTTAATTTTATATTTATTTTTTTTGATAGCTTTATATATAGAACAATAGATGTTTTAAACTTCCTAAGCTTTTGTTTTTAGAGCTACTCTGTGTATCCCACCTAAAATCAGCATATAAGCACTATTTTGCAAGGCTCTTTTACAAACTTTGATTAAAGGACAAACACAATGACCGATCCAAATACTAAAAAGCAAATTGAATACCTTACTAACAGAATTAAGGAACTGGAAGAGCAAATTGAAAAGTCGATTAGCTTTTCGCTTGAGAAAAATAAATTAATTAAAGATCTTAATAAAAGCGAAGAACGGTTTAAAAAACTTTCCATGTTGGCCATGGAAGGAATTCTTCTTCATACGAAGGGTATTGCCGAAGAT
>JAFGHU010000047.1 GCA_016929955.1 Bacteroidales bacterium | reverse complement strand
TTACAAATCGATTGATGATATCGATATTTCAGGAGCAGCCTCGCTTACGAGTGAAGATGTATTAAAATGCGAAGATTTTGAGTTTGAGGCCAGCGGCGCTTCGGATGTTGAGTTAAAAATAGATGTAGAAAGCATGGAAGCTGATTTAAGCGGTGCTTCAAAAGTAACCTTAAGTGGCAAGGCACGCTCTGTTGAAATAGAAGCTTCAGGCGCTTCGGTTTATAGAGCATTGGAATTAGAAACTGAAGATTGCGAGCTCGACGCCTCGGGAGCCGCTGTAGCAAAGATTTGGGTAAACGAAAAATTTGCCATAGAAGCTTCAGGCGCTTCCAGTGTTCGATACAAAGGTAGTCCGGGCATTGATATTGTTAATATAAGTGGCGCTTCATCGGTTCGAAAATATTAAAAAATTAAACCGCCATCTTAAAGCCCGAAACCCAAAGTTTCGGGCTTTTCTTTTCTCCGGCTTTTCTTTTTTTAACGCTAGCTATTCTGTACTTTTGCGAACAATATACTGTATTTCACTTCAACAAAAACCTTAAAAGTATGAGAAAAACTATTGCTATTCGTCACGAAGATAAATACAAAATGGAGCGTCGTGCAGCACTTGCTCCCAAACACGTAAAAATGCTCACGGATCAAGGCCTGGAAGTTTTAGTCGAGTCCTCTAAAAAAAGAGTTTTTACGGACGAGGAATACCGCGATGCCGGAGCTCAGATAACAGAAGATATTTCTAAAGCTTCGCTTGTTTTTGGCGTTAAAGAAATGCCTATTGATTATTTTGAGGCGAACAAAACTTATGTGTTTTTTTCTCATACCATTAAAGGACAAGCCTACAATATGCCTTTGCTTCAAAATATGATTGATCATAAAATCAATTTATTTGAATACGAGAAAATAACGGATGAAAAAGGCCGCAGACTTATCTTTTTTGGACATTTTGCAGGATTAGCCGGAATGATTAATTCTTTTTGGGCCTACGGGCAACGCTTAAAAAATTTAGGACATTCTTCTTGTTTTGACACCCTACAACAATCGCATAAATACACTTCACTTGACGAAGCAAAAGCGCTTATAAAAAAAATTGGAGAAGAGATTCGCACCCAAGGTCTGACAAAAGAAAACGGACCAATGGTAATAGGAATAACAGGCTACGGAAACGTTTCGAAAGGAGCTCAGGAAATTGTTAACTTACTTCCTTATGAACAAATTAGTCCTGCTGAATTGCTTCAAAAATCGAGCGAAAACAGCTTACTTTTAGATCGTGTATATATGGTTGTTTTTAAAGAGCACGACATATCCACTCCTATTGATGAAACTATTGATTTTGAGCTCCAAGATTATTATCAGCATCCTGAAAAATACAAAAATCAGTTTGAAAAATACATTCCTCACCTCAGTATTTTAATGAATTGCATGTATTGGGACGATCGTTATCCAAGAATTGTAACAAAAGATTTCTTAACAAAACTATACGAAACGGAACATCGCTTAAAAGTTATTGGAGATGTTACTTGCGATCCCAACGGATCTATTGAGGCCACACATATAGGAGCAACTATTGTAGAACCCGTTTATGTTTATAATCCAAAAACGCGTAAACCTAAAATGGGATTTGAAGGGGAAGGCCTTTTGATAATGGCCGTTGAAATATTACCCGCTGAATTACCAAGAGAATCGTCAGAAGCCTTTGGCAATGTGCTTGTTAACTATGTAAAAAAATTGGCCGAGGCCGATTATAATACTACTTTTGAGCAATTAAATCTGCCGGCTGAATTTAAGCGGGCGCTTATTTTACATAATGGGAATTTTACACCCGACTTTGCCTATATGGCCGATTTCCTGAACACCAAATAATTGAATAGTTTTACATCTAAATCGATTCTATGTGTAGAAGATTATCTACTTTTACAAGCGATTTATGAACCCATATTTTAAATAGCATGCAACACATTTTAATTTTAGGCGCAGGATTATCAGCTTCCAGTTTGATAAAATATTTGCTCGATCATTCTGAGCAATACGATTGGCATATTCGTCTTGGTGATCTTTCGGTAGAAACAGCACAAGCAAAAATAAATAATCACCCCAGAGGCGCAGCATTTTACTTCGATGTTAACGATGAAAATCTATGCCGTGAAGAAGTTAAAAAAGCAGATATTGTGGTTTCTATGCTTCCTGCCAGCTTGCATTTTAAAGTGGCCAGAGCCTGTGTTGATTTTGGAAAAAATATGGTAACGGCCTCTTACGTTTCGCCGCAAATTGAAGCTTTAAACGAAGAAGCAAAAGCAAAAAACGTGCTTATTCTTAACGAAATTGGCGTTGACCCGGGCATTGATCATATGTCGGCAATGCAAGTAATCGACCGAATAAAAACTTTAGGGGGAGAAATTACAAGTTTCCAATCTTCTACCGGAGGACTGGTAGCTCCAAAATACGATAACAATCCGTGGAATTATAAATTTACTTGGAACCCAAGAAACGTAGTATTGGCAGGACAAGGCGTTTCAAAGTTTATCCGTAATGGAAAATACAAATACATTCCCTACCATAAATTGTTTAAACGTATCGTTAGAACGGAAGTCTTAGATTACGGCGAATTCGAAATTTACCCCAATCGCGACAGCTTAAAATACCGCGAAATCTACGGTTTAGACCATATTCCAAGCATGTTTAGAGGCACTATGCGCCGTCCGGGATATTCGCGCAGTTGGAATATTTTTGTTCAGCTGGGGATGACCGATGATTCCTTTATTATTGAAGACTCGGAAAACATGACTTATCGTGAATTTGTAAATTCATTTTTGGAATACGAAACTAAAATTCCGGTTGAAACCAAGTTGGCAAACTATTTAGGAATTGAAGAGGAAAGCGAAATTATGTATAAACTTCGCTGGCTCGATTTATTCAAACCCATAAAAATAGGATTAAAACGCGCCACTCCGGCTCAAATTTTGCAGCATATTTTACTTAAAAAATGGGTGCTCGACAAAGAAGATAAAGACATGATTGTGATGCAACATCGTTTTGAATACACTCTAAAGAATCAAAACAAAGTTATCCTGTCATCGATGGCCATAGAAGGAACAGATCAAACGCATACGGCTATGTCTAAAACTGTTGGATATCCTGTTGCTATTGCCTGCAAGCTAATTTTAACAGGAAAGATAAAAGATGTTGGCGTTAAATTGCCTCTTGATGCATCTATTTATGAGCCCGTATTAGAAGAATTACAAAGCTTTGGTATTCAGTTTATTGAGGAAGAAATTGAAAGCTAGTTTATTTTTCTAAAATATAATGGTAATTTTCTTGACGGTATAAATTCCAATACATATTTTCATAGCCTCCACGACCTTGCTTTTCGAATTTTAGTTGATTTTCAAGCAGCGGAATTTGGAAATTCGGCAGATTTTCTAGCATATCGTCGCCATAGCGTAAGAGTGCATGAAGAAAATAATACGTGGCATCATAGCCTAAAAACGCATAGGTTTCAATTTCAGGAACTTTATTATAGGCTTGCTTAAATTTGGCAATAAATTTTCGAGTCGCTTGAGAGCGATAATCAACAAAATCGGCGCTTAAAACACGCAGACTAACCGGTTGCGAATAATTCACATCCACTTTATCGAAATTATGCCAGTCGGGCAATCCGATCACTTTAAAATTAAATGAATCGCGCACAAAATTTAATCGCGTTAGCAACTCTATGGCAAATACCTCATCACCACCCAGGGCAACCACTAAATTATCTCGAAAAAGAGATGCTTTTCGCATAATTCCGGCCAAACTATCACTAGAATAAATAACGGTTTTAAGATTATTATTTACCCATGAGGTATCGTAGGGTCGTTCAATTATATCATTCAATCGAAGCGTATAATCGTTTTTAACAAGTTCCTGATTTAAAGTATCGAGAAATGTATTTTGCCGCCCTTGCATAAAGGTATCAATCTTTTGTAAAACCTCATAATTCGAAAGGGGCGCTTTTGGATTTATTTCCTCCCGTAACAATCCGGAAAGCAAATTAAACTCATTTGATAATTGATAGGGATTATTCCGCACGAGAATGGTATTGTAATTAGCGAAATTTTCGCCCACAAAATCGGCCACTCTTTGGTACATGCCGTCAGGTTTGGGACTCATTTTAACGACATAAGGATTTTCATACACAATTTGTCCGCGTTTAGAAAGCACATTGACCAGCGGAATACGATTTGAGCGACTAAAATTTGAAACCAGAGCAAAGCTTTTACTATACAACAAACTAATGATTAAGTCCATTTTTTTCAAAGCTCTATCTTGCAAAAGCATGGCCGTTTCAGCTTCATTATCCGTTACATCATACACATGAAAATTCAATTTCATGCCTGTTTTTCTTAAACTATCGACGGCAATCTGAGCGCCTTCATAAAATTCGATAAATCGAAAGGCATTTAGTTCTTGTCGGTGAGTCAATAAATCGGTGGGAGCCACCTGCAACATGCTGTCCACCTCGCTTAAATACAGCGGCAACATAAGCGCCACATTAAAAACCTTATTCTTATTATCGGTAAAGAATTCAGGTGTAACAGCTATGGGTCGATCTTCTACCGGAATCTCCAAATCCACATCATCTGCCTCATCATCTTCTTTCTTATCGATAAAATCAACCGGAATATAAACCGTTTCTCCTCTTCTTATTTTGGATGGCGCCCCGGGATTAAGATCGATTAAATTGCTCACCGGAACATCATAGGCCAGGGCAATATCTTTTAATTTTTCTTTTCTGGCAGAAACCAAATGCTCAATATAACCTTTACTATTTTCTGTACGCGGAATTTTAATTTCCTGATCAATAAATAATTGGCTGCTTAAATTAGGGTTAATCGCCATAATTTG
>JAFGHU010000046.1 GCA_016929955.1 Bacteroidales bacterium | reverse complement strand
TTGTATTTTAACAGGTTGATTCTTATCTAATTGTTCGTTAAAAGCTGATGGAATAGATAAGATTTGCTCAATAGTAGAGTGCTGCATTTCGTTGGAGAGCTCATCCATAGAAAAGCTTCGTGCTTTGATTCTAAAAAATGGAGAGGCCTCGAATTTCTGCACCAAAGCTCTGGATGCCACACTTTGATCCGCATCAATTATGCCAATATTCACGTATTTAATTTCATAGGTGGCTGTGTTTGCTAAAATAAGCAGCTGAAAAATAGGAATAACAAAAATAATGGGCAACATCATTTTGTCTCTAAATATTTGCAGAAACTCTTTTTGTATGATATAGAGTATTGTTTTCATTCTATTTTTTTTAAGCAAAGTTCAAACTTGAATACCTCTTTATTAGCCTACTTTTTCTCTGAAACTTGGTGACTTTGCGGTAAAATAGAAAGCACGGAGGCACCAAGGCACAAAGGGCATCGTTAATTCTAAATTATTCCAACCTGATTTTAAATTTCTTTACACTCAAACGAATAAAAAAGAGGGTAAACCCAAGTATTATCAGGGTTTCCTTCCAGATACTTGCCAAATCATTGCCTTTGATCATAATATTTTTAATAATCACTACAAACCAGGTTGGGGGTAATAATGCACTCAAATATTGAAGGATGTCGGGCATATTTTTAATTGGAAAAATAAAGCCCGTTAGCAATACCGAAGGCAATAATAGCGCAAACATCGATAATAACATGGCTGTTTGTTGCGAATTGGCAACGGTTGAAATAAAAATGCCCAATGACAAAGCCATTACGATAAAAAGCAAACTTTCTGCCAATAATAAGGCTAAATTTCCAATCATCGGCATATGAAAAGTAGTAAACGCAAGCGCCAAAATAATAAGCGCACTTGTAAACGAAAGCAAAACATAGGGAAACACTTTACCCAAGATAATTTGAATGGGTTTAACCGGCGAAACGAGCAAAACTTCCATGGTTCCCAACTCCTTTTCCCGCGCAATAGAAATTGAAGTCATCATTGCCGAAACCAGCATCAAAATAATTGTTATAACACCGGGAACAAACATAAATACACTACGTAATTCAGGATTAAAACGCATTTCGGTTTCTGTAATGACAATAGGAACTCCCCGAATGCTTTGATTAATTTCGTTCTGAAAACTGTAAAGAATGGCCAGGGTATAGCTGTTAATCATACTGGCTGTATTCGGGTTTGACGCATCAAGTATCAACTGTATATTTGCCTTATTGTCTTTTTCGAGATGTTGTGCAAAATCTTGCTCGATAACAATAAGTTGTTTTATTTTCCCTTTTCTGAAAGCTTCTTCTATTTCGTTTTCGCTATTCAAATTCTCTTGCAATACAAAATAGTCGGACGAAATAATTTTTTGTATCAACTGCCTGCTATACACATCTTTTGAATGGTCTAAAATAGCAATCGGAACATCCTGAATTTCATTTTTCAAAGCAAATCCAAAAAGCAAGACCTGTACAATAGGAATCCCAAATAAAATAACTAAGGATCGTTTATCGCGAATAATTTGCAAAAACTCTTTGATTAAAAAATTTCTCATACTATCCTCTTGCTAGTTGTATAAACACTTCTTCCATACTTTTTGCGCCATATTTAGTTTTTAATGCATTGGGATGATCGAGGGCCTCTATTTTGCCATCAACCATAATCGATACACGATCGCAATATTCAGCTTCATCCATATAATGTGTCGTAACAAATATGGTTTTTCCTTCGGCGGCTTCTTTATAAATCAACTCCCAAAACTGGCGTCGGGTAATTGGATCGACGCCACCGGTGGGTTCATCTAAAAAAACAATAGGAGGATCGTGCACAATAGCCACCGAAAAAGCCAACTTTTGTTTGAACCCCAAGGGAAGCTCACGTACCAATGATTTTGCATAGGCTTGCAAGCCTAATTTTTGGATATAGAGCGCTGTTTTTTCTTTGATCATTTTTCTTGCTAGTCCGTAAATTCCGCCATAAAAGCGAATATTTTCGGCAATCGTTAAATCATCGTAGAGCGAAAATTTCTGACTCATATAACCGATATTTTTCTTTATCAAATTGCGCTGTTTGTAAATATTATAACCGGCAACACTCACTTCGCCCGAAGTGGGATGAGAAAGGCCGCATAAAATCTTTATCGCTGTTGTTTTTCCTGCTCCATTGGCTCCTAAAAACCCGAATATCTCGCCTTTATCCACTTCGAAAGACAGGTGATCGTTTGCCACAAAATCGCCAAACTTCTTGACAAGGTTTTTTACAATAACCGCTTTGCTATTCGATTTAGATTCAGCCATTTTCGCTTATTTTTTCGATTTCTGTCTTCGTCATTAAATCCATAAAACTATCCTCGATATTGGCTTCTAAGCGAATAATTTCGAGGTTTTCCATACCCGAGGCAAGTAGTTCGGTTTTCATTTTTACGATATCCGGTTCTGTATGACTTACAAAGTGCACATACTCACCAAAAAGGTAGGCCGATAAACAATCCGGATACTGGCGCAATAAATTAACTAAATCGTACATACGCTTTGCTTTTATGCCATAGATAAAATGCGTAAAACGCTTAATGATGTTTTCCGGAATATCAATATCCAAAAGTTCTCCTTTTTGTATAAGTGCAATCCGATCGCATTGCGCGGCTTCATCCATATAGGGCGTAGAAACCACTATAGTAATCCCTTGTTTTTTTAGCGATTGCAGCATTTCCCAAAATTCTTTTCGCGAAACAGCATCGACTCCGGTAGTGGGTTCATCTAAAAATAATACAATAGGTTTGTGGATCAGGGCGCAGGAAAGTGCCAATTTTTGCTTCATACCACCCGAAAGTGCTCCGGCACGCCTTTTCTTAAAGGGTTCTATCTGCTTATAAATCGGCTTGATGAGATCGTAATTTTCTTTGAGTGAGGTATTGAATATTCCGGCAAAAAAATTAAGATTTTCTTCCACGGTCAAATCTTGATAAAGCGAAAAACGTCCGGGCATATAGCCCAATTGCGTTCTGAGTTTTTTATAATCCTTAACAACATCCAAGCCATTTACACGTGCATTACCACTTGTAGGCAAAAGCAAACTGGTAAGGATACGAAAAAGGGTTGTTTTTCCGGCACCATCGGGACCAATAAAACCGAACAACTCTCCTTCTGCAATGTTTACAGAGACATTTTTTAAAGCCTGGATATCGCCAAATGATTTATATATATTTTCCGCCAGAATCATGGTCTATTCTTCTTCATTGACTTTGCGAAGCGAAGGGAAAACAACCTCTCCGGGCATTCCGACTTTAATTCTACCATCGTTAACCACCTGAATTTTAACCGCATAAACTAAATTTACACGTTCTTCTTTTGTTTGAATGGTCTTGGGAGTAAATTCAGCGGTTTCGGATATCCATGTCACTTTTCCGTTTAATTGCTGATTCTCTTCCTTGTTTTTATCGATATATACTTTCACCTCATCGCCAATATTAACATAAGGCAATTGCGTACCTGATACATAAACTTTTAAATCGAGTAAGCTTAGGTTGGCTATCGAATAAAGAGGTTTTCCAATAGCAACGAATTCGCCTTCGCGCGAAAGCACATTAAGCACTCGGCCTGTCAAAGGACTGGAAATGCTGCATTTCTGAATGGATAAATCGAGCAAATCAACTTGACGATCGAACACTTTTACCTGATCATACAAGCGGATTTTTTGTGTTTGGATGGCTTGCTTTTGTTTGCTTAATAAATCGGCTTGCGCCTGCAAATCATCCACTTGTTTTTGCGTTGCGGCCCTGGCTTTAAACAAGCGCTGAACACGATCGCTATTGATTTGCAGATTGACTTGCTGTTGATCGATAACATCCATCTGCGCACTTATATCATTCAAACCTGATAAAGTGGCCTGCTTTTGTGCGAACAATTGCTGCTTTTGCAAATACAAGGCTTGCGTATCTATCTGTCCAACAACCTGACCTTCTTTAATCATTTGTCCTTCATCTAAAGTAAAAACCATCAGTTTTCCATTGCCTTCTGCAGAAACCAACGTTTTTTGCACTTCAAAATTACCGTAAGCATCAGATAGCTTATCATTGTTCGAGCAAGCCGCTAAAAAGCCAAGCAAAGCAAAAATAAAACCGGCGTGTATTATCTTCTTCATATCCTATTTCTTTATAATTTTCCTACTAATTCTATATATGCTAATTTACTGTTAACCAATGCAATTCTATGCATTTCGTAATTTAACTTCGCTTGATTCAGCTTTTGCAGTTCTACGACATAATCTGTTGTACTAAGTGTTCCGTTCTTAAATTGGGCTTCGGCTGTATTTACAATATTTTGATGTAAACGAATAATCTCCGGATCGTTATTCAGCAAGGAAATCTGATTATCAATATCTGCTTGCAGCTGGTTTAATCCCAATTGAATATTCAAATTGAAAGATTCTTTTTGTGTTTCAATAAGGTCTTTATCAATATCCAACAATTTTAGCTCGTTTTTATTCTTTTTCCAATCCCACACTTTCCAGGATAAATTAATCCCCAGCATATAAAAATCGTCAAAATCATTCGATAGCAAATTAAAGCCCGGCCTTCCAAATCCTGCCGTAGCAAAGGCAAAGAGCATCGGTTTTGTTTTTGCATTTAAAAGATGTTTTGCTGTCTCCACTTGTTTTTGCTGAACTTGCATAAGCCGATATTCAAACCGATTGTTCAAGGTTTCCTCCGGCAATGCATCGATTTCAGGAAGGATAAATGAGCAATGCTCATCCAGGTTTAATTGGGTGAATTCATTAAGATTCTTGATCAATGCTTTTTGCGTAAGATCCAATTGGTCAAGCTCTTGCTTTGTTTTTAAGCGCTCTAATTTTAAGACATCGAGCATAGATTCCAAAGCAAGGCCTTCTCTTACTAAAACGCGGGATTCCTCAATCTTTTGATCCAGGATGGTTTGATACGATTGCAAAATCTGCTTTTGTTTATCACTAAGAATAATTTGAAAAAACAAGGTTTTTGTTTGCGATTTAGCCGCATAAATCTCTTTGTCGGTTGCCAATTCCATCAATGTGAGGTTGGTTGCCTCCATTTTATTCTGAAACGTATTCATACCGCCCCGATACAAAGCCTGATTTAGGTCTAAACTTAATCGGTATTGATCTTTACTCACACCGGGAATAGTAATTCCGGGAATAGCAACAGGTAATTCTATCACTTTATCTTGCCAACTCGCTTTCCCGTTTAAGGCAATTTGAGGCTTCAAATCGCTTTTCAGATTTTCCACTTTCAAATCCGTTAATTGTTGGTGCAATTGATATTGTTCGTAAAGGGGATGTGCTAGTACAGTCTGATCCAGACATTCTTGCAAGCGAATGGCTCTGTTTTGCTGTGCATAAGAAAATGCCAAGGATAAAACAAAGAGCAAAGTAAGTATTTTCTTTTTTTGTATCATTTTGATAATCCTTAATCCGTAATTTTAATTGCCGAAATAACAAAACGAGCTATCGCTGTTTTTCGTTTTTCGAGCATCTCTTTATAATCTTTTTCTGATCCTTTAAAAACAATGGTTTGCACCAGGGGTTTGGCTACTATGGGAAAAATACTAAGCGCTAAAATATTTATTATCAGTTCAGAAGGGTCTATTTGTTTAATTGTTTTTTTCTCAATTTCGTCCTCTATGATATCAAAAACCGGCTGTAAATTGATATCCATGGCCCGAATTATGGAAACAAGCCGCTCGGGGTTATTGCCGATTTCGTGGATTATAAAACCGGGGATATTGGGATTCTTCTCCAACAGATTTAAATAGACAAACACAAATCGCTCTATCTTCGTAAAAAAATCTTCCGGGCCTTCAAACAACTTGAGCAGGTTAGGCACAAAGCCCTTAAATACGGTTTGAAAAACGATACCAAAGAGTTTTTCTTTACTCCGGTAATAATAATGCAATAGGGCCTTATTGATGCCCGCTTCATCCGCAATTTCTTGCATACGAGCTCCGGCCAAGCCTTTTTCTATAAAGACTTTCTCTGCCGCTCGAACTATTTTTTCTTCGGTATTTTTTTCTGTCATTCGATTAACCATTTATTTTAACCATTTAGTTAAACCATTTGGCAAATATAGTGTACTAAATGAAAAATGTCAAGAAAAATCAAAAAATTA
>JAFGHU010000045.1 GCA_016929955.1 Bacteroidales bacterium | reverse complement strand
TGCAATCAAAGCTTGATTTGCAGATTAAAAGAGGGGAGCTTTGTTGCTTAATTGGACCTAATGGCGTTGGAAAATCGACACTATTAAAAACGCTTAGCAAGCAGCTTCAGATTTTGGAAGGACAAGTCATTATTGCGCATAATTCAATAAGCGATTATTCGAATGAACAATTGGCTCAAAAGTTAAGTATTGTTTTAACTGAAAGTATTCAGGTTCCTAATCTGAAAGTAAGCGAACTGGTTGCGATGGGCCGATTTCCCTACACTAATTTTTGGGGAAAATTAACTGAAAAAGACCAAGAAGTAGTCGATCAGGCGCTTCGCGCGATTGGCCTGCAGGATTTAGCAGATCGAAAGCTTATTGAACTTAGCGACGGCGAAAAACAAAAAAGTAGTATCGCCAAAGCATTAGCACAAGACACATCTTTAATTCTATTGGATGAACCTACGGCCTTTCTCGATTTTCCGTCTAAAATGGCTATACTTAGTGAGCTTCGTAAGATTGCACATACAAACAATGTCGCAATAATTTTGTCAACCCACGATTTGGAATTAGCGCTTAAAATGGCCGATTTAATTTGGCTTTTCCCAAAAAAGAACCAATACATAACCGGGATTCCTGAAGATTTAGTATTGAGCGGAGCTATCGCTAAAGCATTTTCGAACGAAACCATTGTCTTTGATTTAAAAACGGCTCATTTTGTGCAAAAAACGAAAAATAAAGACCTTGTCAATATCGAAGGTGATTCGCTGGAAGCTTTGTGGTTAAAAAGAACATTAATAAGAAAAGGTATCAATCCAATGCCAAACAAACAGAATAAAATAAAAGTAGCGTTCGATACCGATGAAAAAAAATTCAAACTCTATTTGAAATCGGAATTTATTGGTACTTTCGACACTATACAAGAAACTATGCTTGAAATTGAAAAACACACCTAAAAATAAAAACTATGCAAAAAATTAGCCTCCTTTTTACCCTTTTGCTAATGCTTTTTACAAGCGCTTGTAATAGGGCTGATGAAGTGGATTTAATCTTAAAGAATGCCACTATTTATACTGTTGATAATGCTTTTAGCAAAGCAGAAGCATTGGCAATTAAGCAAGGTAAAATTATTGCCGTTGGCACAAATAAAGAAATTTTAGCTAAATATGATGCCAAACAAATCATCGATTTAAATGGGAAATATGTTTACCCGGGTTTTATTGATGCACATGCTCATTTTTTTGGTTATGGCAAAGGAATACAGACCGAAGCTCCGCTTTATGATACTCAATCTGAAGAACAAATTCTGGATCTATTGGCTGCTTTTCAAAAGGAAAAGCAAAATGCCTGGATTATTGGTCGTGGTTGGGATCAAAACGATTGGCCAATCGCGGAATTTCCGACAAAAAAAAGATTGGATAAATTATTTCCTAAAACGCCTGTTTATCTAATTCGAATTGACGGACATGCAGCCTGGGTAAACAGTAAAGCGCTTGAACTAGCAGGAATTAATTCGAATACCCATGTAAATGGTGGCGAAATCCTACTTAAAAATGGGGAGTCAACAGGTATTTTAATTGATAATGCTATGGGTTTAGTACGCCATTTAATTCCCGATCCTGATGCAGACTTAAAAATTAAAGCTTTAAAAGCTGCGGAAAAGAATTGCTTTGCAGTTGGTTTAACAGGTGTTACCGATGCAGGATTAAGTTTGGATGATATTTTATTAATTGATAAGCTACAAAAATCTGGAGAATTAAATATCCGGTTAAATGTTATGCTTGACCCAAGCAAAGAAAATTTTGACTATTTCGTGTCGAAAGAACCTTATCTAACCGATAAGTTAAGTGTTAGAACAATTAAGATATATGCGGATGGCGCTCTGGGTTCAAGAGGAGCATGTATGTTAAAACCTTATTCCGATGATACAAACAATTCGGGATTAATGATTGAGAGCGAGAACTATTACCGTCAGATTTGCTCCAAAGCACTCGAAAATAATTATCAAGTAGCAACACATGCTATAGGTGATTCCGGAAATAGAGTTATGCTTAATATCTATGGCGAATTTTTAAAAGGGAAAAATGATAAGCGTTGGCGTATAGAACATGCGCAGATTGTTGCTCCTGAAGATTTTGCACTTTTCGGAAAATATTCCGTAATACCTTCTGTACAGCCAACACATGCCACATCGGATATGTATTGGGCGGAAGAAAGAGTAGGCCCGGAGCGAATAAAAGGAGCTTATGCCTATCGGCAGCTCCTTAAGGAAAATGGATGGATTCCCTTAGGAACGGATTTTCCGATCGAAAAAATTGATCCGCTATTAACTTTCTACGCTGCCGTTGTTCGGAAAGATTTGAATAACTATCCCGAAAATGGTTTTCAAACGGAAAATACATTATCGCGCATAGAAACATTAAAAGGAATGACAATCTGGGCTGCTAAAGCGGCTTTTGAAGAGCATAATAAAGGGAGTATTGAAGCAGGTAAGTTTGCTGATTTAGTTGTTCTTGATCAAGATATTATGGAATGCGAAGGAGCTGCTATTCCGAAGACCCGAATTTTATACACAATAGTGAATGGTACGCTTGTTTATCAGAAAAAATAACGATTTATTCCGATTTGTTTTCAATGGGTTCAATATGGATATTGATGTCGATTTCCGAGTATTGTTTTCTTAAAAAACTTTCAAGATCATCGCAAATATTGTGGGCTTTTTGAACAGTCATCAAAGGCGGTACATTTAGGATAAAATCTATGATATATTTTGCTCCATTTTGTCGAGCCCTGAGGTTGTTAATATTTGTATGTACAGGTAATTTTTTCTGAATTAAC
>JAFGHU010000044.1 GCA_016929955.1 Bacteroidales bacterium | reverse complement strand
GTCAATCCCATTGCAAATTTATAGATCAAACGCTGTTCTGCATCCTCATTAAACAAGCGGATTTCAGGCGTAAAATACAGGCTGTAATTTCCTTTGGGCAAAAAACTAACCGAACCTGTAAGCTGCTGCTGTTCAGTAAGATTTAACCAGGAATAGCTAATCGAAGCTGAAAAATCGAATAATCCGCTCTGTTTTAAAAACCCTATACCTAACAGCGGATCGTTCCATTTTAAATTACTCGAACTTCGGGTATAGGCAATCTCAGGTAGATCGCTTTGATCGTTGGCAACAAGACTAAAATCAATTTCAGTAAGCTGCATGGATGTGTTCACATTATGAAAAAAAGGTGTGAAAGTAAAGCCGCTAGCATTATTGATATGCAAACCCAAATAAAAATCGTTTTGTTTGACATTTATTGCTTCACTCTCCTGTTCTAATCCTGTAATTTGATACTGATGCTCTGAATTTACGCCTAAACCTGTATAGGCCGCACTCAAATGAATATTATCGCCTAGATTTAACAATAAGCTAAAATTAAAATAGCTTTGCGATTCGCGCTTAAATAATTCTGCAAAATAACTGTTCTCTATCGTGGTTAGCGCCAGATTATTATCCTTATAGTCAGCCACAGCATAGCCTGTTTCTAAGTAAATATTTCCAATCAAAAGCGGGCGCTCAGGGTCGATTTTTCTTCGAATGGCCACCGGCAATTGCTTTACATATTGGACAGCCGTATTTTTCATTCCGGCATATAAATAAGCATAATACAAATATTCCTGCGCAACGGGATCGGTCGGAACAAATTCGAGTGCTTTTTTATAATTAACAATAGCCATACGATAATTATATTTAGCACCATAGGCAATACCTATTCTCAGTCGTAAATAATAAAAATCAACGCCCTGATCGAGTGCTTCTTTTCCGGTATCAATTAAAGCATCCCAATCAGAGGCTAAATATTGATTGTATGTTTTTTCGTTATAATTCGTTTTTAGATCGCTTTGTTGCGCCCATAGATAAGAGAAGGGCAAAAGAAGAACAAGGACAAGAAAACGGGAAGACTTCATAGCTGAACAAATTGAATTAATGAAAACAAAAATAGTTTAAAAACGGGCTTAACAGCAAAAATAAAGCCAAACAAGTGTATCGAATAAACAAATTTTTATCTTTTGGTGGATCCAAAACGCTTTTAAATTAGCGGTTTTGACAAAAAAAAACCGGCAACTAAAAAGTAAACCGGCTTTTCATAATTAGACAACTTCTAATCGCCTTTTTTTGAAAGAATATTCATATCATGTGATACGATTTCTGTGGTATAGCGCTTAACGCCATCTTTATCGTCGTAATTGCCGTACACTAATTTCCCGGAAACCATAAGCTCCATCCCTTTCTTTAAGTACTTTTCAGAATACGTTGCGCCACCATTCCAGGCAACAATTTTATGCCATTGGGTGTCTGTTACTTTATTTCCATCTTTATCGATATAATAATCGGAGGTGGCTAACGAAAAACGAGCGACTTTAGTTCCGGAATTTAGAGTTTTAACTTCCGGATCGGCACCTAAATGGCCAATTAATTGAACTTGATTTTTTAAATTTTTCATGCTGTTAATTTTTTGTTACTGATGATATCACGAATGATTGTTTTATTTGAATTCTACTTGAATTCCTGATGTGACAAATTTATAATGCAAAAAACGAAACAGTTGGTTATTAAATACTTATAAACGAATACAAACGATTAAAAACGTTTTTGTTGCTGATTATCTGCACTTTACAATTTTCTAGCGAACTGTAAATAAATGCTGAATTCGTGTGGCGTTTTACAGAAATATCCGAATTTTTAACTCAAATGCGATTTGTTTTTAACGTATCGTTTCTCTATTTCTATCCTACAAAAAAATTATGCCCAAAGAAGCAAAACCATACTTTCTCTTGCACTTTTTTATTTAGTTGCATAAAATTGTATACAATTTGTATCTTTGAATGGATAAATTAAAGATAAATAATGGATAAATTTCAAAGCAAACTTAATTTTCAATCCTCTATAAATCATTTAATTTTGAGAGAAGTTGGACTTATCGACTGTTTTAAAGGTAAATGGAATGCTGTGGAGCAATGCGAAAACGACCTTTTTGTTAAACTAAAAAAATCCGCGGCCATCGAAAGCGCAGGTTCTTCAACTCGAATAGAAGGTATTAAACTTTCGGATAAAGAAGTTGCCGCTTTATTAAACCTTAAAGACAGTTCGAATTTAAGCAGTAAAGATGAACAAGAAGTTTTTGGCTATTACGAAGCATTAAAAAGTGTGCTTAAAAAGCAAAACGAAACCCAACTCTCGCATACTTTTATTCAAGAATTGCACCTTTTGCTTTTAAAATATAGTGTAGAAGACAATGCTCACCGCGGAAAATATAAAACAAAACCCAACAGAGCATCCACGACCAATGCCGATGGATCGCTTCGCGTAATTTTTAATACTACAGAACCTTCTTTCGTTAACAAAGAAATGACTGAAATAATTGATTGGGTGAATTTACAATTAAAGCTAAAAAAACTCCATCCTTTACTCATTGTCGGTCTATTCGTTTATGAGTTTTTGTCCATTCATCCTTTTCAGGATGCAAACGGACCACTCTCGCGCTTGCTAACTGTGCATTTGCTCAATAATTTAGAGTATCGATTTATCCATTATACTTCCCTGGAAAAAGTAATAGAAAAATATCAAAACGACTATTTTAAAGCACTTCAAGAAGGTCAGATAAACCGTTATTCGTATGAAGAGCGTGTGGATAAATGGATTCTGTTTTTTGTGCGCACACTAAGTATGCTAGCCAATGAATTGGAACACAAGTACAACAGCATCAAATCGAAAAAGAGCTATGTAAATCCCCGACAGAAAAAAATAATTGCCTTTATCAAAAAAAATCAGCCCATAAAACTAGCCGACTTAGATGAAGCACTGGCTGATATTTCGATCAATACACTTAAGAAAGACCTTATCTATTTAAAAACAAAAAACAGAATACGCTCGGAAGGAAAAAACCGAGGTGCCACATATTCGATAGTTTAAATTTTATGTCCGAAAAAATTATACTTAGCTCTTATAAAAGTCCGGTAGGAGAACTAATTTTAGGTGCTTTTGAAAATAAACTTTGTTTGGCAGATTGGCGATTTCGGAAAATGAGAAATGCCATTGACTCGAGATTAAAAACAGGATTAAATGCAGCATTTGTCGAAGGAAGTTCTGAAGTTATAGAAAAGACAAAACAGCAATTGGAACGCTATTTTAATCAAGAGCTGACCCAATTCGATGTTCCGCTGCTTTTTGTTGGAACAGAATTTCAGAAAAATGTATGGAATGAGCTCTTAAAAATACCTTATGGAAATACACTTTCCTACCTTGCCTTGTCCAAACAAATGAACAATGAAAAAGCCATACGTGCTATAGCATCGGCCAATGGAGCCAATGCCATTTCTATACTCGTGCCTTGTCACCGTATCATTGGAAGTAATGGGAAATTAGTGGGTTACGCCGGAGGATTAGCCGCCAAGAAAAAATTACTTAGCCTGGAAAACGCCTGGCCTAAAAATCAACTTCAGTTATTCTAAAACGATCCGTAATTAAAAAACTGAGCCTTCTTTCTATCCTTAAAAAGGACACCACAATTAAAACTCCTTAAAAGACAAAAACTTCGCTATCTTTGCAAAATTGAATTAAATCATTAAAACAAAAACTTATTTATGGGAAGATCGCAAGAAACATTTAATAAAAAGGAAGTAAGAAACAAAAAGGAGAAAAAGAGAAAAGATAAATTAGCGAAGAAAGAAGCTCGAAAAGACACGGAGAAAAAAAGCAGTTTAGAAGATATGATGGCCTATGTCGATGAAAACGGAATGATTACATCCACTCCACCAGATCCCACCCAAAAGAAAAAAATAAAGGCCGAAAATATTGAAATTGGAATTCCAAAACGCGATTCATTGCCTGAAGCTGACCCAATAAGAAAAGGAAGCGTTACCTTTTTTAACGAGTCGAAAGGATTTGGATTTATTAAAGATTCTGAAACACAAGAAAGTATTTTTGTTCACGTTAACAATTTGCTTGAGGAAATTAAAGAAAATAACATCGTAAGTTTTGAAGTTGAAATGGGACAAAAAGGACCAATCGCTACAAAAGTGAAGTTATTTAAATAAGCTTAAACCTTTTTACCACAAACCAAATTTTTCTGAATTTATTTAGCTATCTGTATTGCATTGCTTTATGTGTAGCGTATCGTAAACCTTTCAAAATAATTTGATATTAGCTCAAAAAAAGTAGCGAAGCCTATTGCTCGCTTATAGTCTTCTTTTTCGACCAAAAAACTATGCAAAACGCTACGCAAGACGGCAGAGACCGAAAAAATATACAAATCGGCTTTTTAGTGGATATTGTTCAAAAACAGCATCAAAGAAGCGGAGAACTTACCCAAGGTATTGTAAAAAGAATACTTACTAAATCGCCAAATCATCCTCATGGCATAAAAGTAATGCTGGAATCAGGAGAAGTAGGGCGCGTTAAACAAATTATTCTCGACTAAGTCAAAGCACACTCTACCATTTTCATTCGCCTGCCTTCGCAGGTAAATCGCAAGCGTATTCTTACTTTCTGTTAAATACTGTAAATATATATTGCCGTTTCGTAGAACTGTTTACTTTTGCATTCGAATATTTGCGTTAAATATTCTAGAAAAATACAATAGTAAATTCGGAAACGATAAAAACGCTTCACCCGAACAGCCTTTTAATTGCTCCTGACTTGGTATTGAATATTCATATTTAAATAAAAATTGGCTTATGTCAAAAACACATACTTTTCATATTCCGGTAATGGGCATTGGATTTACTATTGATACTCCCTTAAGAGTATCGCAATTTGGTATTGACTCTGTTATTTCTTTGGTCGACGATATTTTGCTCGAAAAACTAAGGAAAATGTATTGCCAAAACTTTGATATTCCTTACGAAGAGATCTCTGAAAAAACGAAAGATTTTAGAGCCAAAAGAATTACATCTTATTTGAATTTAATGCAAAAGCTGGCCGAGAAAAAATTCGAAGAGCTCAAAAATGCAAGCGCAGAAAAAGCACAAGAAATAAAGACTTATTTTAATCTTTTGCCCGATAGTTCTACAATTAAGCAAGAATTTCAGCGCCTTACAGCCATCCATTTTAATTTGGAGGAAATTAGAAACTGGATAAAAAGCAATTTGTCGATGGGAAGTATTGATGTAAATATTATGACCAAAGTCGACAAAGACAATTATTTTAAAGGCAAACAATTGCCCACCGAATACAACGATGCACACGCCGCTCTTCGCGGTTTTGCTAATAGCGATTTGCATTCTTCCATCGTTCTTTCCGCCGGAATGAATCCACGCTTATACAATTATATGGAGAATTTCGAGGATTTTTATCCCAACGAAAGCGGAGAAATTAAGAAGAAAATTGTGCTCAAAGTAAGCGATTATCGCTCCGCTTTAATCCAAGGAAAATATTTGGCAAAAAAAGGATTATGGGTTTCTGAATACCGCATTGAATCGGGATTAAATTGCGGTGGCCATGCTTTTGCCAGCGAAGGTTATCTTTTAGGCCCGGTTTTGGCCGAGTTTAAAGCACGGCGTGCAGAACTTATTCAAGTGGTTTATGAGATTCTTGAAACAGCTCTTTCTTCAAAAAACCGTTCATTGCCAACAGTTGATTTGCCTATTAAAATAACGGCACAAGGCGGCGTTGGAACGTCTGAAGAACACCAGTTTCTGATTGATCATTACGCCTTGGATTCCGTAGGCTGGGGCTCTCCATTTCTTTTGGTTCCCGAGGCTGTTGCTATCGATAATGCAACCATCGATTTATTAAAAGGCGCTAAAGAAGACGATCTCTATTTAAGTGGAATTTCGCCTTTAGGAGTTCCCTTTAATAGTTTGCGTGGCAACACAAAAGACATTGAAAAATTAGCTTTGGCAGATACCGGAAAACCGGGGAGTTACTGTCCTAAAAAATACGTTTCTTTAAATACCGAATTTACCGATAAAGGAATTTGCACGGCCTCGCGACAATATCAACGCATCAAAATAAAAGCATTGGATGAAGAAGTAATTGATGCGCAAGAATATCAAGAAAAATACAATAAAATAGTTGAAAAATCGTGTATTTGCGTGGGCTTGGGCACTTCCGCCTTATTGGCTAATAATTTGGATACCAAAGCCGAAGGACCTGGTGTTTCTGTTTGTCCCGGACCAAATATGGCTTATTTTTCTAAGTCGATGAGTTTAAAAGAAATGATAGACCATATTTATGGTAAAGCCAATATGATTTCGCGAACCGACCGACCCAATATGTTTATAAAAGAACTAAAACTCTATATCGATTATCTAAAAAATAAAATAGAAGAAACGAAAGCTTCCTCCACTTTGAAAGAAAAAAAGAGTTTGTTTGCTTTTGTTGAAAATCTGAAAAACGGAATTCAATATTACGATACTTTATTTTCAGAACTAAAAGATAAGTTTGAAGATACCAAAAACACTATTTTTAGTGATTTGGAATCGAGCAGAAACGATTTAAACCTGTTGTTTCTAAAAATTTAATCGCTACTGTTTTATCAATCGGCATAAATAAAGCATTGAATATTTTTGTACTTTTAACTCATTATCACTTCGTTTTAATGAAACAAAAATAGAGCTATGGAAGCACTTAATAAATTTTTAGAATTAAACCTCCTTTCGGTAGGAGATAATAAAATTAGGGTTTATACCTTATTTGCTCTTTTTATCATTTTTTTGGCCACGAAATTGATATTATGGTTAATTAAAAAGGCGCTCTTTAGAAAACAGGCATCAAAAAAGCTCGATATTGGCAACACTTATGCCCTGTATCAAATTATAAAATATGTAATTTGGGTTTTGGCCATTGGTTTTTTATTAGAAACAAGCGGAATAAAAGTTACTGTATTGATAGCCGGTTCGGCCGCTTTGCTTGTTGGTGTTGGATTGGGTTTACAACAAACTTTTAATGATATTATTTCAGGCATTATCTTGCTTTCTGAAAGAACAATAAAAGTAAGTGATATTTTAGAAATTGAGGGCGATATTGTTAAAATAGAAGAAATAGGATTGCGAACCTCAAAAGGGCTAAACAGAGACGAAATTTCGATTATTATCCCCAACTCATTAATCACAACAAACAAAGTCATCAATTGGAGTCATCAATCCAAACAAGCGCGTTTTAAAATCAATGTAGGTGTTGCTTATGGCAGCAATGTAGATTTAATTATCCGCCTACTCAAAGAAAGTGCTGTAGATCACCCTGAAGTATCAAACAATAGTGCTTTGGATGCGCGACTGGTCGATTTCGGGAATTCTTCGCTCGATTTTCAGCTCTTATTTTTTAGCAAAAACATCTTTAGAATAGAAAAAGTTAAAAGTGAAATCCGTAGAAATATCAACCAAAAATTTCTGGAAAATAATATTACTATTCCGTTTCCACAGATGGATGTTCATTTCGATCCCTCTTTTAAAGCAAAAACCTAAAATCCAATACATAATAAATCCACTAAAGACAAAACAATTGATATGGAAACCATTCGCACTACCTATACCGGCAAATTAAGAACCGAAGCTATCCATGTGCAATCGGGAAACAAATTAATTACCGATGCACCTACCGATAATAAAGGCAAGGGAGAAACCTTTTCGCCAACCGATTTATTAGCCACTTCATTGGCGAGTTGTATTTTTACCATTATGGGAATTAAAGCTGAAGAAGCCGGCTTTACTATTGATGGCGCTACCGCTAAAACCTGGAAAATTATGTCGGAAAATCCTCGACGAGTAGCAGAAGTAAAAATAGAATTCGATTTTTCGATGTTGGCACTAAATAAAGATCAAAAAGAGCTTATGCAGTCATTGGTTAAAGTTTCGCCGGTTCCTTTAAGCTTACACGACAATACGATTCAAAACGTTTCTGTAAAATTTTAAATCTTTTTTTCTTTGCTTTTTAAAGAATAAGGCTACATTTGTAAACGAAAAACAGTGAAATGAGAAACGTACAAAATAATCTTTCGAATATTAATTGCAATAATCCATTGCGAATCAGGAAGACTATTTTGTAAAAAACAAGTATATACAAATCAAAAAAGCCTTCCGAAATTCGGAGGGCTTTTTTTGTTTTAAGAGCAAAATTTTATGAAACAGATCAACTTAAATAATAATACTAATAATCCACATCCTTAGCAGGTTGCACTTGATTATTTGTGTTATAGCCTGCCCTAAAAGCAGGCTTTTTTTATGTAGAAGAAATACTAAATTTAAAATAAACAACTATGAAAAACGAATTTTTACAAACAGAAGAGGCCATTGCTTTCGTAAAAGAAATCTTTGCACAAGAATTATCAAAACAACTGAAATTGACAAAAATTTCATCGCCTATTGCCGTGCTTGACGGAACGGGAATTAACGACGACCTAAACGGTGTAGAAAGAACCGTAAAATTTCCGGTTAAATCGATGAAAGAACAAGGAGCCGTAATCGTAAACTCGCTGGCAAAATGGAAACGCATACGACTTCAGGAGCTCCATATTGAAGAAGGACGAGGCGTTCTCACCGATATGCGAGCCTTACGCCCTGATGAAGATTACAGCCCGATACATTCCATTTATGTCGATCAGTGGGATTGGGAAAAAAAGATCTCCAGCCAAGACAGAACCCTTGTTTTTTTAAAAAAACAAGTCGAACAAATTTATGAGGTATTAAAAAGTACCGAAAAGCAAATTGCTGCAATGTATCCACATCTTCCGGCTGTTTTACCCCAAAAGATAAGGTTTATCCATGCCGAAGAATTGCTCTTACGTTATCCGTATTTGAGCGCAAAAGATCGCGAGACCGAAATTGCAAAAGCTTTTGGAGCCGTTTTTATAATTGGAATTGGCGGAAAACTCAGCGATGGAAAAAAACACGACGGTCGGGCTCCTGATTATGACGACTGGAGCTCAGAAAACGAAGAAGGATATAAAGGCCTGAATGGCGATATCCTTGTTTGGAATCCCATTCTGGAATCTGCTTTTGAACTCTCTTCTATGGGCATTCGGGTAGATAAAAAAGCACTGCTCTATCAATTGGAAGAAAGTGATGCCATGGATAGAAAAAACCTCCATTTTCATTCACTTTTACTAAACGATCAACTGCCCCAAAGTATTGGTGGCGGAATTGGTCAGTCGCGCGTGGTTATGTTTATGCTTAAGAAAAAACATATTGGCGAAGTTCAGGTTAGTGTGTGGCCGGATGCTATCCGAGAGGAATCGTTGAAAGCGGGTGTTTATCTTTTATAGATAGACACCCTTGCTAAGGCTTTGCGAATTCATCTTTTGCGGAAACAAGTTCAAAATGATTTTCAAATTCCTACTTCTTGTAGTGGTGAATTTTAGTGTTTTTGTCCGAAGGACTCCTACGGAGGTAGCAAAAATCATTGCCAATCTCTTCTATAATAAAAAGCCAAAAATCAAGTCGAAAGCACTAAAATAAATGCCTGATTCATTATGCACGATAAAAAATGTATATACCTTTGCTGCTTTATTTAAACTAAGGAAAATGGATAAGACAAGCACAAAAGAGCTCATCAAAAAAATCGAACTTTTCAGAGGAATAGGAGAGGCCGGACTTAACCGAATAGCAGAAAATATTTATAAAAAAGAATACCCCGCCGGTTCTTTTCTTTTTACACAAGGATCGCAACGAAGCCATATTTTTATTGTTTGGTCGGGCGAAGTAGAATTATTTACACAAAACACTTATGGTGATGAAGAACGTCTTACACTTTTTACCAAAGGCGATTTCTTTGGCGAAGGTTCATTAATGGACGACGCCACCCATTCTACCAATGCACGTACAACAGAAGCTACTGAAGTGCTATTGCTTGATAATTCCTTTTTCTACGAGAACGGATCGATTGCCGTAAAAGTACTTTCCAATGTCGCCCGGATTATTTCGAGACGGATGCAGCATGCAAATACCATGTCGAACCAGAGTGCCTCGCAATATGTTTCCGGAAAAACACGCACAGAGCACGATTTATTGGGCTATAGAGAAGTTCCTTACGAAAGCTATTATGGCATTCAAACTTTGCGCGCCATGGAAAACTTCAATATCAGCGGTGTAACTTTAAACTTTTATCCGGTATTGATCGAAGCGCTTGCTATGGTTAAAATGGCTGCTGCAAAAGCAAATCACGAATTGGGACTTATTGACGAAACGCTAACCCAAGCTATCGTACAAGCTTGTCAGGAAGTGATGAAAGATCGTTACCATTATCACTTTGTGGTGGATATGATTCAAGGCGGTGCAGGAACATCAACCAATATGAATGCCAATGAAGTTATTGCCAATCGGGCCTTAGAAATTTTGGGCTTTGAAAAAGGAGATTATAAACATTGTCATCCAAACAACCATGTAAACCTTTCGCAATCGACCAACGATGCTTATCCAACTGCCATTAAAATAGCTTTAATCAATAACAACAAGAAGCTGATCGAAGTTTTAAAAAACCTGATTAAAGTTACCGAAGATAAAGGTCGCGAATTTGCTCATATCTTAAAAATGGGTCGCACTCAGCTTCAAGATGCCGTACCTATGTCGTTAGGGCAATCTTTTGATGCTTATGCAGTAACTTTAAGCGAAGAAATAAACAACCTCAACTATAATGTTTCTTATTTTCTTGAAGTGAATATGGGAGGAACAGCTATAGGAACAGGTATCAATGCCGAGGTGGGATATAGCGAAAAAGTGATCCGTCATTTGCGCGAAATCACCGGAATGGATATTAAGCTGGCATCGAATTTAATTGAAGCAACACAAGATACGGGTGCTTTTGTAGCTTATTCGAGTGCCGTTAAACGTTTGGCCATCAAGCTATCAAAAATGAGTAACGACCTCCGTTTGATGTCGAGTGGGCCACGTGCCGGATTTAACGAAATCAATCTGCCACCTATGCAGCCCGGTTCTACCATCATGCCCGGAAAAGTTAATCCCGTAATTCCTGAAGTAGTGAATCAAATTGCTTTTAAAGTGATAGGAAACGACCTTACCGTTGGTTTGGCTGCAGAACACGGACAATTGGAATTGAATGTTTTTGAGCCTGTCATCGTACAAAGTTTGTTTGAATCGATAGAGATGCTGAAAAACGGAATGGATGCTTTAAATCACAGTTGTATTCAGGGCATTACGGCCAACGAAGAACATTGTAGGAATATGATTAAAAACAGCATCGGTATTGTTACTGCACTCAATCCTTTTGTTGGCTATGACAATACCAACGAATTAGCCAAAGAAGCCTTGGCCAGCGGACGAAGTGTTTACGAACTGGTTTTGGAAAAAGGACTTTTATCGAAAGAAAAACTGGATGAAATACTAACACCAGAAAACATGATCAATCCTCAGAAAAGGGGTTAATTATTCTTTTCGGTAAATTGTATGAGTAGTGGCAGATTGCGTGGCAATTACTTTTCAAACTGCTACGCAGTTAGAGCGGGTTACAACCTTTGATATTTAGCACTTTCCCTGCCATTACTTATACAAAATGTTTGGCGGTCGTCATTTATTTTTATTGTCTAAAATCCAGTCAATTGCATTTATCTGTTTTACTCCATTGTGATTTCCTGTTTCGTAATCCATTGTTATTAGTAATCTTTCGTTAAAATCTGGAATTTTATTAAAAGGGGCTAATTCTCGTTCAAGTGTTTCTTGTTCTTTTACTGTATATGAGACTTGAATATATTGAGTATAACCATCTTTGTCTCTAACGACGAAATCAACTTCAAGATTATTTGTTTTTCCTATCCAAATTTGATAATTACGACGAAGTAATTCAAGAAATATTACATTTTCAAGTAAATGTCCTGTATCTGAAGCAAGTTCTTTTCCTAATAATGCATATCGCAAACCTAAATCGACAAGATAGTATTTTTCTTGAGTTGCCAAATGTTGTTTTCCTTTTATATCGTATCGATTTACCTTATAAAAAAGGTAGGACTCCACAAGTGTATCAATGTATTTTGATACTGTTTTATTGTCGATTTTTTTGCCATTTGCAGTAAGAACTTTTGCAATATTTCTTGCAGAAACGCTTGAACCTATGCTATCAATAAGGAAATTAACGACTTCATTATATGATGTTTCATTATATATTGTATGTCTTTGCTGAATATCATTCTCATATATGTTTTGAAAAACAGTTTTTAGATACTCGTATACATAACTTTCTCCTGCTTCAATGAATCCAACAGATTCAGGAAAACCGCCAGTTCTCATATAATTCGCAAAAGCACGGTCTGAATTTGAAGTTTTTCCTGTATATTCCAAGTATTCGGTAAACGAGAATGGTAAAACATTAATTTCATATGCTCTACCTGTAAGTATGGTTGCTAATTCGCTTGATAAAAGGTAAGCATTGGAACCCGTAACATATAAATCGACATTTTGAGTAACATATAACCCTTCAAGTAATTTTTCAAATTCAGGAACGTTCTGAACCTCGTCAATGAAAACATAATTAGTTACACCTTCGTCCAATAATGTTTTGATATAATCATAAAGTTCTTTCCAATTTTTTTCAGCAAGAAAACGAAACTCGGGTAAATCCATATTAATAGAAATAATCGAAACACTCGAATCTTTTTCTTTTAGTAGTTCTTGAAATTGTAAAAGTAAAGTCGATTTTCCTGCACGACGAACACCTGTTACAACTTTTATGAAATTTTTGTCTTTTAAAACAAGAAGTTTGTCAAGTAATATTTTTCTTAGAATTAATTGCATCTGAATATTTTCAATTTTACACCTCAAAGATAATGTAAATTCCTCAAAGTTTAAAATATCTTAATGTTTGAGGAATTTCACTGTCTTTTTTGATGCCGCCTATCATGTTATACCCTAACAACTAAACTCCTTTACCCTAAATTTTTACCGGATAAACCTCTGTTTTATAGGTTTAAAGGCCGAAACTATTTAATACAAAAAGAAAGGAATGTACGCACGTGGCAGTTTATTTACCGAACGTAGGTACTTTCTTGTTAAGCGTAATTTTAAGGCGGCTTTCAAACCCAATTTTACGCTTTGTTTTTCCTGTACTTAACCTAATCGCTGATTCGCCTAGAAATAAAAAATCGTTGCTGACGAGTAAAGACAGTCGGAAGCTGGTGGTACTGAATGCTTAATCGGAGTTTGGGTTTAACGGGTGCGTCAAACCGATCAAGTATACTTACTAATTTATTGCGGGAGATAATGCCGGGCATCCTCCTTATCAACTGAACCTATTTTATAAACCGGGCATTATATATTCAACGCGTCAATTATAGCTTCTTCCAGATTCTCAGATGGTCTTGAAGCCCTAGATTTAAATATTTTACCTTTTTTATCAATTAGAATATAAACAGGCAAATCTCTAAGTTGATAATTCTTGAAGAAATCAGATATTTGACCTCCATTAGCCCAAAATTGATTGCCCTGCCTGTTTCTTGCTTTTAATAATTTTTTCCAAGTATCTGCTTTGTCATCAACTGATATTGTTAGAAATACAATATTGTGATTCGTATATTTATCAGCTAATTTTTCGAAATAAGGCATTTCTTTAAGGCATGCCGTGCACCACGAAGCCCAAACATCTATACAAACTACTTTATTCTTAAAATCATTTAATGTGTATTCTTTTCCATAAATATCTTCAATTTTAAAATCAATTGCTTTATTCCCTGGAGTTAATCGTTTCATACTTTTATAATAGTCATTTGCTATCGTGTTTATTTTATTGATCTCTTTCAGTTCTGCCGCTCTAAATCTAGAATATTGCTTGTTTTCGATATTTTTCATGGCTAGTAATGAATTTTTCCAAACACCCAAGGTATTAGTTATCAGGCTATCAAACTCGCTTTCATTCAGATTAGGTATATTAAAACGATTAGCCTGCAATCGCTCCGATATCAAAATACTTTTCTTTAAATACTCATTTTCCTCTAAGTCAGTACCATCATAGGAAATTGCCCCATCAAAATCCTTAGTATCGATAGTAAGATGTAAAGACGAGCCAGGTTTCAGAAACACAAATGTATGTCCACCATGGTCAAATCTATATTTGTTTGGTTCAGGGATCTTTAGTTCAAAGGCAAACTTGTTGTTTTCATCAAGCCTGGTTGAATAACGCATTGAATCATTTATGGTAATCCAAACCATTTCTTCAGTCGGGTTAATTATTTCTCCTGTAAGCGCGACTGTCTTGTCTGTATCACTACATGAAATAATGAGCAGAATAATCAAAATCAAAACTGTTGGTTTCATAAATTTTATTTTATGTGTCTGAATAACAAAATAAGCTTGTCCCAATGCGATAGCTTCTTTTGAAGGGTCTGCGTTTTGAACAATTAGATAACAGGCAAATCGAGAATTTGTAGGTCTCCACTATCTCTTTTGGCTCCAGAACCAATTTCGACCAATATTTCCACACGGGGAAAATGGTTTTCCGGATCTTGACCAGAGCTTTCGTAAGCTGTCTTTGCTTTATCAATTACGTTTATAAATTTATTCCATTTAAGATCATGTAAGACAGTATACAACTCCCTTGCGCTCCAAAATTCCTGACCAATCGCATTCTAATGTTTAATCTCTTCAAATGCTGCTTTGTTTTCCATTATTTATTTTATGCAATTTATTTAATTTTTAGTACAAAGGGCATGTTTTTTTGCTTGCCTGTAACGCTTGGCAGCCACAAGAAGTTGGCAATTTCGAAGCCCAAAGTTTCATTTAACTAATCACTGACTCACTAATTTCTTGTAGCTGCAGTTAGTGGCTGGCATTCTTGTTATATTTTATGTCTGTTACTTCCATTTTCAACCAAGTCCAATCTTCATTGTCAAGTTTCCAGGTTGCGGTCATTTCTGTTGGAACTTTTATTCCTTCAAAAATCTTATAGTTCGTAATGTTCATTTCCCATACGTGTCTTTTGGCATCTGCTTCGTTACCTTTATAACGTAGTGCCGAAAATTTTGTGACATCACCTTTAGAATTAAAAGAAAATGTTCCGCTTCCGGAAGTGTTTATGTAGGTCATTGTTGCTATTGCCGTATTGCCGTCTATTTGTTTCCACGTAATGTATGGGCTTAAAGCTAATGAAGGAAACCATACCATTTCACCTAAAAAACGTTGCAATGTGCCTTCGTCTAATTTCTCACCACGTTCATTAACGACATTGATTAATGAATTCATTTTTATCAACATTGCACCCTTGCCATGCTCAAATTTATCTCTACCTTGAAAATTCAACAACCTATTCATTTTTACATTTACTGCCCATATAAATGCGGGGTTGTCGATGCTTGTATATTGAATAGCGTTGGCGCTCATCCAATTTTCTTGTTCAGGTTTCATTTTCATTTCGGCTTTCTGCACTATTTTTCCAATGCTGATATATGGATTTCCAACAGTACCGCAAGCACGAAGCCAATTCTTTACAGGTTCAGGTAAATGTCCAATGTCGTTTTCATTGATGATTTTACTTTCAACAAATTTGGTCTGACTTAGTAAATGCTTGGTTTCTTGCTGAACAAGTTTTTGAAAATTAAACTGTCCGTATAAAATCATTGACACCAGCAAAATAAGAATGTTAGGTAGTGTTCCGAATTTAGCATCTTTCCAAAACAGAAGAATAAGAATTTGGGAAATCACAACAGCCACGATTCCGACCAACCAAGCATATTTTGAATTGAGTATTTGTAAAATACCAAATGTCAAAAGAAAAACTGCCGCTGTTAACCAAAGAAAACCCATGGGTTTAGAAATTGGAAGTGTCAATTCTTTTACTTCTTTAAATCCAAAGCCTTTAACAAACCCAAGCAAGTGGATTAGTCCGTGAAACAAAACGATAATTAAAAATACTATTCTCATTGTTGTTCTCTATTTGTTGAGTCGCTCTCTATGCTTGTCATTAATGTATCCTATCCCAATAAAACATACGGTTTCTTAATTATATTTACTTGATAAACCGCTGTTTATTGATCTTAAAGGACGTAAACTATTTAATACAAAAAGAAAGGGATGTTCGAGCGTTGTAATTTATTGAACGAACACAGGCGTTTTCTTTATATGCGTAATTTTTAAGGCGCTCATTTTATACTTTAAAACCATAGCAATTTAACTACTGAAAAGCCGTATTCATTTAAGCTTAGTAGACAACTTTTTTTTTGAATTAACTATTTCAATTTAAAAAAAGCAAAACCAAGCCAAAGTACGGATACGGTCATTGCAATTGCACCAATGGGAACTAAAATTGGCGGTAAGCCTAAATATACTTTCGTTAAAATTCCAATGGGCATCAATAATCCTATCAAAGCTAACCAGGAAATGGCTTTTATATGATTAAGTTTATCGTTAAAACGAAGCAATAAATAGCCAATAAGAATATTTAGGAAAGCAAAGAGATTTCCGTGTACGTGTGCAAGCAATACCTCATAATGTTTACCCACACCAAAGGAATTTATCCATTCTTCTTTGTCTGGCGCTACATCTCGAAGATAAATCAATAAAAACCCATAAGCCATAAAAAGGCCCATGGTTAAGAATCCAATAGCCATATTGTTTTTTCCATTCATCGTTTTGTTTTTTTATCAAATTTAAGAAATTCCGATTTATCTTTCAGTTCGTTAGTTAATTTTCTATCCTTAGATAAAACATTTCCTCATTTTCGGTATAGGAATTGAAGATAATTAGTAAAACCAAAGCTTTGAAAACGAAGATTTCTTAAGCCCGTTTTTGGCAATCGAGTCAAAAGTGTATTTCTTGAATAGCTTTGGAATTTATATTCTTAAAAACTCCCAAACCGGGCATAAAAAAAGAAAGATGCAGATATAATGTAACGCCATGACCTTTGATGCGTCTATTTTAACAGAAAATAACAGCAATGGTTGCCTATCCTCAATTACATTTGCTAAAGAAAATTAGCTCCAAACAATGAAGATAAAAACGTTTTTACTAAGCTTGATTGCCTTGTTTGGCACAGCGTATATTTATGCTCAAAACAAAGTTGATGTAAATGCCCCAAAAGGAATAAATGGCCTCCTGCTGGATAGTGCTTCCAAAAAGCCCTTGGCCTATGCTAATATTTATCTGCTAAACGGCAAAAAAGGAATGATAAGCAATGAACAAGGGCAATTCTTCCTATCGAAAAATGATCTTGACCCGATGGATAGCCTTCGTTTTCAATATATTGGCTATGCTACAAAAGCGATTGCTATTAACGAAATAGATACTGCTTGTGTAATTTATTTGGCAGAGAAAATAAGTGATTTAAACGAAGCGCTGGTCTTTGGAAATGCACCCAGCGCCGAAAGCATAGTAAAACAAGTTTTAATCCATAAAGATTCGAATTATAAACGCAGAGATTACCACAGAAACAAAACCTTTATCCGTGAGCGAGAAAATGTAGATTTTACGGATGTGCGCCTCGATTGCGAAAAAAGCACCATTCCTGGCCTGAACAAAGAGATGATTCAGGTTTTGGAAGATAAAATTCCGGAGCATACGACTTCGTTTACCGATTTTTTAGGCGATATCTATTTTGCCAAAAGCAAAAACGACAGTATTCAACGCAAAGTGAAGGAGATCAGAACCGTAGCTTTAAAAGAAAAAGAGATCGATGATATGAAGCAATTTGAAACTATTTTCGAAAATGCTTTTAAAAATAAAAATGAAAAAGAATATTGGAAAGTGAAAAGCGGCATTTTTGCGTCAAAGATCGACGATGATCAAAATGACGACAAAAATGGCAATGTTCAAGTAATTATAAACGATTCCGTTGAAAAAGACAATAGACAAAAAACGTCCTCTTATCTAATTGGAATAGGACAAAAATTACGCTATAGTTACCTGAACGATAAAGATGAATGGGAGTTTTTACATAAAACGGGGCGCTATAAATATACCTTGGTTGGTGGCACACGCGTAAATGGTGAAGAGGTTTATATTATTGATTTCAAACCAAGAAGCGGTGGAATGTACCGTGGCAGGATGTATATCGCTCTTGAAACTTTTGCTTTAATTCGGGCAGATTACGAATATGCGCCCGGAAAAACAGGAACAAATATTCATCTGCTGGGTATTGGCTATACACAAGCTCATTTTACCGGTTCAATCTATTTTGAAAAGCAAAAGGAAGGCTATGTTTTAAAGTATTTCTCCTATCAATCCTCAGAAAAAGTAAGTATTGAACGAAAATTTGCGCTGATTAAGAAAAAGAAAAGATTCCTTTTTGATGACAAGCTTGCCGAATTAAAACTGGATGTTCTCTTTGCATTGACTACAGAAGAATCGGTAGAATATTTGGTTTTGGATGATGAAATACTAAACAAAAGCGAGTACGACACCATCCAACAGGAAAAGTATATGAATGTCATTTATGTCGATCAATACGACGATAGCTTATGGAATGGTTTTTCGATTATTGAGCCTACGCAAAGAATGAAAGAATACAAAAAACAACAGTTGGATTTTAAGGTGCAGTAATCCCTAATGTTTTCTGTTTATTTCGAGTCCAAACACCCAATAAAAGATGTATAAAGAGAGATGACAAATAGAAATGGTCCAGATTCAATGCATTTTATGAAAGCCTCATTGGGCTTATTAGGAAGAGGGCTTTGTCTAGCTTCAGCTTAGATGTTATAGACTGAGCTTTTACATAGTTAATTTGTTCATCTAAGTATAATTTATTTTGAAATTTAATTCTTTTTTAAACTTTCTATTTTCATTAAAGCATTTTTATTATCTGGATTAAGTTTAAGGGATTTTTTATAATTATTGATAGCATTTGCTTTATCTCCAAGTACTTCATAAGCCTCCGCTAAACTATCAAAAGCATTATAAGAATCGGGGAAGTTTTCTGTATTCAAAAGAAAAAAAGATAATGCCTTAGCTCGATCACTTGCATTTCTACTTTGAAGCATTCTGTAACCAATCCGGTTCACGAGAGCTTCAGGCGGACTGAAATCCCAATGTAATCGTTCGGAAAGGGTTTGGAAGTGTTTTGTAAGTTGTTCTGCGCTTTCAACATCCCGATAGTAAATTCCATAGTCTTTAAAAATGGCTGAAATTCCATTATAAAAAGCAATTGTAGGTACTGAACCGTGGTTTTCATTTTCGAAATATTCTAATTTTGCAGGTAATTCACCTTTGCATTTACTATTCAATGACTCATATAATCGTACATGGCGATCACGATTTCTGATGTTCCTTTTGCCCCAATTGGCAGTAGCTATGTAAATGAATCGTTCAAATGATTGTCCAGTCAGGGAATCTAACTTTTTGTCCATGGTTTCTGAATCCCATGTTCCAAAACTTGGGTCTACAGCAATAAAAGCGTTGAAAGCAGTATTTTCTTTCATATATGCATGAGTTGCCAACAAACCTCCTAAAGAATGTCCAAAAAGTATACGATAAGGCTCTGTTCTATATTTCTTATCCAATTCAGGAATAAGTTCATTTTCCAAAAAGCTTAAAAAGCGTTCTCCACCACCAGAATCATTTTCTCTTGTTGTGATAATTTTATCAGGTGTAAAATCTCTGCGCCTGTTAACATTTTGAACAGCCACTATAATCATTTCAGGAATCCTCATATTGTTATTGTATCCAGAACTCATATAGTTTACCATACCAGTTATAGATCTAAAATGAGCATCTCCATCAAGTACAATAAGGACAGGATACCTCTTATATGATGATGCTTCGTCGCTATAGGATTCAGGAAGGCTAATCCAAAATTCTCTATCTTCATTTAAAATATTGGAATGAAGATGGTGTTTAGTTCCAATAACTATTTGCTCAGCATTTTGTGAACTTACTTGGTTAAGCCCTAAAATAAGAAGTATTACTGCAATAAAATGTTTATTCATGTTGTTTAGTTTTGTAAAGAATACATAAGATTTATAAACCGTTCAATTTCTGTTGTATAGTTTTTATATAAAAGTTTATATTGAGGTTCTAATTCAGCCTTAATTTTTAAGAGGGTTTCCTCAGGCTTGCTGCCATTTTCAGAGTCTAGTTTTACCTGCTTCCAAACACTTGATAACAAATTGATATCTCGTACAATTGATTTCACTGTGGTAGCATTACCATGCCCGGTTAACACTTTGGTAGGGTTTAATTCAACGATGGAATTAAGTGTGTTGATTAAACTTGGAATATTTACATCGTCAGTAATTACTGGCATCCAATCTGAACTTAAAATGTCTCCCCCAAAAACAACTTTATGATTTGGTAGCCACATTATTATATCTCCAGCAGAGTGATTCTCTTCGGTCAAAATAAATTCAACTTCTATCCCATCGAAATTACGTTTTAGATTATTGTTTATTATAGAAGAGGGAAATACAAGACGGGTAGAACCTATTTTACCTTTAGTAACTTTATTATAAAATGTAATATCATCGTTGCCATTTTTTTTCATTTCAGTTAATGCGTGTTTACTAGTAATAATTTCAGTTGTAGTATCAGCAAAGGCAGCATTACCAAGCCAATGATCTGCATGACTATGCGAATTTACCACCCAGCGAACTGGAAGACTGGTAACAGATGCTATGGTTCTCTTTATTTTATATCCAATAGACTCAGACGAGCCTGTATCAAAAAGCAAGACGCCACTTTTGGTAACGATAAAATGAACATTAGAATTCCATCCTTTATTTTCAGGAGTTGGCAACCCAAATGACGGGGAAACTATACTATATATATTTTCTGCATCACGAATGACATTAAATGTTTCAGAGCTTATTTCTTTCTTATATAATTTTCCAGTTTTTGCATTTTTGTTATTGAAAGAAAAACACAAAAAGCAAATAATTAAGATGCTTAAATGGTATTTAAAGAATAAAAATTTATTTAGCATTGATGTCATTTGTTTGTTGTTTTAATCATGTTGTTAACCGGCTATTTGACTAAAGTTTAGGTGTTCTTTTTCCCAATTCCAGATGGACATGCCAAAGTTTCCCGAATCTTCAACAACTTTCATTTGTTCCTCATTTATTATTTCAATAACTATTTTACCGTTTAAATTGTCGTTGCCTATGGGAACGTCTGCCCATTCTAAAATTATTTGATTGCCCTCTATTTTTCCATTCCCAACATGACACCAGTTTTCAGCTAATTCACTTTCCGGTGTTTTATGGTTCATACCTAACCAAAAAACCTTGTTTTCAACAATGTTGATCCAAAAAAGATTCCCTCCGGTTGATTTCCAAAATCCCTTTTTGGGTACGATAGTTTCCTTTTTTACGTTGTCTTTCATACGCGTATTGTTATGATATTTTACTTTACAGCTGAAAATAGAAATAAGAAAAACAAATATCATTAATTTTTTTTTATAGGTCATTTTTTTTAATCTATGGTGTTATTAAGCTTATTTATAGCTTTTACTATATGGCTTTAGTTATGATAGATTTCCATTCTAAATGTTTCTCCTAACTTTAGTTTAAGTAATTTACAAATGCTAATTGCTGTTTTAGTTTTTTTAAGGTTGATGTATTTAGTATTATCTATCTCAATTATAAAGTCAATTTGTTGTATTAATTTTTTTCTTGCATCAGAATAATTTTAAATGTCTAATTAATTGCAAAATACAATCTTTTAAAATTTATCTAAAAGGACAATTGTCCTTTGACAAAAAATCTAAAACTATTTCATTTGCATTAACAAATTGTAGAAATAAACAAAATGAAGTTATGCCTTTAGATAAAAATGGAATTCAGAAAGCAATAAAAGTAGCCCAACAAGCAAAAGAAAAAGGGAATTTACCTTACGGGTGTATTTTAACAGATGCAGACGGAAAAGTTTTGCTCGAAGGAGAAAAT
>JAFGHU010000043.1 GCA_016929955.1 Bacteroidales bacterium | reverse complement strand
TTTATAAAGTGGTTTAGTTTTTTAATATCAATGAAATAGAATTAAAACTTTTTGTTAAAAACCCACCCGCTTATTAACATGCAAGTTTTTTAAACAAAAGTTATACAGCTATTCACAGCCTATAATAATAAGAGTAATTCTTTTTATAAAATTAAGTATTATTTATTCGGTGTTGATAAACTAAAAAGAGCATAAATTTAGCTGGATTCTTCAAATGGAATTATTTAAGTTTGCATCAAAATTAGAAACAATGACAAATTATATTCAGGAAATCGAAAAACTCAAAAAAGAAAAGAATGCGATTATTTTGGCGCATTACTATCAGATACCTGAAATTCAAGATATTGCAGATTATGTTGGCGATAGTTTGGGATTGGCTCAAGCTGCAGCCGAAACAAAAGCCGATTTAATTGTTTTTGCCGGTGTTCATTTTATGGCCGAAACAGCTAAAATTTTAAATCCGAATAAAAAAGTACTTTTGCCCGATTTAGAAGCCGGATGTTCTTTGGCCGCTTCTTGTCCACCTGAGGATTTTTCAAAATTCAGGGCAAAGTATCCCGATCATATTGTACTCTCTTATATCAATTGTACGGCAGGAATAAAAGAATTATCCGATGTGATTGTAACTTCGGGAAATGCCGTTCAGATTGTAGAATCGTTTCCTAAAGAGCAAAAAATAATTTTTGCACCTGATAAAAATTTGGGCGGATATATCAATCAGATTACAGGTCGAAATATGCTTTTGTGGGACGGTACTTGCGAAGTGCATGATCAGTTAACAACAGAGGCACTTATTCTCCTGAAAAAATCAAATCCAGATGCTGAAGTAGTGGCTCATCCCGAATGCGACGGCCCTATTTTAGCGTTGGCCGATATGATAGGATCGACTTCGGCTATGCTTAAATATACCCAAAAATCAACTTCGAAAAAATTTATCGTGGCCAGCGAAACAGGTATTTTGCATCAAATGAAATTGAATTCGCCCGAAAAGGAATTTCTGGTTGTACCTAAAGATGAAACGTGCAGCTGTAACGATTGCCCCTATATGAAATTAAATACGATGGAAAAATTGTATTTGGCCATGAAAAACGAAGTACCTCGTATTGAATTATCTGACGAAGTAATAGAACGTGCCAAACGACCGATTATTAAAATGTTGGATATTTCTAAACAGTTGAATTTAATTTAGTTGCAAAAAAAATCCCGCAATATATGCGGGATTGAAATCATAAATATCTATAAAGTTACACTAAACAAGTTTAACATTTACGGCATTTAATCCTTTTTTTCCTTCTTGAAGTTCGAATGATACTTCGTCGTTTTCTTTGATGTCGTCAATTAATCCGGAAACGTGAATAAAATACTCATTGCCTGATTCATTGTCTTTAACAAAACCATACCCTTTTGTTGTGTTAAAAAATTTTACTGTTCCTGTATTCATAATAATTTATTGATAATTAGTAATTACACAAAGTTATACAAATTTTTAGACGCTTTACTTAAAAAGCAATTTTCTTTAAAAGAACGATTATTCTGATTAGTTTTGCCGCTCAAAAAAAAAATTGCAAAATGAGGTTAAAAATTACACTAATTCTAAGTCTTTTTATTACGCTTTTATTTGTTGGATGCTCAAGCACATCAACCCTAAGCAAACAAACCGATAAAGCCGGAACTGCTTTTTCTGCCGGCGATTTTGAAACTGCATTTAATTTATACGATACGTTTATCAGAGATCAGGAGAGTAAAGACAAAGAAGTAAATGGTGCTATTTATGGAGCTGCAGCCAAAGCGGCTTTACAACTAAATAAATTTATTGAAGCCGAAAAATATTATAAAATGGCTTTTTATAAAAAGTCGGGCGATGCCGATTTGTATGCTCAAATGAGCGAAGTTTATAAAAAAATGGATAATCTTTCTAAAGAACTCGATGCCTTAGCCTTTTTTAATGATCACTTTAGCAACGATCCTCGCCATAATACACTGAAAAAAAGATTGTTTGAATTGTATGTTGAAAGCGAAAACTGGGGAAAAGCAGCTGATTTATGGCCAAGTTTCGATCTCGATAATCAAGCAGAGCTTCATTTGATGGAATTGTATTTAGTAGTTCAAAAAGTATTAGATAAGAAAGAAACCGCCGATAAATATGCAGGTCTTATTCTTAAAAAGGATGTAACAAACAGAAATGCTTTAGAGTGGAATGCCGAAAAATATTTTTGGAAAGCAGAAAACACCTATCAGGCCGCTCTGGATGCTTACGAAAAAAACAAAACAAATAAGCAATACACTATAATGCTGAAAACCTTGGATAGGGTTACTTTAGACTTTAAAAGAGCCCTAAAATATTACCAAATGCTCTATAAATTGTATCCTTCAAAAACGTATGCCAAATACATTGCCAATGTTTATATGCGTTTTCAGGATAAGAAAAATGCGGATTATTATTTAAATCTAGCCAAATAAAAAAAAGATCTTATTTCGTTTTTACTTGTGCTGATGATACAAATTCGCGACCTTTTTTAAATAGCCTACAGGTTTCGAGAGCTTTGCAAAACTCATTTTTTGATCCAACTCTTCGTTAAAATCTTCTTCAAAATCCTCATTTACGGAAGTAAACTGTGGTTT
>JAFGHU010000042.1 GCA_016929955.1 Bacteroidales bacterium | reverse complement strand
CCAAATTGTTCATTGGAGATATTATCTAAAATAATAGCCTGGGCTTGCTCTATAAATTCTCCCTCAAATAATGAATTCGACATATTTTTTGTGTTAGGGCGAAATTAGAAAAATTTATTCAATTCCACTATATCGGATTTTTCGCAATACTTAAACTAAAGTATGGACTTGCGTCATAATTTATACTTCTGCATCATAATTTTTAGGTTTAAAACAAACTTGATACATCTTGCAGCATAAGTCTTTAGTGCACGTGTAGCCGTTGCCGGATCTTTGTAGAAAAAATCAAGCTAATAATAATTAAAAATTTAAATCATGAAAACAATAAAAATGAATCCTTTTAAAATGCTAGTTAACATTTCCTTTTTTATGCTATTACTCTTGAGTTCATGCGCACAATCAGAAAACAAGCAGGCGAATACCGACAAGAATGCAGAAGTAAAATCCAAAGTGGATAAGCCAAGTCAAAATATTTATTCTGCTGTGCTTTCCGGCAACCTTGACGTTGTAAGACAACATATAGAAGCGGGAACCGACATCAATTTTAAAGATCAAATGAGTGGTTCAACGCCATTAATAACGGCCATAACCTTTGGCAAAACAGATATCGCCAAAGCATTAATCGATGCAAATGCAGATTTGAGCCAAAAAAATAACGACGGAGCAACGGCTTTACATGTGGCGGCATTCTTTGGACGAATCGAAATTGTGCAAATGCTTATTGATGCCAATGCAGATAAAACGATTCGCAACAAATATGGCGCAACAGCAAGAGAAACTGTTATGGGTTCCTTTGCGGAAATGAAACCTATTTATGATATGGTTCAGTTACAATTAGAACCTTTTGGGTTAAAACTTGATTTGGAAGAACTCAAAAAAGCGCGTCCTGTTATTGCTATGATGTTGCAATAATCACTTTTAATAAATACAATTATGATAACGGAAAGAAGACACGATATTGATTGGTTAAGGGTTGTCGCTATTGGCTTACTCTTAATTTATCATATTGCCATTATTTTTCAGCCCTGGGCTATGTTTGTTGGTTTTATTCGCAGTGCTGAACCCCTTGAAAATTTATGGACACCAATGACCATGCTTAATGTGTGGCGAATCCCATTTTTGTTTTTTGTTTCGGGTATGGGCTTCTATTTTGCGATGAAAAAAAGAAATTGGAGGCAATTGCTTACAGAACGCAGCAAGCGGATTCTTATTCCTTTCCTTTTTGGTATAGTAGCAATAACCCCCTTGCATCTATTTATTTTTCAGAAATTTTATCATTTACCCTTAAGCTATTATCCACATACCGGTCATTTGTGGTTTCTGGGAAATATTTTTGTGTATGTGCTGTTGCTTTCACCGCTTTTTCTTTATCTAATGAAAAAAAGAGAAGGAAAGTTCAGAAAAGGATTAGCATCTATTATGAAAAATCCAATGGGACCATTGGGGGTAGCTGTCTTTTTTGTTCTGGAGGCAATAATTATCAAGCCACAAATATTTACGCTTTATGCAGAAACTTGGCATGGTTTTTTCCTTGGACTGCTCGCCTTTTTCTTTGGTTTTCTCTTTGTATATAGCGGAAACGTGTTTTGGCAAACAGTAAGGAATTGGAAGTGGTTGTATATTGCTTTAGCGGTTATTTTATTTACTATTCGTTTGTTTGTATTTGCCACAAATTCGCCGGCTTATCTTATGGTCATCGAATCGAATTGCTGGATATTTGGGATTTTCGGATTGGGATATCAATACCTTAACAAACCTAGTGCTGCGTTAAATTACTTAAGTCAAGCGGCTTATCCTTTGTATATTATCCACATGTTTGTTTTGTATGCCGGTGCATTGCTTATTTTACCTTTACAGTTACACCCTTTTATAAAATTCATTGGTATAACCGCATTTACATTTATCCTTAGTTTTCTTATTTTTGAATTCATTATAAGACGAATTTATGTGTTGAGACCTTTGTTTGGTTTGAAATGGACAAAAATGCGTACAGATAAATAAAAAACCTGAAATTATACTGATTTTTCATTCTTTCTTAAAAAAGACAAAATGACTAAAAAACAAATATTCAGAATTGTATTGCTATTAGGAACATTAATCTCTATGTTTTTTGTTCCATGGATTTTAATTAAAGCATGGATTCAGCCACTTCCGGATACCATACGAGAACAAGCAAATGAGGCTATAGAACTAGGTTTTGATGGCATAGTAGTGTATGTAGATCAAGGCGGAAAAGACCCCGCGTTTTATGCTACCGGATGGAAGAACAGGGAAAATAACATACAAGCCGATCCGCATGCTTTATTCAAGATTGCAAGCATAGGTAAGTTATATGATGCTGTGGCTATCGCCAAACTGGTTCATTCCGGACGCTTATCTTTAGATAAAACGCTAGCCGATTATTTTCCGGAATTAATAGGTAGAATAGAATATGCCGACAAAATAACATTGAGAATGATGGTGAAACACCGAAGCGGCATTCCAAATTTTACAAACACACCGAATTTTTGGGTTAATCCTCCCGAAAACAGTAAAGAAGCGCTGGAACGTATTCTTGATTTACCTGCCAATTTTAAACCGGATGAAGAGTATGAATATTGTAATACCAATTATTTGTTGATTTCGGAGCTTATCGAAAAAGTAAGTGATTCTAATAAATTCGAATTTATCAAAGCGGAAATTTTAAATCGGCTTGGACTAAAAAATACTTATGGTTCTATTCACGATGTGAATATGGAAGATGTGATGAGTGGATATTACGTTGGTGTTGAGGAGGATATAAAAAACGTTTATTATGGTTCAATGGTAGCTTCTGCAGAAGATGTGGGTGTATTCTTGCGCGCATTAAACGATGGCTCCGTGTTTGATAAAGGAGAACAGGAAATCTATTCTTCCATTTACAAATACGAGCATACAGGTCTGGTTCCCGGTTATCAGAGCATTGCAAAATACTTCAAAGACATTGATACGGTTGTTGTTCAATTTAATAATACGAGCAATTTTGATGGGTATGACTGGAATTTAGCGGAGATTATATACAATCGTATTGTGAAAATTGTGAGAAAGAAAGGATAAATTAGCTTTTATAGCTTTAGAATCTGATAGGAAAAAAAACCAATTTCAGGAAAAGTTTCATTCTACAATTCATTGGGAATGGAGTATGGTATTTTTAAAATTTATTCAATTGTCAATACGTTTTTTTCAAAAATTAGTATATTTCGGTCGTATTTGTTCACTTCCTTGCAACACTTTAAAAAATAAAGTAGTGCAGATGAACACTGCAAAAAACGTATTGAAATTCTATGCGCATTTTGCTTCATTTATAATGGATGCTGAAAATCATCCACCAAAACTTGAGGAAAGAAAATGAAAAAAATTATTAAAGGAATTGTCATAACACCACTAGTCCTGCTTTTTCTTATTCTGGCTATATTATCCGTAAAATATTCTCCTGTATATGTATACCGTTTAATTACTCAAAATGTAGCCGATGTTTACGATTATCAACTTTACGAAAACAGAACGCTTCAGGGAGCTGACAGCACTTTTCAATTTATTGTAAATCCTGATAAAGCATATGTCGAAAATTTATTTCAGGAAAGTGTTTTGCGCTCCGGTTTTAAATCATTCGACGAGTGGGCAGAGAAATCGCAAACCACCGCTCTGATTTTTATCCGCAAGGATACCATATTGTACGAGCAGTATTTTAATGGATTTTCAAGAGATTCTTATTTTCACTCACAATCCATGGCAAAATCCTTTATCTCTTTTTTAATTGGTGCTGCAATTGATGATGGATTAATTGAAGGTGTGGATGATAAAATGACGAAATATATTCCGGAACTTTTAAATAGAGATCCACGATTTGCTAATATCACTATCAAGCATTTATTGGAAATGCGTTCCGGTCTTGCATACAATACGAGTTTTATTCCGGGAACATATATCCATGCTCCATGGCACGATGAGGCGGTTGGTTATTATCATCCAAATGTCAGGAAGCTATTGTTAAAAAAGGTGGATATAGCAAGCGAGCCGGGAGCTAAATTTCAATACTGCAATTATAATACAAGCTATTTAGGCTTAATTATAGAACGGGCGACAAAAAAAACGGTATCCGCTTATCTTGAAGAGAAACTATGGTCGAGAATAATGGAATACGATGCCTTATTTTCTATAGATAGCAAAAAATCAGGATTTGAATATATGCCAAGTCGTTTAATTGCCCGGGCTATAGATTACGCCAGATTTGGACGTCTTTATCTTAAGGAGGGCAACTGGGATGGAAATCAAATCATCGCAAAAAACTGGGTGCTGGAGTCAACCCGCGAAAATAAGACCATTCCTCGTAATATATATCCCGACTGGTTTGGCGATGATTGTAAACATATATATTACACCTACCATTGGTGGGGGCATGCAAACTGCGATTCTACTTTTCAATTTGCTGCATCCGGAAATCTGGGGCAAACCATTTATGTTATTCCTGATAAGGAAATCATCATTGTTCATTGTGGCAATTCCTTAGCGTATTATGGAGATTATGATTTATGGCAAGTTGCTGATAAGTTGGAATAATTGATAATAACTCCTGTCTCAAACATCTCGATTCTCTATCCATCGAAGTTTCAATAGGATAGCATTGGCATAAAATCGTGTACAATATTGAGCTTAAAGCGCTAACCTAAAAACAGGTTTGGAAAAGTAAAAATACGAAGTGTAAACGATTACAAATAAAGTGGAATCATCAAGCGATAAGTGAAAATAAATCACCAGGTCATGTCTTACATATGCGCCCTAAAATAAGCGCCCGTAATCGAATCATTAGCCTTTAAAAGCTCTTGAAAACGACCTTGAAAAACAAGTTGTCCGCCCAAATCACCAGCGCCTTTGCCTAGCTCTACCAAATGATGAGCCTGTGCAATAAGCAAAGGATTATGCTCGATAACAACAAGCGTACATTGCTGTTTTAACAAAGCATCAAACAAAGTCAAAATAAAATGTAAATCGCTGGGATGAAGACCTTTTCCGGGTTCATCAAATAAAAAGATAGTTTCTTGAATATCCGTTAAAAAGACTTCATGTACAATCTTCACCCTTTGGAATTCGCCGGCAGATAATTGTTTTAATTGTTGATTCAACTTCAAATACGACAAGCCCATCTGTTGAATAAATTCCAGTTTTTGTTTTAAAACAGGCACCTGATCAAAAAAGCGAAGTGCTTCAGATACATTGAGGTCCAAAACTTCAGCAATTGATAATCCCTGATAGTGAATGTCCAAAATAGAGCTTTTGTAGCGCTGGCCGTTACAGCTTTCGCAAAGCGTACTTAGATCGTTTAAAAAATCAAGTTTTACAGTAATTTCGCCCTGGCCTTTACAAACTGGACATTGACCGCTTTTCGATTGAAACGAAAAATCACTGGCTTTTAGTTTCGCTTTTTTAGCCGTTTTTTGATCTGCAAATAGTTTCTTAATTTCAGAAAAGTTCAGGAGGTATTCGGCTATAAACTGCCGACCAGTGCTCTTTTTTATTCCTGATATCCAATGCATTGAATTCGCAGAGTCTATGCCGCTAATTAATTTGCAATTGAGCGCTTTTTTTGCTTGATGAGAAGCATAAAGCACCTCTTTAACTAAAGATGTTTTGCCGCTTCCCGAAACACCACACACGATGTTTAATGCGTTCTTTTTGAAACTAAGGTCTATTTGTTTTAAATTATTGGCACAAGCTTGCTTAATCTCTATATAATCTTCGTTTTGAGTGTTATAGTGGGAAGATAAGATTTTTAAATCGGGAGTCAGAAAATTTTTATCGGGACTATTTGCTCCACTAAATAAGATTTCGCCGCCATTGCTTCCTGCTTCCGGACCAAGTTCAATCCGATAATCTGCAGTGGCAATAATATCCGGATGATGTTCAGTAAAAACGATCGTATTCCCTAAATCTTTTAAGCGTTGCATAGCTTTTATAATGATTGAGAAATCTGTGGGATGCAATCCTGTTCCTGGTTCATCGAGTACATAAGTAATCCCACTCAAATTTCCGCTCAATTGGATGCCAATCAGTGCTCGCTGGTATTCGCCACCCGACAAGGAACTTGTTTTTCGGTTCAGTTGAAGATAGCCCAAGCCCATATCAATCAAGGCTTTGAGTTTTTGTAAAATATTCTCGATTAGTTGGCTATCCAATTGGCGATATTCAGAAGTTTTTAGGGCGTTATTGACTTTTTCGAACAAAGCAAAACTCTGTTTTATGGAAAGTGCAGACAGTTCGGCGATATTTAAGCCTTCAAATTTAACGCGTAATACATCTTGTTTAAGTCGCGTCCCCTTACAAACAGTACATTTTTCTTCAATCAAAAAGGGGAGTAGATCGTCGCCTTTGTTATTTGCTTTTTTACGGTAATATTCATCCAAAATTAAGGCGACAAATCCGGGCCATTTTCCCGAAAAATGATGTGTTCCCGTACGGTTTTTTCGTTTGAATTGCCAGTCCACCTCATAAAGCTCATCCCCGGTGCCATAAAAAGCTTTATCGATGGCTTCTTCATTAAGCTGATCAAAACTTTGCGAATAATCTATAGTAAATCGTTCCCCCACTTTTTGCAGTGTGGCTAAATATTGTCCATTTAAGTCTGCATAAAACTGAATGGATTTATGAGATGCAAAAGCACCGTTAAAAAGGGATTTGCTGCGATCGCTTATTAGCAGGTGAGGTTTTGAGCTTAGTTTAGTACCTAAGCCACTGCATGATGCACAGCTACCTTCGGGCTGGTTAAATGAAAAATGTCCGGCACTGTATTTTATATCAGAAGGTAAATGGCAAGCTATACATGCGCCGTCTTTAATTTCTGATTGACAATATTGGCAATAATGTTGACCAAAACGTGCGTAAAGCAAGCGGTATAGATCATAAATTTCGGTAATTGTGCCCAAGGTCGAACGTGCGTCTTGAACCTGATTTTTCTGTTGCAACCCAATTACGGGTGTCAATCCGCTAACCGTATCGTATTTGGCTAGTGAATAATGAGCAGAATATTGGCGAACATAATTGGGGAAGCTTTCTGTAAACCGATTTTGCGATTCAGCAAATAAAGTATCAAAAGCCAAACTCGATTTGCCGCTCCCTGATTTACCAACTATTGCAGTTATCGCATGCAAAGGAAACTGCACATCAATCCCTTTCAGATTATGCGTTCGAACACCCGACATTTCGATAGGATACGACGATTTATTCTTATTGCTATCATGAAATGTATCGGAAGAAACTGCTTTTATACTTTTTGATAGGAGTGATGTTTTGCTTTTTGCAATTTCATCAAAAGATCCGGAAAATACGATTTTTCCACCATTTTCACCGGCGCTTGGTCCTAACTCAATCAGGTGATGCGCATTGCGAATAATATCCAAGTGGTGTTCGATAACAAGCAAAGTATGTCCCTGCGTTAACAATTCGGCAAAAACGTTTAACAGCACTTGAATATCGTTAAAATGCAAGCCTGTACTTGGTTCATTAAAAATATACAAGCCATTTTTCGATTTTCCTTTTAATAATTCAGCGGCCAATTTAATGCGTTGGGCTTCACCTCCCGAAAGGGAATTGGATGATTGTCCAAGTTTTAGATATCCCAGTCCAATATTGTTGATTACCGCAATTTGTTTTTGGATAGCAGTTTCCTTATCAAAAAAATCTAGCGCTTCTTCAAAACTCATTTGCAAAACTTCGGAGATGTTTTTTCCTTTATAAAGCACCTTGTTGATCTCTTCTTGATAGCGGTTTCCCCTACAAGCCTCGCACGTTTTTTCAATATTGCCTAAGAAATGCATAGGAGTTTCAATTTTACCGGCACCTTCGCATTTTGCACAGCGTCCGCTTCCGGTATTGTACGAAAAAGTGCTCGCTGTATATTTTTTTTCTTTTGATAAAGGCAGTTTGGCAAACAGATTCCGTATACTATCAAATAGTTTAGTGTAAGTTGCAGGCGTACTTCTTGCCGTTTTTCCAATCGCCGATTGATCGACATAAATGATTTGATTGAAGTCGAAATTTTCTAAGGCAGGATTTCCATTGGCGTGAATTTGATCGTAATAGTTGTTTTTTGCCAAAGGAATAAGCGTTTGAAATAAAAGACTCGATTTTCCGGCTCCGGAAACACCGCAAATCACATTCATTTGATTGTATTTAAAATCAGCCCTGATGTTTTTGAGGTTATTAATCGTAGCATTGACAACCGAAAAAGACTTTTCTTCTTTGTTGGTTTTAAAAGGAAGATGTAGCACTTTTCGTTTTTGCAAATAATCCAGTGTAAGTGAGGCATGATTTGATTTGAGAAAATCTTCCTTTGATCCATTGAACATAATTTCTCCACCATGAATTCCGGCCATCGGGCCAATTTCAACTATCCAATCGGCTTGGCGCATAGTGTCTTCATCGTGTTCTACCGTAATTACTGTATTTCCATGCTGAGTCAATTCTTTAAGTTTTTGTATGATTCTGGTATTCACTAAAGGATGAACGCCCGCCGAAGGCTCATCAAAAACAAAAGTGATATTGCGCAAACCGGAAGCAATTTGTTTTGCCAATCGCATGCGCTGAATTTCTCCACCTGAAAGCGAATTGGCCGTTCGGGAACAATTTAAATAAGAAAGTCCCAGCTCCTGAAGTAAGGCAATGCGATCTTGTATAGGTCGGATAATTTCTTCTGCAATCGCTTCTTGATGTATGGAAAGCTTCAGATTTTGTAAAGTATTGCTTAGTTCAGCCAAATATTGATCGGCTAAATCTGCAATTGTATGTCCATCAATAGTCACGCGTAAGGCTTTATCTGAAAGGCGTTTGCCTTGGCATTTGCTGCAAAGCTGTGTTTTGGCAAATCGTAGAATATTTGGATTCCGGTCGCGTTTTAAGATTTCATTCATTACCGGAAGTATGCCTTTATAATAGCCTTCTTCTCTGGGTTTTGCCGTAATTCCGGCCCATTTCATCCGCGATTCGAGCGTATGTTTTCCGTAAGGAATCGTAATCCGATCGCTGCCGTTTAAAACGATGTTCTTTTGTTCATCAGACAAATCTTTCCAAGGAATGTCCACGCTAAATCCATGGGCTTGACAAACTTGCTCCAAAGCATCCATCGTTACTTGCGAATAAATAATATAGCCTTTGGGATTGGTAATTTTAAACGCTCTTTCGCGAATACTTTTATTAGCATCTTCGATAAGCAATTCCGGATCTATTTTATCTTCTAAACCGATACCCTTGCAATTGGGGCAAGCTCCTTCAGGACTGTTAAATGAGAATAGACTACGACTAATTTCAATCGATTTGTTTTCCGATTTTCCAAGTCGTGCAAACAATAAGCGCAATAAATCATAAATTTCCGAAATAGTTCCAACGGTAGAGCGCGGACTATGATTGTTTTGCGATTGCGATACGGCTATAGTGGGTGTAAGACCCCGGATACTTTCTGCCTTTGGTTTTTCCATTTTATCGATAAATTTTCGCGCATGACCGGAAAGGTTGATAAAATAGTTTCTTCGTCCTTCGTTATTGATTACATCAAAAGCCAAGGATGATTTTCCAGAACCGGAAATTCCCGTAATAACAATAAATTTGTTCTTAGGCAGTTGGAGAGAGATGTGTTTTAAATTGTTTTGGCTTACCCCTTTAAGTTCGATCCATTCTTGCATGGCGCTTTATTTTTCGACACGCCAGTCGATGGGAGACTTTCCATTTTGACTGAGGAGTTCATTGGTTTTTGAAAAATGTTTGCTTCCGAAAAATCCCCTGTGCGCCGAGAGCGGCGAAGGATGCACAGTACTCAGGATAAAGTGTTTGTTTTGGTCTATCAAATTTGATTTGGAGATGGCGAAACTTCCCCAAAGCAAGAATACCAAGCCTGATTTTTGATCGGAGAGTTTTTGAATAACAGCATCTGTAAATTGTTCCCAACCTCTTTTTTGATGCGAACCAGCCTGATGGGCTCTGACGGTTAAAGTAGCATTAATAAGTAAAACGCCTTGTTTTGTCCAGGGAATTAAAGATCCACTTTTCGCATAAGGTATTCCTAAATCACTTTCAATTTCTTTGTAAATATTGCGGAGCGAAGGTGGATGTTTAATGCCCGCATTAACAGAAAAACAAAGTCCTTGAGCCTGACCGGGCCCATGGTATGGATCTTGACCTAAGATAACAACTTTTACCTTATCAAAAGGCGTAGAGTCAAAAGCAGCAAAAATTTGTTTACCAGGAGGATAAATAATATGCTGTTTTTTTTCTTCTACGAGAAACTTTTTTAGGTTGATAAAATAGTCTTTTTCAAATTCTTCTTGTAGGACTTGATACCAACTCTCGTCAATAAGGGGCTTTTTTTCTGTCATAGTAATCGGCTTCAGCTTGTAAAATTACAATTCTTATTTAAACCACATCGGATTGAAAATTCAAAAAAGCATCAGTCGATCAAAAGAGTATTACCGGACTTTGACTCAAATTTTTCTTATAAAATAAAAAACATTGTTTATTTTAGCTTTTCGAAACGCTTAGAATTATGAAAATAAAAAATACCGTCGTTTTTTTAGTAAGTTTATTTATTCTGGCTATGCTAGCCTCTTCGTGTACCACATCTAAAAAATGTGCTGCCTACGGCGAAACTTCTCAATATCAAAAAAGCAATAGCCGCTAATAATTAAGGAAGTCCTTTTGTTTGATTATTAAGTGAGAAACAGAATTTCTCGTCGCTTTATTTGGTGAGATTTGCTTTTTTGCCATCCTCATACGTAACCACAAATGCATCCTTAACCAAAAGTTTTACTTGATTGGTATTGAAAGTAGAGGCTTCGCTATACGTTTTAAAGTTTCCAATCGAATAAATATATTTCCCGTAATTATTCACAAAATAATCAATTTTTACTTGCGAATTCCCTAGTCTTGTTTTAACCCAATCGAAGGAAACGGCATGACTAAATACACCGATTTGAATTTTGTAAATTCGGTTTACAGGAGCTGATGCTTTTTGTGCGCCAATCGTATTTAATTCGGCATCCACTTTATTGGCAGCATCTTCAAGAATAATGATATCGTTTGAAGCCGGAAATGAATTCCCTGCATTTAAGGCTTTTCGGGCATTGACTAAACTCACTTTTTCGCCTTGATTAAAGGCAACCACAAAAGCATCAGGAATACCTTTTGATCGTACTCGGGTTTTGTTCTTTTCGGCATCAGCTATGCTTTTAAAAATACCATTAAAATATACCCAATAGCCATTTTTCATGCGATCGTGGTATAAGGGTTTAATGCCAAATAAATTAGCCGAAGAACGTGGCTTGCTATACACTCCAACTTGTACCGAATAATATACACCGGTCAATTGCGAGATATTTGTGGCTGCGAAATTGATATGACGATATTGACTAGGAATCGAGAGGCTAGTTTCGTTCATCAACGCCAAAGTAGCATCGTCAATTTTTCCTGCCGCTTCAATTAAACTCACCGGATTTCCGTCTTTCCAACTTTTGATAAAAGCATCGGCATAGCCTTGCTTGCGTAATGCATTTCTACGAATTACGGCGGCTTTCAGCGAAGTGAATTTTCCTGAAAAATACCGGTACAAATCTTTTTGACTGTCTTTTATAGCGAATAACTCAATCACATTTAAAAAAGTACTGGTCGTTTTTAGTCCGCTAATGGCCGCAATCTGAACACTAAATTGGGTGCCGCTTGGATTTTGACTTAAACTCACATTAGGGAAAATAGTACCAGATGCTGTTGAATTGGAAAGCGATTTAGGGGTCGCAGAATTTCTAATTGGATTCGTAGTTACCGGATCCGTTTTTTGCTTAGGTTCAACTTGCTCATTTATAGCAATAACCGTTGGTTTATCTTCCTTAACTTGTGTTGTATTTACCTGTGGCTTTTCTATCCTGGTTTCCGTTCGATCATTCGTCTTTTTGGGAGCAGGATTTGTTTCTTTTTTGCTTGTGTTTTCTAACGAAGCCAAGTTTTTGTTTTGTGTTGTCTGTGTTAATGCTGTTGTTGTAATATCAGGAGTTGATATTGTTGATGTCTGCACTTTTGGAGTTGGAACTTGTGTATTTTGCGGTTGATACGCCAACATGCTTTCCGTATCTTTTTCGCGCATCATACGTATGGCTTCGAGTTGTAAGTCCAAAGCGCTCGACTCATAAGAGAATGCATCTTGAAGCAAAACTCTTTGTAAAGCAAAAGAAAGCGCTTCGCCCTTTGCTTTCTCACGTTGATTTTCTGCCAATTGAACAAAATGTTGAATTTGATCAAAGACCGCTTTCATCAGCTTCTGTTCTTGTTTATCTTTATTTTCGAGTGCAAGCTTATCAATTATTAAAGCATTTTTTCTTAAGGTTTGTTTGTTTCTGCGGGCTATAATATCAAACTCTTCGAGAATAAGATACATGGCAATTTGCTCTTTTTCTTCTGCTTGTTTTTTTAAACTTTCTCGGTCTTTTGCTTCTTTTGTTTCGGCTGCTTTATTGCCTAATTCCGTAACCTCATCCAGCAGTTCCGCTATCCGCTTACGAATATTTTTAAGGTAATTCTCGAAATCGTTATTTTCTTTGTCGGCGGTTTCTTTATCCTCGGGCGAGAGTTGATTATAGATTTTTCCGGCTTCATTAAATGCGGCGATGGAAGCATTTTGTAGAGCGTCTGCTTCTTTTCTGAGCTGTTCTATTTTTTGGAGATTAGCACGTGATTCTTCACGATTTAGCGTTTTGCCTAGTTCGAGCAAATAAACGGTTTCGCGCTTGTTAACATCCAATTCTTCAGCCAATAATTGACCAATAACTTGTTTGGTTTTATAGGCTATTAAATTGTCCATTTTTGGAAGACTGCTTAAATTAAGCTTTGGCCCATCATCTTGAGTTATCCTATTTTCTTTTGTTTTAACAACTGTTGTGGGACTTTGTTCGCGCACTTCCAGTCGCGCATTTAACTCCGATAATCGTTTTTCCGGATTTATAATAAGGTTGGTATTTTGAGCTAGATAAATAGGATCAGAAAATTCATGGCTGATTTTTTGTATCGATTCCGCCTTTTTGATTTCTTCGTATAATTTATTTCCGCTTGCTAAATACTGCGCTGCTTCGGCTTGTTTTTGTTTGGCTTCATTTTCTTTTTTCTCAGCTTCAATAGTAATTTGCCTTCGTTTAAAAGCATTCGATTTGGCTTTGGATTTTTCTTTTAAATCTTCTGCTTCGGTCATCAATTGCATCGATTCATCGGTGAGTGTTTGCGATTGTTCAAAAGCAATATCCGCTTTTTGTTTTTTTAGTGAGATCGCTTTTACGCTCGAATTTATCCAGTCTAAAACCAGATTTTCCTGATTAAAAATTGGATTATCGAGCGATTTTTCAAATGAGACAAGCAAGTTTTTTGCGTTTTCGATTGCGTTATTTTTGAGCGCTTGCTCAATTCTAAATATCTGGTCAGTTGATTGTTCACTTCTTTTAAGCTCGGCCTTATAAATGGAGTCTGTTTTTTCAGCTAAACCAATAATAGCAAGCGATTGATAGAGCAAATCTTGCGATTCTTCTTGTTTGGCTATCACGCTGTTTTTATCGTTAATCAGCCCTTTATTGTATTGATCTCGGGTTTTTTCAAATTCGAGCAAGGCAACATTAGAGGCATCTAATTTTTCGCTTGCTTTTTTTGTAAGAATAGCCGATTGCTGTTTTAACCAATCCAGTCGCTCTGTTTGCAATTTATTTAATACCGATAATTCTTGACGGATATGTTCGCTTGCACTAGTCGAATTGCCGGTGCTTGTTGGAAATGTTGTTGTTGCTCCCGGGTTTAGCGAAGGCGGAATGCGCTGTTCCGTTTTTCGAGGTGCAGGGTCGTTTCTTGTTGGAATGCTAGTGGCTATTTCCGTTTTTAATTCAGGAATAAAACCGGCATAACGAATATTAACGGCAGCAATTGGTGAATTTCGGTTTTCATCTTCTAAACGATAGGCGATGAAACTCCGTTCGTTCGATAAATTTGCCGGATAACTTAATTTGTAAAATTCGCCTTTTGTATAATCAATGATTTTTGTATAATCGCTTAATGTGTCGGCTTTATGGATTAAGTTGTTCAGCTGTAGTATATTTTTTTGCGCTTCTTTATCGTTTTGCGTGACAGTGTTTTTTTGAATATCGCCAAATAGGGCAGATGCTTGGGTGAGCAGTTCTCGTCTGGCCTCAATTTGCTTATCAATCGATTTTTCTACAGCGCTGAATTTGTTTGTTTCAAAATCATAGCGGAGCGCCCTAAATAAATATTTGTTAGCCTCTTTCAAGAGCTCTTTTTTTCGGTTTACAGCACTTTCTTTTTGAACCTTTTCGAGTTGCGATTTCAGTTTAGTATACTCTTGTTGTGCATTTCCTGCTTTTAAAGATGTCAGGTACTGTGTTTGAAGGAATTGCGATTTTAAGGTTTCGAGATTGGCGTCGATAGATAAAATGACATTTTTTATGCTGTCGGTGAGCTGTTCCTGCGATTTTCGGACACCAATTTGGCGGTCGACATTAATCAGGTTGCTTTGTCTTATATTTTGCGAAATTCGATTGGCATCATTTTTTGTCAGGACTTCGAGTTTTTTTGCTTTTTGAACCGGGATTTCCTGAAAATCTTTTGCGGAGATATTAATATCCAGCGAAGCCATATTTTTTATTCTGCCCAAATCATTATCCGTAATAATCTCTTTGCTATACACGTTGGCTAAATCGGCCACTTGATTTTCTTTTTTAATAATGCCCACTTTATAAACGGAAATTTTATTTTCATCAGAGCTTCTATCAGAAGCAAACCAGGCAACAGTTTCATCCGCATTAGTAATAAACAGAATGTCATCAGCCGGAGTGTTAAAAGGAAAGCTGAGATTTACAGGCTTACTCCATTGTCCTGTAATACTGTCGAATACACTTTGGAAAATATCGTAACCGCCCATTGTATTATGTCCTTTAGAGCTGAAATACAGCGTTTTACCATCGGGCATAAAAATCGGATAATCTTCGTCGTATTCGGTATTAATGGTTGAACTTAGGGCAATGGCCGGCGACCATTCCTTATCTTTTTGTTGAATCCGATAATAAATGTCTTTTTGGTCTTTATTATCAACGGCATAAAAAAGTAATTTGGCATTGGGATTAAAATAAGCGATATGGTCGTCTTTGCTTTTAAGATCGGCTTTATTCAAAAATTCATTGGGTAAATTGAGAATTCGTCCGCCATAATCCATTAGGTTATACGAGCGGTAAAACGCTTTTTTATCCACTTCTGATTTTTCTATTACATACAAATCGTCTACAGCCCTCAACAGGTCAATTCCATTCTGACACATGGCAATTTTTCTGCTTACATCATATTCCTTACGGGCTTTGTTTTTTGACAATTGAAGATATTTTCTGTAATTGTATATGGCATCGGTAAAGAAGTAATTTAGATGATAGGCTACCGCTAAATGATAATATAAATCCATTTCGGGAATTTTATTAATGGCTTTTTCCAGATAAGGGATAGCTTCTTCGGTGTTGGCACCATTTGAGTAGAGCAAACAAACACCAAAATGATAATTCAGTTCAGGATTTTCAGGATCGAGACTTAAAAGTTGCGAATACAATGGAAAAGCAAGGCTGAATTGATCGCTTGCAAAATATTCGGCGGCTTGTTTCTTCATTTCACTTTCGTTTCGAAAGCCCGATTGTCCGCTAACATTAGGAGAAGAAATTAGCAGTAAACCAAATAAGAGAATTAAAATTCTATTTTTAAATGAGACGTTCAATTGATCTTTTTAATGTTTGTTTTTTTGTTTTACGGAAAACTTATGCTCTTCTCCCTTTAGCAATCGCCTAATATTCGAACGATGCGTAAAGAGTATAAACAGGCTAGCAAAAAAGCCGAGTACTAAAACCGGAGTTGATGTTTCGCCAAATACAAATATAAGAAATATAGGAAAAGAAATAGCAGCAATAATAGACCCCAGTGAAACTAATCGAGTGGGTATGGCTACCAGTAGAAAAACACCCAATGCGGTAAGAATAGCCCAGGGAAAAAGTGCAAGTCCGACACCGGCTAAAGTGCCTACTCCTTTGCCTCCTTTAAATTGCACATATACCGGAAAAACATGACCGATAACTGCAGCTAAACCATAGCTAATCAGTAAATAATCGGGAGGAAAAATAGAAGTTTCGGGAAATAATCCGGGGAGATAAAAAACGGCAACCCAACCTTTAAAAATATCGAAAAGGATAACCGGAATTCCCGCTTTCCATCCTAAAATGCGCACCGTATTTGTTCCTCCGGCATTGCCGCTCCCGTGCTTTCTAATGTCGGTTTTATAAAAAATACGCCCAACCCACACGGATGTAGGAATTGCTCCCAATAAATATGCGAGGATAATGCCAAGAATAAATGTGTAATTGCCTTCCATTAATTCGTATTTAATTGTTTCAAAAAATCATCTTTTACATAAGGTTTACTCAATATATAGCGATAAGGCGATTGCTTTCCTGTTTTTCTATCTTTCTTTAATCTGTTTTTTTCGCCTTTCGATTCCACGTCTGATTGAATAATGTCGTTAAAAACTTCGTCTGATGATAGTACTTGCATCACATGATTGGCATATTTGAAGAAATACCAATGGTTATTGTTTTCAAAATACATGGTTAATTCATTACCAATACGACTCTTTTTAATTTCAACTTTTCCTTTTACTAGAGCGTGGATATGATATTTCCCTATCGTTTCAATTCCAATATCGCCTTGGCTAATATAAGCTTCTATGCGTGAATTCCATTTCAATTTAAGATCGTTTAACATAATCGTATGTTGCAGCTGACCGGGAATGCGGCGCAAATTTCCCATGATCAGCTGACTCATAAACTGTTCGGTTTCGTCTATTCCTAAAAAGCCGGCTATCATTTTCGAATAATAGTTGCTGTTATTATCCACTGCATTTCCATTTGTACTTAAAAACTGATCGGCCATACGTTTTAAAGCTTCATTTGAAAAATGAAAATCGATGGCCGAGCCTATGCGTAAATGGGCAGGCGAATTAGCGATAGCAATTGTGCCGAAGTTTTTCATTTTCAACTCCTGAAAATTTAGGTTTAGCTTGATTTCGCCTTCTCCAAAAGTACTGCAGTCTGTCGTATTTAAACTTAAGTAATCATCAGGAAGTATGGCCTGATTTAATTTTTCCAGTGATGAAATTCTAAATTCTTTACTGTTTTCATCATACATAATAAAACCATGAGCACGCAATAGATCCGGATCGTAGTATTCTGTTTTATTGGAGAAAAAAGCAGGATAAATCTCTTTTTTTGTGTCCGAATAATAAAAGCCGGCATACTTTTGCTGACGACTAATATCAGGAACAATGGGCTGAATATCAACAGGAATTCTTAAGTTTTCAGGATCGATAACCGATTTGAATTTTATCCAACTTTGATCTTTTAAACAGGCATTGGCATTTTTAAATCCGCCATCAAATTCGAGTAATTTTCTGCTCGCTTTTAATTTGGCATAACCTCTAAAATAAAATTCCGGACTTAAAGTAAAAAAATCATCTGCAAAAATTTCGCTTTGCGCGATGGTTTGGTAAGCAGAATCGACTTTAATTTCTTCGAAATGAATGGGATGGCGAACAAAATTTTTATCGATATATACATAATCACCTGATCCAATATAAGATCTACGACCTAATATTTTTACGGATGCATTGTTTATCTCGTGGTATTTGGTTACAGCATTGGCAATGATTTTTGAATTTTCGAGAGGGATCATTTCCGCTTGCTTTAGTATGGTAACCCGATTATTTTCCGGAAATATTACTGCATCCGCAATTTTGAGATAATGAACGCCTTTGGCTTCAATAATTTTATCTCTAGAATTGAAAGTGGCTCTTGTTGAATAAAACGAAACGGAATCCTGATTAGGATGCAGAGAAATAAAATTAGATCCCTTGTATTCCGTGTCGGCTAGTTGACGAAGCGATAAATTATTTAATGAATCCTGATCTTTGCTTAGGCTTGACGCGTAATCCGTAATGTCTTTATCCATATACCAGGTCGCCTGATCCATATAGCACATATACAAATTATCCGGAAAATCGACTTTAGAAGTGCCATCGTTTGATGTAAACGTAATCGTTCGCTGCTCATAATCGGTTAAAGCACTATAATTTTTTAAGATATTTCCAATGGCACTAAAAGTTGCTTTGGGCGCTTGGATTGTTTTGTTTTTGAAGGTAAAAAGATTTGCACTCAATACTGCCGTTTTAATTTTTATATCGCCCTTACCGGTTAATTTTGTGGGACTTAGGCTCAACTCGCCATTCATCCTGCTTTCATTATTGTATATTTTAAAACTCGAATCGGTCGATATAATTTGCATTGTTTCTTTGTTGGGATACCATATTTGTTTGGTTTTGGTGCCTGTTATTTCAGGAAACTCATTTGGCAACAGCGCCGGAGTAAGCTTAAATAATTGTGCAATTACCTGAGTAGAATCCGGGAAAAATATAAAGTCATCGGCCTGAGTTACTGAATTTATAAAGCTAAGTCTGCCTTTTCCTCTTAATCCTTTGTTACTCAGACTGATTTCTTGAAAGAAACGTCCTTTGTTTCCGTAGGCCATCAAACCTTCTTCGGGCAAAGTATCCGTAAATCCTAATGAATAATCTTCCTGAACGGTTAATGCCTGTGCGATATCAGGAAAAATAGAACCGGAGGCCAAATAGCCTGAAAACGAAATATCATCGGTATTAAAAGTGTTTAACGAAGAAAAAGTAAACGGATTTACATGAAAATAAAATTGCTCTTTACGATATACGCCTCCCAAGATATGTTTTTTATTGTAATACACATAAGCATCTCTCTTGCTGTTGAATATAGGGTATTCCTTACGATTGGCCAAACCGGATTTGTTATCCGGATGATCGATAAGCAGTTCTCCGTTTAAATTGCGAATGGCGGTTTGAACCCATTTGCGCTCCGATCTTCCATCAGGCAAAGCCGGCCCTTGTACCCAAAACCATAAAGAATCGATAGCAGGCATATTTATTTTAAACTCGTTATAGCTAAAATTGCTTTGTTTTGAGGCAAAAGATAAACGACCGGCCGTAACTTTACCGTCGAACGAAAAATCTTTATTTTTTTTCAGAATAATCTGTCTGTTTGTGGGTTCAATAATCAAATTTTGAGAATCGGATAAGATAATTTGGTCGATACCGTTTATTTGCAAATCGAAATTATTGATGGCTAAGGATGCATTACTTTCATTCCGATTGGGTCTCGATTCAAAGCGAATAACATCGGAGTCGATATTGCCGGCATCTGCATCCAAATAAAAATCGATCTTATCGCCCAGTTTGGCTCTTTCGTGAGCAGCATCATACAACAAAAAACCTTCGTGAGCCAGTTTTAAAAGCAGAAGCTTGACTTGCGCTTTGGGCATTTTAAGGTATTTTGCGTATTCATCAAAGTAAATGATAGTACTGTAAGAGTCATTGGCATAACGTTTTAGTTTGACTAAAGGGTTTTCGTTATCAATGCCCTGTAAGCGATTAAAACGATTTTTAGAAAAATAATGAACCGATTCAAACTGAGCGGGACTTTTGGTGCGCCCCATAGCCATATCAAAGCTCATTTTCTCTTCACCCAATTTCCAATAAACGGCTTCGACGTAAATATTAATTTGATGATAGGTATCGTAAAAAGGATTGGCCGTTAAGCCAAAATCATCTCTTGATAAAGAAAGCAATTTATTCGCTTTTGAGAAATTCATATGTAAACCACTGTGGTAAATAGAGTCGTTTTTATATCGGATAGAAACCGACGCATAATCGGATCGAATATGATCGGGCGAAATACTGAAATTCGTCGATCTGAGTTTTATGAAAAGCGTATCTTGTTTATAAATTTGAATAGAAGCCGGCGCTTGTTCGTCACCAAATCCGGAAAGGTGCGATCCTTCTATTAAAATCCCTCCGGTAAAATTGATATCTTGAAAGAGGTCTTTTATTTCAATCCGTTTTTCGTAGGATTCAAATTTTGGGAAAAATGCATTATTGCCATTTCGCGAAACAGACAAAACTTGTTCGT
>JAFGHU010000041.1 GCA_016929955.1 Bacteroidales bacterium | reverse complement strand
TAATGCGCGGGCAAAGGCGCAATTAAAAAATCAGTATAGCTTTGTTTTTTAGTTTCTTCACTAAGTTTTTGCAATGAAAAAAGTGAAAGCTGAAAATCCGGTATTGGGCATTTTTTATGAAAATGACTAAAGTGATTTTCTGCTTGTGTAGCTATTTCCTCTTTGTGATGCTCGTGAAAAACGCCATCAAAAAGCTGACCTAACATTGGTGTTATTAAGATAAGCACCAAGAGTATAGAAAGGCTGTTTTTTAGCTTTTTGATCATTTAAGTTCTTCTTAATCCGTTTGTTAGGTTGATGGCGATTCTGATATCATTTTTTTTTGCTAATAAAATCCGCTGGCATAGCGTGTTATTGGCATTTTAAAAAATCGCTGCAAATATAGCGCTTATCCACTTTTATTAAGAAATACTAAACTTAAAAAAGTGTTAATATAGGAATGGGCGTTGAAAAATAAAAAAGCCGAAGATTTATTCTCCGGCTTCATCTAAATAGAATGGTAGTGCCGATATAGAAATCGACTTTCCTATTCGCTATGAAATAGCCTATTAGCTAAAACTTTACTTTCCAGACTTGCCTGTATGATGTTCCAAGTCTATTGATTATCAATGTATTATTATCGATCCAGATAGGTGATGACCAACTTAGGACATCTGTTTCACCTTCGATGCTATCCTCTTTTTTTGTTAGTTGAGTTAAACCTGTTCCATCTGGTTTTATGGTATAGATTTGATAGTTTCCATCGGCATCCCTACGATCGAAAGCAATTAAACTGCCATTTGGCGACCAGGCCGGATTACTTGACGAGATACCATTTTCACCTTCACTCGTTAATCGTTGGGCTATCGATCCATCTGAAGTATTAATAATATAAACGTCCTGTTTTACCGTAGATTCACTTCCTGTTGGCACATAGGCTATTGCCATTTGACTGCCATCTGGCGAGAAGGAATAAATTTCGCTGATTTGCAATGCTGTTAAAAGGATGCTCCCGATTGCATTTGCATTGGCTCCGGTTATGGACGCTTTATCGGCTATCCTTAACTGGACTACAGTTGGGCTTACTCCGTTTAATGAGGTTCTGATAACCCATGCTCCTTTATCTGTTCCTTCGTGAAAGTTGACAAATGCAGCTCCCAAACCTCCGGGAACAGTTAATAAAACACTTAGTCCGTCGCTTGCTCCATTATAAGTATCTCTATTGATAGGAAAGGTTTTTGTAAGATCTAGGGCGAGCATTTCATGAATCGAATTTGATTCATAAAAAGAAAGCCTATCTCCACTAATGTCAAATAGTCCGCCGGTTTGAGCTCCGCCACCGGAAACCGAAAAATTCAATATTTTTTCCTGATTGCTACCATCTACATTCATTCTCCAAATATCATAAGTGCCAGAGCTCATAGCGGATATATTGGATCTGTAATAAATTTTAGTGTCAGCCGTAGAATAACAACCGGCATATTCTGAATTTGAAGTACTGTTTGTTAATTTTGTGTACGTCTTTGTATCCGCTATCGGATCGGGGTCTGTTGATTCTTTTTCGCAAGCGCTTAGGGCGACAAGCAAAACGATCGTTAGTAATAGTGTTTTTTTCATAGTCTAAATTTTTGATGGTGATTGGTAAACTGATTAATAAATGCTTAGAAAATTATTCATGATTAAGTGTTGTATAAACTGTTATAGGTAATATTTTGGCTATAGTCAATCGATTTTGTGTTTTATTATCAGATATTCAATAGCTTAGCGAATGATTTTATTGAATGAGACACAAATATACTAATTTCAGATTTTTTACTGAAATAACAAGCCCGTTTTTTATAATCAAAAAAAAACCAGCGAAGTCGGTTTCGCCGGTTTTTAATAAATTTATTTTGCTGTAAATTAGTCGGTTGCTCTTTTTTTACTTGGTGTCATTTTGGTTTCTCTTCGCATTTCAAAGATATCGGTGCTTATAGAGCCATCACCAATCAAGTGCTTACAGAAATAATCGGCTTTAAGCCAGAAAAAATATTCGGTATAGTCGCCAAATCCGTGACGTTGGCCGGGCATTATAAATACATCGAAGCGTTTTTTTGCTTTGATTAAGGCATTGGCCATACGAATGGTATTTCCGGGATGAACGTTATTGTCAATATCGCCGTGTACCAGTAATAGTTTTCCTTTTAGGTTTTTAGCCAGTTGAGGATTGGTTTCGATTTCATAAATAAATTTAGAGTTTCCTTCCTCATCAATTTTTTCCTGAACGCCGTGGTGCGTTTCGCTCCACCAACGATTGTAGATCGAATTATCGTGATTACCAGCCGATGAAACAGCCACTTTATAAAAATCAGGATATTGACAGAGTGCTGCTGTCGACATAAATCCACCTCCGGAGTGTCCACTTATTCCTACCTTATCAATATCAATAAATTTATGCTTTTGAGCCAATTGCTCTACAACATATTTCTTATCTGCTAAGCCATAGTCTCTTAAATCGCCATAACCGTAATTATGATACCATTTCGAGCGGTTTGGATTACCCCCGCGATTTCCCAACGAAATAATTACAAAACCAAGTTGCGCAAAGCGATCTGTTCTGTCCATTCTGGCATTAAACATGGTGTTTACTGCTTCTGTTTGTGGTCCGGGATAAACATATTCTAAAATTGGATATTTTAATGTTGAATCGAATTTAAATGGCTTATACATAACGCCATAAATATCCGTAATCCCATCTGCTGCTTTGGCTTTAAAGATTTCGGGGAATTTATAACCGGCAGCAAAAAGATTGCTTAAATCGGCCGTTTCCAGTTCGAAAACCAAATTGCCGTTATTGTCTCTAATATCGGTTTTTGGTATCGTATTAACGCGCGAATAATTATTGATAAAGTATTTAAACGAATCGCTCATTAGAGCTCTGTTATCAAAATTCCCTTTGTTTAATAATTTTAAACCACTGCCGTCGAAATTTACTTTATATAAATGGGTGTAGTAAGGATTTTCGTTTTCCTCGAGTGCATTGGCCGAAAAATAGATGACTTTGTTCTTTTCGTCAATTTTTTCAATAGCAGACACATGCCAAGGTCCGGAAGTAATCTGATTTAGCAATTTTCCCGTGGCATCGTAACGATAGAGATGCGCCCAACCGTCTCTTTCCGACCAATGGATAAATTCATTTCCATCGCCAATCATACGAAGCGGTTTTTGTTCGATATAAGTGTTCATGCGCTCCTCGATCAATGCGTTTACTTGCCCCGTATTTGTATTTACTTCTAAAATATCTAATTTGTATAAATCGCGACTTTGACGTGAAATATAGATTTTATCTGATGTTTTTGATAACCAGGTTCTTGGTACATAATCCAGGCTATTTTCCTTATTGCTTTTTATTTCTCGTTCAATGGAGATGCTTTGATCGTTATAGGCTTTTACGTCGATCTTTTTTCGCGAAGTATCTGCCATATTAAAAACCCACAATTCTTCTTGTGCCGATTCTGCTTCGCCCGGCATCGTGTATTTATAGGTTTCGAGCTCTGGTCTTGGATTGGCAAGAACATTAATTACCCAAAGTGACTTTACTTTTCTGGAATCATAGCGGATCATAGCAAACTTTTTTGAATCTTGCGACCACAGAATCCATGCGCTTTTTCTTTTCTTGTTCTCTTTTTCAATCTTCTTTTCGTCATCGTTATCCGAAGCTGTAAATCCACCTCCATAACCATAATATTGCTCTCCGTCGAAAGTAAGCTGATGCTCAACAATGGTTGTATCCTGAACATATTCTTTATCGTCGACCGATTTTTCTTCTTTTGCTTTCAGGTAGTTTTCTTTATCCATCCAATACAAGTTGTAGTTTCGAGCAAAAACTACCGTTTCGCCATCGGGCGAGATACTGGCCCAGCGTGGATCTTTCTTTTCTTCTACCCAATTTTCTAATTCATAAAGTTTTCCGGAAGCTAAATTGTATTCGAGATGAAAAACTTTCTTTTTGGTTTTTGGACTGGCCTTTTTTGCAGGTTTTTTTGATGTGCTATCTGCTTCCGTTTCCTTTATTTCGATTTCTTCATCCTGAGTGCTTGTCACATCGAATTGAAAAACAGTATCCCCTTTTTTAAACTTAGGGTCGATTTTCGGAAGATGCTGTCCGTCGTATGGATCTTTGGTAATTAGTGTAAGCATAGCTGCCATTTTATCGTTGTCGAACAATGGTTTTTTTGATTTGTTGCTTAAATCGACAAGATAAAAGCTAGTGCCCTCTGAAGTGGCGTAGGAATACCAAAATTTATCGCCGCTTTGCAGCCAATTTGGATTTACGAAGGTGCTAAATACCATTCGCTTTAGTTTTGTTGGCGAGAATTGCTCAGCCATTCTGTAATCGGCTTCCGTAATGGGCGTGTTTTGACTATACAAACCTGTTACTAGAAAAAGGAAAGCCAGCATTGCTAAAAATCTTCTTTTCATGGAATAGTTTTTAATTATGATTTATGTTGATCTGGTTAAAGATCGATTAAATTATGATTTTGAAGCTGCAAGTTAAAAAAATGTAGCTTAATAGATCGTATAATTCGAGTAAATATTACGGAAAAGAAAAACGCGGATTTTGGACAATGCTTATTTTTTGGCTTCCAATTCGCGCAAGTGTTCCATTTTTTTTCGTGCCAGAAATTCGCCAATTCCCTCCAAGTGTTCTTTCACCTGTTTATTGCCAAACTCGTAAATTTTGCTCACCATGCCATTGAGGAAATCACGGTCGTGAGATACGAGGATAAGTGTTCCATCAAAATCCATCAAGGCTTGCTTTAAAATGTCTTTTGTTCTCATATCCAGATGATTGGTTGGCTCGTCAAGGATGAGTAAATTTACAGGTTCAAGCAATAATTTAATCATGGCTAAACGTGTTTTTTCGCCACCCGATAGAATCTTTACTTTCTTTTCCCATTCTTCACCGCCAAACATAAAGGCACCCAAAATATCTTTTATTTTCGTACGAATATCGCCTTTAGCAACATCGTCGATTGTTTGAAAAACAGTCAGGTTTTCGTTCAGTTTAGACGCTTCGTTTTGAGCAAAATAGCCAATTTGCACATTGTGACCTAGCGTAAGTTTTCCGCTATGTTCAATTTCACCCATAATGGCTTGTACAAGTGTTGACTTTCCCTCACCATTTTTCCCAACAAAGGCTACTTTTTCGCCCCTGGTAATGCTGAAATTTGCGCCACTAAAAACCAAATGTTTACCGTAATGTTTTGATACATCTTCTGCTGTTACCGGATAATTTCCCGAGCGGGGAGAAGGAGGGAAGCGCAATTTTAAATGCGAGGTATCTACTTCGTCTACTTCAACAATTTCGAGTTTGGCTAGCATTTTTACACGCGACTGAACCGAGAGTGTTTTTGAATATGTTCCCTTAAATCGATCGATAAAAGCCTGATTGTCAGCGATAAATTTTTGCTGTTCGTCATACGCTTTTTGCTGTTGTTGTCTGCGTTCTTGGCGCAGTTCCAGGTATTTCGAATAGTTTACCTTGTAATCGTAAATCCGACCCATACTTACTTCAATTGTGCGGGTAGTAATGGTATCGATAAAAGCACGATCGTGCGAAATAACCATAACCGCTTTTGCACTATTGATTAAAAAATCTTCTAACCACTGCACCGATTCAATATCCAGATGGTTTGTAGGTTCATCCAATAAAATGAGATCAGGATTTTGGAGTAATATTTTAGCCAATTCAATACGCATGCGCCAACCACCGCTAAATTCAGTGGTTTTTCTTTGAAAATCAGTGCGTAAAAATCCTAATCCTAAAAGAATTTTTTCAACTTCGGCATCGTAATTAATCTCGCTTTGACTGTAAATTTTTTCGCTTAAATCGGAAACCTTTTCAATAATGGCATAATAATCTTCCGATTCGTAATCGGTGCGAATAGTCAGTTGTTCGTTCAACTCATCCAACTCTTTTTGTATGAGAAGCATTTGCGAAAAAGCCTTAGATGCCTCTTCAAAAACAGTTAAGTTGCTTTCATTCATTAAATGCTGTGGCAAGTAGGCAATAATTGCTTCTTTTGGAGCCGAGACTTTTCCGCTTGTTGGCGTTTGAATACCGGCAAGCACTTTTAGTAAAGTCGATTTTCCCGCACCATTTTTACCCATTAAGGCAATGCGGTCTTTATCGTTTACTACAAATGAAATGTCTTTAAAAAGTGTTGTTCCACCAAATTCTACAGCTAAGCCATCAATTGAAATCATTCCTTGTTTTTTTAAGGCGGCAAAGATAATCAAATGGTTTTAGCGCAGGCATTATTTATTTTTACTTAGAGAAAACGCTTTTTAAGTGATGGCGTGGGTATCATGCATTCCTCTCTTTTCCCGAAAACGCGATACCTCGATTTAGCAATCAAATCGTAGATAAAATCGCGAAAGCACCGCGGCAGGTAGTGGAATATCCACATTAGTTTCCAAAATCCACCCAAAGTTCTGAAAATACGCAGAACCGCATCGGATTTTAGGTAATAGTTTTCATCAAGGATATACACCAATGAATCAAATTGAATGTTTGATAAATTATATTTCTTAAGAAGTATTTGTCCACTTTCCGATTGAAGTGCCGCAAACTTAAATTTTTCTTGTTTATCACGCTTAAGAATAAAATGTACGCTGCCATTACATAAATTACAGACACCATCAAAAAGAAGAATACGTACAATTTTCTCGTTCATTCGATTTTTCAATTTTAAGCGATTTACCAATCCAGTAATTTTCGGTCGCCTTTAAGTTCTTGTATTTCTGATATTTCCTGCGAAACTTCAAGTACGCCACGATATTTATCATTCTTATCTCGGACAGCAAAATACTGGATCAACACAAATTTTGGCCCCATATGCAGCCAAAAACTTGCGGATTCTTTTTCGCCTTTTTTAAAAGATTCTACAATGCGGTTTACAGTTTCCACACTTTCGGGAGGATGACAGTTTTGTACTTTTCGCCCTATGATAGCAGCGGTTCGTGGAAAAATGCGATGCTTTGGCGCAGAAAAAAAACGAACGGTATTGTTTTCGTCAACAAAAGTTATATCTACCGGAAGATGATTGAAAATTAACTCGGCTTGCTCGATGGTGAATTCTCCGGTAGGCAGTTTTATTATATTATCGTTCGAAGGCTGGTAATCCGTTTGTTGTATTTGTTTTGGGATTTTGACAAAGGGGAGTCCCATCTCGCTTAATTCAAATAGCATTTGCTGTTGCTTGTTTTCGTTTAGCGTTTCCATCATAATCGGAAAAAGAATTCTTTCTTCGCGAAAAATAATGGTACTCATATTGAAAAAAAGTAGTCCTGCTAATGTGTTGAACGTTTTAAGCTCAAAATTTTCTGAGCCTAACAAGGCCAGAATTTTTTTCAAATTCTGCCTGATATCATCATGAAAAGACCACATCAGTTTTAAGCAATCATGTTCATTCCAATGGGCTTCAAGTATGGGGAATAGAATATTTTCTTTTACCGTATAATGAGCAGTAAACTTTTCTAATTCGGTAATTTTTTGAATTAAATGCGTTTTTGATTCCGGATCGATCTTTTGATTAATCTTTTTTACAAATGGTTTTAAGGCTTTGAGTTTTTGTTGGATTATCGCATTATCCTGTATCAAGAGATCGATAAAACTATTTTTAGCGGCCTGGATATTGGGATATGCTTTAAGCGTTTCGTATAAAATATTAAAGAGTTTATTCGACGCTGTTTTGATCTTTGTTAAATCTGATTTGTTTGCAAAAAGCAGGTCGAAACTGCCTAAAACATCACCGGGAATAAAGTGATCGGCTTTCATCCCTAATTCTTCTACAAGTTTGGCGCCATTGATTCCTTCAATGATTCCAACCATATAATGATTTAAAACTTCGACTCTGTTTTTTCTGGTATTTGTAAATTCTGACATGCTTAAAAATAAAGATTGCTTCCAAGATCAAAGATAATGGAAGCAATCTTATGATGAGAATTAAGCCGCTATTTTATCATTTTTTTTTGCAAAAAATGTTTTAAATGTTAAATCATACAGGATGATACCACCACCCAAAATCATTAATCCATCAGGAATAGTTCTGAACCACATCCAGCCACTCATTCCTTCAACAGCTTCGCGTGTACGGGTAAAGAAATAACCCAATTCCATCGCTTTTTCTGTTTGCTCAATACCAATCATATATGTTGGTAAGGCAAAGAGTAAAGCTCCTGCCGTTAAAGTCCAGAATCCATATTTGCTAAGTTTATCGCTCCATACCAATCCTTTAGCTAATGCATTGGCTCGTGATGTCATATAAAGGAAAGCGATAGAAATATAGCCGAACGCACCTAATAAAGCCACGTGACCGTGAGGCATAATCAGATAAGTACCATGCGAATAGTAGCTGATGGTTGGCGTATTGATAACCATACCGAAGAAACCTGCACCAATCCAGTTGAGGATGGCCGAACCGGCGATCCACATAAAAGGCGTAGAAAAGGCAAAATCTTCGCCGCTGTGCAATTTTTCTCGTCGGTTTTTCATCGCTTCTACTATCATTAAAGCCAAAGGTAATGGCTCTAAAGCAGAGAATATACCACCAATTGCAATCCAATATTCATCAAGACCTTGCCACCAATAATGGTGTCCTACACCCAATGTTCCGCTTAAGGCAATAAGGAAAAGCTCGAAAAACATTACACGTACGGCTGTTTTGTGTGAGATTAATCCTAATGAAACCGTAAAGAATGCAATTACACCGGCAGCAAATAACTCAAAAGTTAATTCCACCCATAAATGGATTACCCACCAACGGTAATAATCATCAACCGTAAAGTTTGGCATAATTTTATGAATGGGCATCATCCCTGCCATATATAAAGTGGCAATGGCAAATGACGACCAGATAATGGTACTGACAATAGGGTTATTTGTTGCTGCTTTTCGAATCAATGATACGATGAGTAAGAACCAGAAAACCAAACCAATAACAAGGCCAATATCCCATACACGACCAAGATTTAGCAATTCTCTGCCTTCATTGCCTAGCCAAAACCAACTTTCGCGCAGTTGACCAGTTGCTCCCATGTATAAGCCAATAATACTTCCAACGGCGACCACCAAAAGAGCAGCCCACAATACGTCGACCAGCCAAGGGTATTTATGATCCTTATCGGCTACCCAAGGTGCTATTAGTAAACCGCCAACTAACCAACCTACGGCAACCCACAAAATAGCCAATTGGGTATGCATAGAGCGAATAACATTAAAGGGTAAAATGCTTTGCGATAAGATAAAATCTTTTGTTGGCTCGGTATATAAGTGTGCCAGATATCCTCCTAATATCAATTGAACAAAGAATAGGGCTGCAACGATTGGCACGTATTTTAACAATTTATTTTGCGAACGAAATAGCTTGGTGATTTTCATAGCAGGCTCCAGTTTTTCGTCCGGATCTTTTTTAAAGAGATACTCGTAGGCTAAATAGATAACGATAATCGTTAGTGTCCATAGAATTAGGAATTCCCAAAGCGATATTTTATGCGAATTAAAGGTTAAATCTTGATCGATTAAAGGTTCCGGAGGCCAGTTGTTGGACCAAGTACGTTCGGTGCCGGGGCGAAAAGAAGATGCGACCAATTGCGACCAATCGACAAAAGCGGCAATTGTTTTTGCTTCGTCTGCGAGAATTACACCACCTGTAAATGCGCGGTCGGGATCACCTTCGGTTAAAAGTTTAGTGAGATATTCTACGTTTTTATGAAAAGCAGCTGCCGATGCATCGGTATAAACTGTTTCGTTTTCGAGTAATTTGGTTTGTAACTTGAAATCTTGTTTTACTCTTTCTTTTACGGCGCCGCGCTCAACATCTGTCAGTTCCTTATTGGTTTTACCGTAGATTTCATTGGCGTAGTAATCGTAAAGAAATTCGGCCCGATAATGCATGAAATCAGTCGTAAAATCGGGCCCCATATAAGCACCCATTCCAAGTAAGGTGCCCCAGTCCATCAGGTCGAATTGTTGGAAGTTCCCTTTTCCGGCAACAACATCGTCGTAGGTGTAAAGCACTTCGCCACTAACCGATTTAACGGTTTGCGGTATCGGTGGAACTTCCTTTTGCAGGTTTGCCGTGTAATAGATCAACATGGAAACCATAATGAGCGCAATAATCCAAAACCCTGTGTACAGGCC
>JAFGHU010000040.1 GCA_016929955.1 Bacteroidales bacterium | reverse complement strand
GACCTTAATTTTAGTAGTAAAACCGGTGATGGAACACGGTTTTGGTTTACAGCAAAATTTGGAAAATTTCCAGATAAAAATAAATAGATTTTACAGAAAACGCACTCGCTTTTCGATCATTTCTTAAATTCCTGCTTATGTTAGTAAAAACATTTGGGAGCACACTCATTGGTGTTGACGCAATTACAATTACTGTAGAAGTTAGTATAGATCAAGGTATTAATTGGTATTTAGTGGGCTTGCCCGATAGCGCCGTTAAAGAAAGTCACCAACGCATAGAAGCGGCTTTAAAACACATTGGATACAAAATTCCGGGTAAAAAAATTGTAATCAATATGGCTCCCGCCGATATTCGCAAAGAAGGATCGGCTTACGATTTAACCATTGCTGTTGGAATTTTGGCAGCTTCCGGACAAATCAAAAACAGCGCTATTGGCGATTATTTAATTATGGGTGAGCTTTCGCTCGATGGAGGTTTACAACCCATAAAAGGCGCGTTGCCTATTGCCATAAAAGCACGCGAAGAAGGCTTTAAAGGTTTTATTTTACCCGCTCAAAATGCCAGAGAGGCTGCCATAGTAAATAATCTGGAAGTATTTGGCGTAGAAAATATTACGGAAGTTATCGATTTTTTTAACGATAAAAAGGAATTAAATCAAACCCAAGTGGATACCCGAGAGGAGTTTTATGCCCGTTTAAACAACTATGAGTTTGATTTTTCGGACGTTAAAGGACAAGAAAACATAAAGCGAGCACTGGAAATTGCCGCATCAGGTTCGCATAATGTTATTTTTATCGGTCCTCCGGGAGCGGGAAAAACCATGCTTGCAAAACGAATTCCGAGCATTTTACCTCCGCTCAACCTCAGCGAAGCTTTAGAAACCACTAAAATACATTCTGTAGCTGGCAATTTGGGCAGTGTCGATTCATTAATTTCTGTTCGGCCTTTCCGAGCACCACATCATACCATTTCCGATGCCGGTTTAGTTGGCGGCGGCAGCTATCCGATGCCCGGAGAAATAAGTTTAGCACAAAATGGCGTTTTGTTTTTGGATGAATTGCCTGAATTCAAACGTACTGTTTTGGAAGTGATGCGACAACCTATGGAAGATCGTAAAGTGCGCATTTCCCGATCGAAAATTTCGGTTGAGTATCCTGCAAATTTTATGCTGATTGCCTCTATGAACCCTTGTCCCTGCGGTTATTATAATCATCCCGAAAAAGAATGTGTATGTGCGCCCGGCATGGTGCAAAAATACCTGAACAGGATTTCGGGGCCGCTGCTCGATCGTATTGATATTCAGGTAGAAGTAATTCCTGTTCCGTTTCGCGATTTAGCAGAAACTCAGGCGACAGAAAAAAGCGAAGCAGTAAGAGAACGGGTTATCAAAGCACGCAAAATACAAGAAAAACGTTTTAGCGAATTACCTGAAATACACGCCAATGCTCAGATGAACACCAAACAAATGCAAGCCTATTGTCAGTTGGAAAAAGAAGGTCATCAATTATTAAAAAATGCGATGGAGAAACTTCAACTGTCGGCCAGAGCTTACGATCGCATTTTAAAAGTGGCGCGCACCATTGCCGATTTAGATGATTCGGAAAATATTCAAAATCACCATTTAGCAGAGGCTATTCAATACCGAAGTTTGGACAGAGAGAGTTGGGGAAGTTGATAACAAACTACTAAACACAGGCTCAGGCATACAGCCTTTTTATTCATCCTGACTTTTATGAATAAAAGGAATGAATTTATGCAATCGTTCTAGCATGCGTTTATAGGTTTCCGAATCGAATAAAGGCGCATCTGAAGTTGCTTTATACGTAAGGAAAACACCTAAAGGAAGAAATACCGATGAAGCCAACCACATGCCAAAGAAAATATTCATTCCGCCGGCAACGGCTGATCGTTCGCCAATCATCGACAAAACATGGAAAAGCACAAAAAACAAAGTCGACATCACCACCGGCAAGCCCAATCCACCTTTTCGAATAATGGCTCCTAATGGCGCACCCACAAAGAAAAGAATTAAGCAAGCAAATGAAAGCGTGAATTTTTTATGGTAAGCAATGGAATGTTTCCGAATGGTTTCATCGCGATGTTCGAAATCTAAATATTGATATTTGACATTGTCTTTAGCCGTTCTGCAAGCAGCCAAAGCTTTGTCTATTGCTTTTTCGCGGATATCCATATCCATTTGAAAAAACACACTATTAAAAGCCAGTTTACTGGTGTCGATATTCATTTCCTTTTGAACCAATCGCGCAGAATCCAAACGCCTGTATTGGGTTAAGCGATCTTGTACGTCGCGCTTAAAATTCCTCTTCTTTTTCTGCAGTTCTATTTCTAATGAATCTTTAGAGCTGCTTAGTTGCTCCAAATTCATCATATGGTAGCTCGATTTGAATAGATTTTCGTTGGTTCGGTTTAAGCCATTGTCAATTTCAAATCGGATTTGCTCTTCCTTAAACTCCATACGCTGAAAAGGACGCGTTAAACGGTGATTTTGTCTATCTATTTTTTCTTCGTAATTCACTCCATTATACAAGGTAAACAAAATAGCGCTTCCGTTTGGTGTTTGCTGCATCAATCCGGATTGAGCCGTTGTTAATTTAATATTTCCGGCTTTTTGCGAATGATCGTAAATAAGTACGTCATTAATGCTCTCACCATCGTCGCCCCTTGATTCTATGCGCAGCACATAATCGCCCAAATCGCGATTAAAAATGCCTTCTTTCATTTTAAAGGCCAGCTTTTGATGTTGTACATCATAGAGCAAAGAGCGGAATTTTAAATTTGCCACAGGCAATACAAAATCGGAAAAAAGAAAAGCCAAAATACTGATTATCACCGATAAAATAACAAGCGGACGCATCAAACGCTTTAACGATATGCCCGACGATTTTAAGGCTACCAGCTCATAATGCTCGCCCAAATTACCAAAAGTCATAAGCGAAGAAAGCAAAATAGCCAAGGGTAGAGCCATAGGAACAAAAGTGGAAGAAGCATAAAAAATCAACTCCAACAAAACATACCAATCCAATCCTTTGCCTACTAAATCATCAACATATAACCAAAGAAACTGCATAAGCAGTATAAATAGGGCGATAAAAAAGGTCATAATAAGCGGACCTACATAGGTGCGTAAAATGAATAAATCGACCTTTTTCATTAGCTACTTTTTTGCAAATTTTTGTCAAAGATAAAGCTTTCGCTTTTCTCCTCCGCTTTTTTGATCACTAAAAAGAAAAAAGGGATTATCCCTTATTCTTAAAAGCCTTATTTTTGAAAAAAAGAAACAATGAATCTAAAAAAGAATTGGGCACTTCCATCGGAATACATTACCATAAAAACGATAGATATGCATACCGGAGGCGAACCTTTGCGCGTTATCGTGGATGGTTTGCCCGAACTTCAAGGTCAAGGAATTTTGGCGAAGCGTCGTTATTTTATGGAAAATCTGGATGCCATCAGAACCGGCTTGATGTGGGAACCGCGCGGCCATGCCGATATGTATGGAGCTGTTATTACAAATCCTCAAAGCAAAGATGCCGATTTTGCTACTTTTTTCTTGCATAACGAAGGTTATTCTACCATGTGCGGTCATGCCATAATTGCATTATCAAAATTAGTTTTAGAAACCGGAATGATTGAAAAACAGGGCGATGAGGCCCATTTAATTATTGATGCACCTCCCGGAAAAATACAGGCCTGGGCCAAACGCAAAAATGGCATTGTCGAAAGTGTTTCTTTTTTAAATGTGCCCTCTTTTGTTTATTTAGCAGATAAAAGTATTTATGTAGATGGAATTGGAACCGTAAATTACGATATTGCTTTTGGTGGTGCCTTTTATGCTTTCGTCGATGCAGAATCTATCGGTTTAAGTCTCGACGCCTCCAATTATTTGCAACAAATCGATTGGGGAAGAAAAATTAAGCTCGCTATTATGGATAAAATAGAGATACATCATCCTTTCGAAAAAGAGCTTAGTTTCCTTTATGGGACTATATTTGTAGGAATGCCCGACGATAAAAAAAACCACTCTAAAAATATTTGCATCTTTGCCAATGGCGAAGTAGACAGAAGTGCAACCGGATCGGGAGTAAGTGCTCGCGCCGCGCTGCATTTTGCCAAAGGCGAATTAAAAATTGGAGAATCTATTCGCATTGAAAGTATTGTTGGCTCAACTATGGATGTAGAAGTAATGGAAAGTACACATTTTGGTTCTTTTCCTGCAGTTATTCCAAAGGTGAGCGGCAGCGCCTTTTTTACCGGAAAACACGAATTTATTTTCGATCCAAACGACCCCTATAAAAAAGGATTCATTTTTCGTTGATATTTTACGCTGAACGCATACTGTACTCCATTTATTTTCAAAAAAACTCCTTTGCTATTCGGCTAACAATAGGAAATTTACGTACCTTTGTCCCCGAAAATTTGATTTATTAATCGACTATTTTACAGATATTTATAATATAATTTGAGAAGAGCATTAAGATGGAATTTACAACAAAAATTCGGGAGCAGGCCATAAAAGCCCATTCACGCATCGTTTTACCCGAAGGAACAGAAGAAAGAACTCTAAAAGCGGCCGATTATGTAATGTCAGAAGGCATCGCCGAACTGATTTTACTAGGAAACCCAAGTGAAATAAAAGCATTGGCTGACAAACTAAGCTTAAAAAACTTAGCGAAAGCTAAAATTATCGATCCAAACAATAATTCCAACAAAGAAAAGTATGTGGACTTATTGATGAAAATCCGTGGCGAAAAAATTGAAAGTCGCCAACAAGCAGAAAAACTTGTAGCAACCCCCCTATATCTGGCTACTTTATTGGTTAAAAATGGCGAGGCCGATGGCGAAGTTGCCGGTGCTCAAAATACAACCGGTGATGTTTTACGTCCTGCTTTTCAAATCGTAAAAACACTGCCTGGAATTAGCGTAGTATCGGGAGCTTTTTTTATGTTATTTGAGAATAAAAATGTTGGCGATTATGGTATGATGGTTTTTGCAGATTGCGCCGTTCATCCAAATCCTACTGCAGCAGAATTGGCTCAGATTGCTGTTTCTACTGCAAATACAACCAAAGCTATTGCCAATATGCAACCAAGAGTGGCCCTTTTAAGTTTTTCAACCAAAGGAAGCGCCAAACACGAAATGGTGGATAAGGTAGTTGAAGCTACGGCTTTGGCCCAAAAAATGGCTCCGGAATTTCAATTTGATGGTGAATTGCAAGCTGATGCCGCTATAGTGCCGGCCATAGGAAGCAAAAAAGCGCCCGGAAGTACCATTGCAGGATATGCCAACGTATTGGTTTTCCCAACTTTAGAGGTTGGAAATATCGCCTATAAATTGGTTGAACGATTGGCCGGAGCAGAAGCTGTAGGCCCCGTTTTACAAGGTATGGCTGCCCCAATTAACGATTTATCGCGAGGCTGTTCGGTTGACGATATAATAAATATGGTAGCCATCACCTCATTACAAGCTGCTAGTAAAAAAGCCTAAAAAATATAAGCAATGACAGAAAGATTAGAAGATTTTGCTCTAGGAAAGAAAGTGATAAAGCAAGGCGGACTGCAGAAAATCGGTGTCGTCGGTGCAGGTTCTACAGGACAAGAAATTATTCGCCTGGCCTCACGCAAAGGAATAGAAGTTGTTTATGTTGATATCGACGAGGAACGTGTTCAAAAGATTAGAACAAGAATCGAGCAACAGTTGGATGCTAAAATCAACCGTTGGGGATTAACAGAAGGCGAAAAAAGAGCGATGCTTAGTCGAATTAAAGGCTCGGCCGATTATTCTATTTTGAAAGGCTGTAATATTGTTATCGAATCTATCAATTCTAAGAAACAAGGAACAAGCCTTCCTGAAAGAAAAGAAGTTTTCCGCAAAATTGAAGAAGTAATTTCGCCTGAAGCCATTATTGCTTCAAATACGGCAACATTGATGATTTCGGAAATAGCATCTGTTTTAAAGCATCAAGAAAGAGCTATCGGATTGCATTTTATCCTTCCCTTAGATCAGGTTAGAGTTGTAGAAGTTGTTCGTACGGTACTCACCAACGATCATACAATGAATTGCATAAACAAGTTTCTTAAAATGGTTGAACGCGAAAAAATTGAAGTGCAAGAATCCCCCGGAAATATCAGTACGCGGATGATTGTTCCTTTAATAAACGAAGCGTGCGAAATATTATTAGAAGGTGTTGCTGATGTTGTTCAAATCGACAAAACCATCAAAAGCACAACGGGCTTATTATCCGGCCCTTTCGAAATGGCTGATGCCATAGGTTTAGATAAAGTGCTAAAATGGATGGATAACCTTTACAATGAATTTGGCGATATTCGCTACAAGCCCTCTCCTTTTATTAAACGCCTAGTGCGTGCCGGAATGCTGGGCAGAAGAGTTGGCGAAGGGTTTTACCTTTACAAAGATGGGAAAAGGATTCAAAAACCGGGAACAGTTCAGAATTTAGGAAGAAACATTTAAGCAAACACTTAAGAAAAAAATTATGAAAATTATTGTTTTGAATTGCGGCAGCTCATCCATTAAATATCAATTGTTTGATATGCCCAGTCAACAAGTTATTGCCAAAGGTTTGGTAGATAAAATTGGTTTAAAAGGTTCATTAGTTAAGCACGAACGCCAAGATGGTGTTTCTGCAAAATTAGAAGGCGAAATTTTTGATCATAAACTAGGAATAGAATATGTTTTAGGCATTTTACTTAGCGAAAAATACGGAAGTATTAAATCTTTAGATGAAATCAATGCTGTTGGTCATCGCGTGGTCCATGGCGGCGAACGCTATGGCGGAAGTGTGCGTATAAGTCCCGGAGTTATTGATGCACTTGAAGAAACAATCGATCTCGCACCCTTGCATAATCCACCCAATTTAGATGGTATTTATGCAATTAATGAATTATTGCCAAAGGTTCCTCAAGTTGGTGTTTTCGATACGGCTTTTCATCAAACAATGCCAAAACACAGCTTTTTATATGGTATACCTTATTCGCTTTATCAAAAGCATGGGGTGCGTCGTTATGGTTTTCATGGATCGAGCCATAAATTTGTGGCCAATAAAGCTGCTGAGTTTTTACAAAAACCTATGAGCGAGCTGAATATCATTACCTGTCATCTTGGTAATGGCGCAAGTATTACCGCTGTTAAGCAAGGAAAATCGATTGATACCAGTATGGGAATGACTCCTATTGAAGGTTTGATTATGGGCACACGTAGTGGCGATCTGGATATCGGCGCTTTGTTTCATATCATCAAAAAAGAAGAAATTGATGTAGAATCGGCAAACACGCTCATTAATAAACATAGCGGAATGCTAGGATTAAGTGGTGTTTCATCAGATATGCGGGAAATTGAAATCGCTGCTGACGAAGGAAACGAAAGAGCGCAATGTGCTTTAAAGGTGTATCAATATCGAATTAAGAAATACATCGGTTCCTATGCCGCCGCTATGGGTGGCGTAGATGCTATTGTTTTTACCGGTGGTATTGGCGAAAACGATTGGTTAACACGGCAAAATGCTGTTGAGGGATTGGAATTTATGGGTGTTGAATTGGATAAATCGAAAAACACCGGCATGCGCGGAAAAACTATGGCGGTTTCTAAAGATTCGTCTAAAGTGAGCGTTTTGGTAATCCCAACCAACGAAGAGTTGGTAATTGCATCGGATACTTTTGAAATTTTGGATAAAGGGATTGATCAGTTGTAAAACTAAATCTACCAAAATTCAAACTCCATTGTATTAAAAGGAAAAAAGCCCGATAGCGCATTTCTATCGGGCTTTTTTGAGTTTTATATGGTCTTTTATTTTCAAATCATATCATTTGACCTTCGGCTTATTTTAAATTTTACTTTATATAAAAACTGATACATTGCCGGAACAATGACCAAGGTTAAGAAAGTGGCAAAAGTCAAACCGAAAATAATTGTCCAGGAAAGCGGCCCCCAGAAAGCTGCATTATCGCCACCAAAAAATATTTGCGCATCAAACTCGCTCAAAGCGGTAAAGAAATTAATGTTTAACCCAACCGCCATAGGCAATAATCCCAAAATGGTTGTTATTGCCGTTAAGAGCACAGGCCGTAAACGCGTTTTTCCTGCTAATTCTACACAATGTTCGGTTTCTTTTATCGACAACAAAGCACCTTCTTCTAAGCCTAATTCTTTGCGTTTTCTTTTCTTCAATAAATCGACATAATCGAGTAAAACGATGGCATTGTTTACAACAACTCCAGCCAACGAAACAATGCCAATTCCGGTCATAATCACCACAAAATCCATTTTAAATGTTGCGATACCGCCCATTACACCAATGGTACTGAATAAAACACTGGCAACAATAATAGCGGGTTTTACGATCGAATTGAATTGGCTTACCAATATAATCATAATCAAGGCAACGGCAATTAACATAGCCATCATTAGGAATTCCATGGATGCTTCTTGTTCTTCTTGTTCGCCGGTAAACTCATATTTGTATCCATCGGGCATATCAAAAGCGGCCAAAAGAGGTTTCAATTGATTATTTATTTCCGTTGGATTATAGCCTTCTAATACATTGGAATAAATTGTAATAACGCGATCTAGGTTTTTACGTTTTACGGCTCCGTAAGTTGTACTGTATTCGATAGTGGCAACGGCCGAAATGGGCACTTGCACAATGCGACCATTCGACTGATTACGGAAAGTTATTTTTTGATTCATTAAAGAAGTGATATCGTTACGATACTCCTCTTTTAAACGAAGTAAGATAGGATACTCATCTTCGCCCTCTTTATAATCAGCCACATCTTTCCCAAAGAGGGCGGTACGAATAGTCATGGCAATTTGCCCGGTCGAAACACCAAAGCGTCGTGCTTTATCTCTGTCGATATGCACCAGCAATTCAGGATTTCCGATATCCAAATCGATATGCAAACCCTCTATTCCCGGAATGTTTTCGGCATCTATCAAATACTGAATTGAATCGGTAAGGGAAAGTAGGGTTTCAAATTTTTTACCGCTAATTTCAATATTGATTGGTTTTCCGGCTGGTGGACCCTCATTAGGCTTTTCAACCGAAATGGAGGCGGCAGGATACTTACCAATAAGCGAATCGCTCAATTCCTTTAATATATCAAAAGTGCTGATTCCCTTTCTGTCTTCAAAATCGATAAAATGCACGGTTATCAAACCCTTATTTGGCGTATCCGAAATATTAAAACCTTCGTTTTCGCCAACGGCGCCTTTTCCTACCGTTGTCAATACCGATTTTACAATTTGTTTATTCGGTTCTAAAACCTGAAAAACATGACTTTCCAGTTTTTTCATAAACTCATTCGTTGCACTTAATTCTGTTCCAATGGGCAGTTCGGCCGTTATGTTT
>JAFGHU010000039.1 GCA_016929955.1 Bacteroidales bacterium | reverse complement strand
TGCTCCTTTTGACGGCATTATTGGTTTGCGCTATTTAAGTGAGGGCGCTTATGCAACACCATCAACAAAAATTGCCAAGCTGATCAAAATAAGTCCTCTGAAAATTGAATTTTCTATCCCGGAAAGGTATGCATCAGAGATTAAAATTGGTTATCCTGTTATATTTCAGATCGATGGAAGTAGTAAAGATTATAAGGCGGCGGTTTATGCCGTCGATCCAAAAATAAACATAGATACAAGAACTATTGTATTACGCGCACTATATCCCAATACTTACGAAGAGCTTAAATCTGGCCGTTATGCTTCCATCACTTTACAAATGTCGCATGTCGAGAATGCCATTGCTATTCCAAGCGAAGCACTAATCCCCGAAATGGAGGGAGAGAAAGTATTTCTTTACAAATCAGGAAAAGCCAGCTCCGTTAAAGTGGATATTGGACTTCGTACTGAATCGCAGATACAAATTACAAACGGGCTTCAGTTTGGCGACACTTTACTGACAACCGGCATTTTGCAACTTAGAGAAGAATTGCCCATCGTTCTCGATACTTTATTGAATATTAAATAGAGAAGCTATGAGTCTTGCATCAGTAAGTATAAACAGGCCAGTTCTTGCCTCAGTAATGTCGATTGCCATCTTAATTTTTGGATTTGTTGGATTGACTTTTTTGGGTGTTCGTGAATTTCCCAGCGTTGATCCTGCAATTGTATCGGTGAGCACGTCGTATCCCGGCGCAAATTCCGATGTTATCGAAACCCAAATTACCGAACCACTGGAACAATCGATTAATGGCATCCCCGGAGTTCGCTCTTTAACAAGCTCAAGCAGTCAGGGATACAGTAGAATTACTGTTGAGTTTGAATTATCGGTAGATATGGAAACTGCGGCAAACGACGTTAGAGATAAAGTATCACAAGCCCAGCGGAGATTACCTCGCGATTGCGATCCTCCAACAGTGTCTAAAGCCGATGCGGATGCCAGTCCCATTATGTTTATTACCATCGAAAGTGATAAAAGATCGCTGCTCGAAATATCTGAAATAGCAGAGCTGACTTTTAAAGAGCAACTGCAAACCATTTCAGGTGTTAGTTCAATAATGATTTGGGGACAAAAAAGGTATGCTATGCGATTATGGCTCGATCCCATCAAACTTGCGGGCTATAAACTTACGCCTTTGGATGTTCGAAATGCAATAAACCGCGAAAATGTTGAATTGCCCTCAGGATCAATAGAAGGAAATAATACCGAATTAACCATTCGGACTTTAGGATTGATGACAACGCCTGAAGAATTCAACGATTTAATTATCAAGCAATCAGGAGATCAAATCGTGCGCTTTAAAGATATTGGTCGAGCCGAACTAGGGCCTGAAGATCTTCGTGGAATTCTTAAACGCGATGGTGTGCCTATGGTTGGTAATGCTATTGTTCCTCAACCCGGTTCTAATCAAATTGATATTGTTAATGAAGTTTACAAACGCTTAGCATTTATCAAAAAAGATTTGCCCGAAGATGTTAAAGTTAAAATTGGATTTGATAATACAAAATACATTCGGTCCTCTATTACAGAGGTAAAAAACACGATCTATTTGGCTTTTTTTCTTGTTGTTATTATTATTTATTTCTTTTTAAGAAGTTGGCGCGCAACACTGATTCCAATTCTGGTTATCCCCATTTCCTTAATTGGAGCTTTCTTTATTATGTACCTGGCCGGATTCACGATTAACGTACTATCGCTTTTGGCTATTGTGCTTGCTATTGGAATTGTGGTAGATGATGCCATTGTTGTCATGGAAAATATCTACGTAAAAGTAGAAGAAGGAATGAAACCTATTGATGCAGCATTAAAAGGATCGAAGGAAATTTATTTTGCTGTAATTTCGACAACTATTACACTCGTATCTGTATTTTTTCCAATTGTATTTTTAGAGGGATTAACCGGCCGTTTGTTCCGAGAGTTTAGTATAGTTATGGCCGGAACTGTTATAATTTCCTCATTTCTTGCGCTTTCGCTTACACCGATGCTCTCCTCAAAAATGCTCAAGAAATCATCAAAACACAGTTGGTTTTTTAGGAAAACGGAGCCTTTCTTTCTTAAGCTAAACGCCGCTTATAAAAAAAGTCTGGATTCGTTTTTGCTTAATCGTAGAACAGCCATTGTTATTGTTGTTCTGGCTTTTGGACTCATCTTTCTGTTGTGGAAAACGATACCCGCAGAAATGGCTCCGCTCGAAGATCGTTCGCAGATATCAATCAATACTTCAGCTTTTCAGGGAGCAACCTATGAGTTTATGCGCGATTATACCGATGATATTGCAAATACAGTAGAAGAATTAGTGCCCGATCGCGAAGGATTAATTACCATTATTAGAGGAGGAGGATCAGGAAGTATTCGTTTAATGCTGAAAGATCCCGACCAAAGAAATCAAACGCAACAAGAAATTGCTGATGAATTATCTGCCGCTTTACGAACGAAAACAAAAGCAAGATCCTTTGTTTCGCAGCAATCTACTTTTGGAGGTCGACGCTCAGGAAGACCTATTCAGTATGTACTTCAAGCGACTTCTATCGATAAATTAAGAGAAATTATTCCCCGTTTTATGGAAAAGGTAGATGCAAATCCTATTTTCCAGCAAGCAGATGTCAATCTAAAATTTACGAAACCCGAATTACGCATCCATATCAATCGCGAAAAAGCTACATCCTTAGGTGTATCAACGCAAAATATCGGGCAAACCCTTCAATTGGCCTTAAGCGGGCAGCGCTTTGGTTATTTCTTTATGAATGGCAAGCAATACCAAATTTTAGGCGATCTTGCAAGAAGCGACCGCAATAAACCGCTCGATCTTCAATCCTTGTACGTTAGAAACAATGTCGGTGAAATGATTCAATTCGACAATCTAATCACTTTATCAGAAGAAACGGCTCCTCCCCAACTTTATCGTTACAATCGATTTGTGGCCGCAACGGTTTCTGCGGGTTTGGCCAAAGGCAAAACGATTAGCGAAGGTTTAGCTGAAATGGATAAAATAGCTAAAGAAGTCCTCGACGACACCTACAGGACGGCACTATCTGGCGACTCGAAAGATTTTCAAGAAAGCTCGTCGAGCTTAATGTTTGCTTTTATCCTTGCCTTGATTTTAATTTTCTTAGTTCTGGCTGCTCAGTTCGAAAGTTTTAAATCGCCTCTGGTAGTTATGATGACAGTACCTCTAGCGCTATTGGGAGCCTTATTTTTTATGTGGTATTTCAATATAACGATGAATATCTTCAGTCAGATTGGTATTATTATGCTTATCGGATTGGTTTCAAAAAATGGTATTCTTATTGTTGAATTTGCCGATCAACGTAAACTTGCCGGCTTATCGAAATTAGAAGCTATCAAATCCTCTGCAGCAGCTCGTTTTAGACCGATTTTAATGACGAGCATGGCGACCGTTTTAGGCATTGCTCCATTGGCCCTGGGTTTTGGCGAGGGCGCCCAAAGTAGGGTGGCCATGGGAACCACTGTAATAGGTGGCGTATTATTATCCACTTTCCTTACACTTTATGTTATTCCTGCCATTTATACGTATATCTCAAACGAAACAAAAACGTCTGAAAATGAAAATTAAATTCTTAAGCTTCCTTATGCTTCTTTCTTTTACTGGTGTAGAAGCGCAAAGCGTTATCGGACTAAACGACTGTATAGCCATGGGTTTAGAAAGAAATTTTGCGATACGGGTAGCGCGAAATTACGAAGCCATTTCGGCGAATAATTATTCAAAAGGAAATGCCGGCTATCTTCCAACGGTCGATTTTAACAGTAGATACGGAGGCACGATAAATAATTCGATCCAAAATCTTAATGATGGTAGTCGGAACACAACTTCAGGAACGCACAATACCACAGCTTATGCCGGAATTGGTTTAGACTTGACCATTTTCGATGGTTTTAATGTACAAACAACGTATAAGAAACTGGAAGAATTAAAGCAAATTGGGGCATTAAACACCCAAATGGAAGTAGAGCATTTAATTGCCGACATTGTAGCCGCTTATTACGATTATATTCAGCAAGTTCAGATGTTGAAAAATATGAAATACGCGGTTTCTTTATCCAAAGAACGACTTCGTATTGATGAAGAACGCTATCTCTTAGGCTCGAATTCGAAGCTGCAGGTATTGCAATCGCGTGTTTATTTAAATACGGATAGCTCTTATCTATCCAGGCAATTCGAAACCGTAAAAGCAGCTCAGATTAGATTAAATACGTTAATGGCAGCCGAAAATCTGGACTTCGTATTTCAGTCGCAAGACACAAGCATTCAAGTAAATGCCGGTCTGCTTTATGAGCAGCTTCTTCAACAAATGCTTCAAAAAAATACAAGCTTATTAATTGCTTCAAAAAATAAAAATATTTCTGCCTACGATAAAAAACTCATCGAATCGCGCGCCTATCCTTACCTGAATTTTTCGAGTGGCTACTCCTACACCTTAAATGATTATTCTACAGGTACTTATAAAAATCAAAGCACCTATGGAATGAGTTATGGATTAAATCTGGGCATCACCTTTTTTGATGGAAATAATCAAAAAAGGAGTTTAAAAAATTCGACACTGGATTTGAAAAATAAAGAATTGCTTTATCAGAACCTTGAGCAAAGTGTAAGAGCGGATCTCTTAAGAATTTATCATGCATATAGCAATAATTTACGGCTAATACGCCTGGAAGAACAAAACTTGCTAACGGCAGCCGAAAATCTTGAAATTGCTTTAGAGCGCTATAAATTAGGTAGTCTTTCAGGTATCGAATTAAGGGAAGTACAAAAAAGCTTGCTCGATGCAAAAGAAAGCTTATTGTCGATAGAATACCAAACCAAACTGGCCGAAGTTTCGCTGCAACTAATTGCAGGCCAAATTATGGTGTATTTTCAGTAAATAGCCGTTTTCTGCCTGAATAAAACTAGGATTTAAAACCCGTTTAATTCCATGGTTACCGTTGGTATTAAAAGTAAAAAACCTACTATTATCAAGATAATCAGAAGAGGAAAAACCCATTTCACCCATTTATCGTAAGGAATTCGTGCCACTCCTAAAACACCAATAAGCACTCCTGAAGTGGGTGTAATCATATTCGTAAAACCATCGCCCAGCTGAAAGGCCACTACTGTTGCTTGGCGCGAAACGCCTATCAAATCAGAGAATTGCGCCATCATAGGCATAGTTAAGGCTGCTTTTCCTGATCCCGAAGGAATAACAATATTGAGTATGGTTTGAAAAACATACATCATACTAACCGAAGCGATACTTCCAAAATCGCTCATCGATTTAGAAACATAGTACAATAAAGTATCGATGATATTTCCATCCTGAAGAATAACAATAATTCCTCCTGCCAATCCAACAATAATAGCTGCCGACATAATGTCTTTCATTCCGGTGATAAATAAATCAACAAGCTTGTTTGCCGAGTTGTTCATTGCTATTCCGGAAGCCACGCCCAAGGCTAAAAAAAGCGTAGCAATTTCCATAACATACCAATCGTAACCCATTACGCCTACGATCAAAAAGAGAATGGTAAATAGCAAGAGGTTAAGAATATAAAAATGAACTGATTTTAAAAGGGAAATAAATCCCAACAGCGCATATAAAGCAGTAAATACGGGAACAATAGGAAATATAAGCGAAGAATTTCCGATGCCTAATTCCGAATTTGGATGCAGCAGAGAAAAAGCAAGCAAAGCAAGCAAAACAAGCACATAAACCACCCAGGCAGAAATCGGCGTATAAAATTTCAAGGATTCCAACTCGCCATTTCCACGCTTGCGCCAATAGGCATCATCCTCATAAACCAGCGATGATTTTGGGTTTAACTTTATCTTTTTTGCGTAACGAAGAATATAGGTAATTCCAAACAAGTTAATAATCAGCCACATAAACAAGCGATATTCTATGCCCGAAAAAAGCGGAATATCGGCAAGACCCTGAGCAATTCCGATAGTAAAAGGATTCAATAGTGCCCCTGCAAAACCCAATCCGGCGGCCACAAAACACAATGAAACACCCACTATAGAATCGTATCCCATTGAAATAGCCAAGGGAATAAAGATGATAACAAAGGCTATGGTTTCTTCACTCATTCCAAAAACAGCACCAAAAACACTAAACATTATCATGATCAGGGTCATAATAATATTGTCGATGCCCAAAAAACGAATGGCTTTATAAACTTCGAGTTTCTTTGTAAATTTTAAAAAAGATAAAATTCCAACATCGATAGATTTACTATCGTTCATAATCCAAAAAGCACCACCTATCATTAAAATAAAAACAATAATGCCCGATGTATTTACAAAACCATTAAACAAGGCCGAAAATACTTGCCAGGTTTGAGGATTGCTCTGCGTATAATGAAACGAATCGCTAACAACAACGGCACGTTCAACACCATTCACTACTTTTACTTCCCGGTCGAATGCTCCGCCGGGAACTATCCAGGTTAAAAGTGCGGAAAAAACAATGATTGCAAAAACAATGACAAAAGTGTGAGGTATTTTTCTTTTTTTAAGCATAAGACGAGCAAAGTTAAACCGTGATTTTTATCTCCTTTGCGAAGATAAACTAATCTGTCTTTTATGCCAATAATGAATTTGAATCTTGCGATTTATTCGTGAAACTCAGATTTCAAGAATGGAATGAATTGAAACCTGCCAGATGGTTCATTTCCTATCCAAAAAGAAATGTTTTGTGTTTATATCAAAACGTATCACTTTTATTTTTCGACGATAATTCGCTCAATATCAACATACTGACCCGATTTTAAAACGACAAAATAAATGCCCGATTGAAGATTCATGGGTTGCCAATCGATACTATAATTTCCTGTCGCTTTATTTCCTTCGGCAAGCGTTTCAATCAATTGTCCCGATAAAGTAAGAACCTGAAGCTGAATGTCTGCGGCGTGATCAAGCTTGATAGTTATCCGTGTTGACCTTTTGACTGGGTTAGGCGCTATTTCCTCAATACTAAACGTTGATATTCCCTCTCTCGTAAAAACAGCATCTGCTAAAATAACCGGACTTCCGGCTTGCAGCCAAGCCGTATAAATAAGTTCGGCAAGCGAATGTGAAGCATCGCTAAACAGATCAATCGTAAAATCATTTGTTTCTGCCCAAAGGGCAGTTTTGTATTCTGATGAACTCGTATTGCTATTGATACTCTTTGCATAATTATCTGCCGCAATCACTTGATTTACGAGGCCATTGCTATGGTATAAATAGTCGAAGATATACTGATTGACATCTTGAATTTCTTCAGCTTCCTGTCCTTCATAATTAAATGCTGAGATATAGGCATTGATCATGGTAGATTCATAACGCGAATGGATGCCGTTATTTCCGGTATACTGCCCATCATAATTATAGGTAACGTGAAGCGGCATATGTCCATCAGCCACGTAATGGCCTAAATCAGAAGCAAAAAGTACTGCTTTATCCCAATCGCGACGTTCAAAACAACTTTTAAGTGAATCGAAAGTCGCAAGTGTGCCCCAGGGCAAAATGCCATTATTGTAAACAAAAGAAGAACCATGCATAGCAACTGCCGAATCGAGTATTTGAGGAATCCGGCCATCAGAAAGAAACTCCGCATAATTATCGATATCGATATAATGCTTAGGACTTTCGCTAGGATCGGCCGATTTTCTATAATCAGCATCAGAAGCATGCGCGGCCAAAACACTTAGCCAATTTGTAAACTGAGCCATTTCATCGTTAAAAGAAAGCCCTGCCGCAAAATTAATTTTATAGTGCCCGGTACTTCCCCAACTGATGAGAAAGATAGATAAAGTAAGGAGAATTGTACTGGTTAAAAAATGTTTCTTCAATTGGTGAATGATTTGGTTTGCAGCGACAAATGTAATTATATATGCTCAATATTTGCCGTTTTTTTTAACAGGGCAATTGCACACTTTTTATTTGTGTGAATATTTTACCACTTATAAAGCAATGCCTTTGGCAAAATACACGAATTTATTCTCTCTATAAATAAAATTTAAAAATAACCGCGCGAATTCTCAAAACCCTTTGAGTTTTTAACTCTTGTGATTTACGTTTTGTGATTTTTAAAAATGATATTCGTCAGTGGAAAATTACAATTTTTTATAAAACTAATCTCTTATAGTTCAGTTGAAGCTCACCAAAATTTCTATTAAAGCCAACTTATTGTCAGATACTTTTAAATAATTAATGGCTTGAGCTATAAATTCATCAGCTATTCCTGATACAGCTTTAACTTCCAGAATTATTTTGTCATAAAGAACAAAGTCAGCATAGAATTTATGAGGAAGTATAATGTCTTTATAATGAACAATATACTCTTTTTCCCGCTGATAAGGGACTCCGGCTTTTCGAAATTCATATTCTAAAGCATCTTTATAAACAATTTCTAAAAAGCCAGCTCCCAAATTATTATGGACTTCAAAGCATTTGCCAATGATAGTGTAACTATCTTCCTTATAGAGAATTTTATTCATTGCGTTAATTTTTAGGGCATTAAAGTTAAGGATAAAAATTGAAAGCCACGAATACCTATAGATTTGCAATAAAATTATGATTATTAATTTTAACTGATTTTTCTGACGAACCGGAGAAAGAAAGGTGAACTAAACGAATTCATAGATAACATCTATTTCGTGTATTAGACCTTTCCTTCTCTGGGGATTTGGGCCAATTAGAATCTTAAGCGTTTGGGCTTATTATAGGTTTTAGCTAATCCCCCCTGTCGGTTCCTCAGAGTTTTATTAATCCTTAAAAACAAAGTTATGAAAACATTTTTTATTGGCATCGATATTTCCAAAGATACGTTGGACTTTGCCATTTGTAAGGATGTCAACAATCCAATTGACGACAGTTTCAAGGTTGATAATTCTATTAAAGGGATCAGCCAAATGATCCGTAAATGTAAAAAATCAAAATCTCTATTATGGTTTTGTTTTGAGCATACTGGCAATTACGGTTTATTACTTTCCCATCAACTTCAGGCCGAAGGGCTGACCTATAGTGCTGTCCCAGCATTAGAGATAAAACAATCACAAGGTATGGTTCGAGGGAAAAGTGACCCGGTAGATGCAAAACGCATTGCTCTTTATGCTGCAACACACAAACATAAATTAACCCCTATCAAATTCCTAGCGAAAACCTTCTTAAAATCAAACATTTACTTACTTATCGTCTGCAATTAACCAAAGTTTCCCAGCAGTTTCAGAATAGCAGAAAAAGCTATCAAGTATCTGACAAAAGTATTGATATGAGCATCATACTAAAAGATTTAGAAGAAAATATAAATCTGATTAAACTTAAAATTGACAAGGTAGAAGCAGATATAATTTCGTTAATAAATTCAGATGCTAAAATGGCAAAGAATTTCTTAAAAGCTTGTTCCGTTAAAGGAATCGGTGTAATCATCGCCGCTTATATGCTGGTGTGCACAAATAATTTTACTTCCTTCGATAATCCAAGAAAATTCAACTGCTACGCCGGTTTAGCTCCTTTTGAACATACTTCAGGAACAAGCATAATTAAGAAAACTAAGACAAGTAAGCTTAGAAACAAAACAATAAAAGTACTGCTCTATAATGGAGCAAATTCTGCGGCTATTTATGATAAAGAGCTAAAAGCATATTATACAAGAAAATTTAAAGAAGGAAAAGAACATCAGTTGATTATGAACAATATAGCTTGTAAACTTGTTTATCGCATATTCGCTGTTGTTAATCGGGAAGAACCTTTTGTGAATTTAGTTCGTTAAAAACTTGCCTTTGTCTTAGAATACACGAATAAAAATTAAAAAAGCATCACGGTTATAACTAAATAGACGATTAATAAGTGAAATACTAGTTAGATTCTAATCAGAATAAAAGTTAATGGAGAAAGGAAGTTTTAGAAAGTTAATTGAAATTGATTTTTTTGGTGGATGTTTTTAAGAGTGTGTTATTATTATTCGAGTATTCGTGGCTTCTTATTTTTTTCGCCACGAATACACCAATTTTTTTTTGTTTTTTATTCGTGCATTATGCCAAAGGCATTCCTTTGGAAGTGGCAATTAAAAGAATCGAAAATACTAAAATATACAACGCTGATAATCTGTAACTTACAAAACTTCAAAATTTCACAAGAGAAAATTAAAAAAGCTCTTCATCTTTTGATGAAAAGATGAAGAGAAATTTTGTAAAAGAACAAGAGAAAATTTTTAGGTGTTTATTTAACTTTCAAATTTGATTAAAAAAACCTAAAATTGCTTGACTTGATTTTTCAAGGGAATCCATCCTGTTCGACTTAGAAAACTATTCCACATTGGAGTAGGGATTTTAAGTTCGGCTTGTTTGCTCAAATCCAATTCTGTTTCAATTTTATCAGGGATTCCTTGCTTTATTTTCAGTTGCCAATGCGGTTCAATCAATAACTCTCGACCAATAGCTACTAAAGAAATACCTGTTTCCATTGCTTTTTCGGCCTGTTCGGGCGTTCTTATTCCACCAACACCGATAATCGGAATTGAATTCCCAAGTTTATTTAAAATCATTTGGGTTCTGGGTTCTTTATCCTGACTATCACGAATAGAAGCCCCCCAAATATCTTGCGTAGAGATATGCAAGTAATCGAGTTTCTTCTGCGAAAGCACTTCAACTAATTCCAAGGTATCTTCAATGCTAATTCCCGGATTTTCAACTTCTTCAGGAGAAATGCGGTAGCCGGCTAAAAACGGACGCGTAGCATGTTTTTCGATACTTTTGATAACGGCATCAGTCACAGCCAAAGGAAATGCCATTCTTTTCGTCAAACTCCCTCCCCATTTATCTGTTCTGCGGTTGGAGTGCGGCGAAAAAAACTGTTGAATCAAATACGTATTTGCGCCGTGTATTTCTACGCCATCAAATCCTGCTTCAATCGCTCTGCGACAAGCTTCACCATAGGCTTCAATGGTTTCTTCAATTTCTTTGGGTGTCATTTCGCGAGGAATTTGGGCTCCCGGTCGCAGCGAAGCCACAGCACTGGCGCTTACACATTGGCGATCGGGCAACTCATCAATAGACGACATGCGCCCTCCATGATAAATCTGAAGCACAGCCTTTCCCCCATTTTCTTTCAAAGCTTCTGCAATCCTTCTCAAACTAGGAATCATTTCATCCGAATGCGCTCCAATTTGTCCGTGAAAACCTTTGCCCTGAGGCATAATATAGGCACAAGCAGTAATAAGCAAACCGGCACTCTGATTGCGGTGGCGATAATAGGCAATCTCGTCATCAGAAAC
>JAFGHU010000038.1 GCA_016929955.1 Bacteroidales bacterium | reverse complement strand
GTTAATTTATTTGCCGACCCAAAAGTGGGCTGTGTTTCCGGCGAAAAGAGGATTTATTCGAAAGATAAAGACGCAGCTGCCGGTACGGAAGGCATTTATTGGAAATACGAATCGACACTTAAAAAGTGGGATGCGGAATTGTATTCGGTAGTTGGTGCCGCCGGAGAATTGTTCGCCATTCGTACCGAATTATTCCAGCACGTCGAAAAAGATACCCTTTTGGATGATATGATGATATCCTTACGCGTAGCCATGAAAGGATATACCATTCAATACGATCCGGAAGCATATGCCATAGAAACCGCATCGGCCAATGTAAAAGAAGAGCTTAAACGGAAAGTTAGAATTTCGGCCGGAGGCATTCAATCCATTCTTCGCCTGCTCCCACTGTTTAATGTATTTAAATACGGCTGGCTTTCGTTTCAGTTTGTATCGCATCGCGTTTTAAGATGGACCATTACTCCCTTTGCTTTAGCCATTATTCTGCTTTTGAACATTTATATTACGCTAAACGAAGGGTTTACAAACTTCAGTACTATTTTTACTGTCCTGTTTTGGGGACAAGTATTATTTTATGTTGCCGCATTGCTTGGCTGGTTTTTAGAAAACAAACAAATTAAAGTTAAAGTGCTATTTGTTCCCTATTACTTTTTTATTATGAACCTGTCGGTTTTTATGGGATTAAATAGATATTTGAAAGGAAATCAATCCGTTAAATGGGAGCGTGCCAAAAGAGGAAACTAATATGAATACACTTACACAAAGTTTAAAAAGATTAATTCCAGTCTGGTTAGGAAAAAAAATTAGAGGAACCTATCAAAAAATGTTGGGCTTGTTTTATAAAGGCCATAAATACCATTGTCCTTATTGTAAACATAGTTTTAGGAAAATGCTTACGGATGGAGAAACACATCCGGTGATTGCAAAGTATCAAATCATCGGAAGTGGTTTGCGCGAAAACTGCACCTGTCCGCGTTGTTATTCTAAAGATCGCGACCGCCTCATTCATCTTTACCTGGAAAAAAAGACCAGTCTGTTCACGTCCAACAAACCTACGCGTGTTTTACATATTGCTCCGGAAGCCTGGCTTAAAGAACTCTTTCAATCCTTGGTTCATGTCGATTATACCTATGGTGTAAAAGGAGTAAAAAATATGGGCTATTATTACGATCGAAAAACGCTCGAATTGGATATTACCAAACTTGCCATCGACGATAATGTTTACGATATTATCGTGTGCAATCATGTACTTGAGCATATACCCGATGATACTCAGGCACTTAAAGAAATCTACAGAATCCTAAAACCCGGCGGATGGGCTATATTGCAAGTCCCCCACTCCAACGTGCTAGAAAACACCTACGAAGACGAATCCATTGTAAACCCAAAAGAACGTGAGAAACATTATGGTCAGTTTGATCATGTGCGCGTTTATGGAAAAGATTACCCAAAACGTCTTGAATTTGTAGGCTTTCAAGTAGAACAATTTAATCCTAAGAACGAAACTTGGGGAAAAGAATACATCGACCGCTATGCCTTAAATAGCAACGAAAACTTGTTTATAGCTAAAAAACTGTCCTAATTCTATGCTTTTTTTAAGTCAATTCCTTGGGTCCAATAACACTATTTACCTGATTATTGGAATCTGTTTAATCCTCTTAATCAGTTTGTTGATCTTATATTTTACTACACGCAAAAAAAATAAGCAGATAGGACTACACAAGCAATTGCTCGAGCAACAAATTCAGCTATTAAAGCAGGATCTAACAACAAAACACGATTCCATCGACTTAAAAATAAATGAAAAAACAAAAGCTCTTCAAGAACAAATTGAAAACCGGAATATTGCCTTAAAAAAAGCCGAAGAAACAAACTTCTTAAAAAACACATTTCTTTCGAGCATGAGTAGAGAAATCAGAACTCCACTAAGTGGAATTATCGGATTTTCTGATATGCTTAAAAACGAAATCGATTCCAACAAAAACCCCGAAATGTATAATATGGTGCTGAGTATTGCCGATAGCAGCAAACATTTATTGGAATTGATGGGCCATATTATAGATTTAAGTCGCATCGAAGCAAAAGACTACGATTTAAAAATGGATGCTTTTGAAGTTAATTCGGTGCTTAGCCGAGCGATAGCTAAAATAAAAGCTGCAGCCGAAGAAAAAAGTCTTAACATCGAATATGTTTCGACGGAAAATTACACGATAAGAGGTGATATTAAAGCTTTCGAAAAATCGCTAGATCTTATACTCGACAATGCAATAAAATATACGCTCGAAGGGAAAATTAGCATAGATTTTAAGAAAAACGATGCGAAGAAAACCTTAAAAATCATTATCTCCGATACGGGTATAGGAATAGATAAAAGTTTTTTATCACATATTTTCGAAGCTTTTCGGCAAGAAGGAACAGGCTATAGTCGAATTCAGCAAGGCGCAGGTTTAGGCCTTCCTCTGGCACACAAGCTAATCAATTTAATGCTAGGAGATATTAGCATCGAATCTAAAAAGAATGTCGGAACTCAGGTTTCTTTGTCCGTTAATCTCGTTCAGGATCAAATAGAAACAGACGATACGGTGCAGGTTCCGGATGTTTTACTCCATAAATCGAAGGCCACAACAATTAATCAACCTCTTATTTTTATTGTTGAAGATGATAAAATGAACCGATTGATTTTTGAACATATGCTGGGTAAATGTGCGGAAATTCAAATTGCAGTTGATGGCGACGATGGTTTTAGAAAACTGGAAAAAGCATTTCAATCCAATCTAATTTTTGATATTGTTTTGCTCGATATTAATTTACCCTCGCCTTGGGACGGGATGATGCTCTTGAATGAATACAAGAAAAAATGGCCGGCGATGAGTAAAATTCCTTTCGTGGCTCAAACGGCCTATGCTATGACGGGAGATAAAGAAAAATTCCTTGCCGCCGGATTTGATGATTATATTTCAAAACCCATCGACAGAAAGGAACTTTTTACTATTATTGAAAACAATATGCACAAATTTGGCACTTTAAAGTACCTGAACTATGAAAAATGAAAATGAATCAACCGATTTGCGCAAACAGTTGTTGGAAATTCAAGAAAAATACGATAGTCTGCTGCAGCAACAACACGACTTACAAAGCTCACAAGCAATTTTTTTAAGAAACTTAAGTCAGAATATCCGTATCCCGATGAATGGCGTAATGGGGATGCTCGATGTATTGAGAATGACCAATTTAAATGCCGAGCAAGAAGATTATGTAAGTTTAATCGCCAATTATAACGATAATCTTTTATCTATCATAAATGATATCTTGGACTATTCGCATCTGATGAATAACACTTTAAAACTAGAAGCTGATTATTTTGAAATTAAGGATTTAGTCGATGAAATTAAAGAACTGCTTCATTATAAGGTAGAAGGCAAAGGGATTAAACTCAATATCACAATCGATAAAAAAATTCCGGAATTTTTATACGGCGATTCCTTACGCTTAAAGCAAATCCTGATCAACTTATTAAATAATGCAATTCGACACACGCGCGAAGGCGAAATTGTGTTGTCTATTGAGCAACTCAATCAAGAAAATCAAAAATCCGTTTTACGATTTAACGTAAAAGATACCGGATTAGGTATGGAGAACGGATTGATACGAACGCTAAAAAATGAACTTAATGCAGATGAGATAATAACAAAAATTTCATTAAACGGTGTGGGTTTAGGTTTGGCTATTGCACAATCGCTGTTAAAATTGATGGATTCTTATTTATCCTTTGAGTCGATGGTTGATAAGGGCTCCGATTTTTGGTTTACGCTCTCTATTTCTACACGACACAAAAACCGATCAGGAATTTTTAATGTGGATAATCCCGGTTTACGAACCTTAAAAATATTATTGGTTGAAGACAATATGTTAAACCAAAAATTTGCTAAAGTAACCCTAAGCAAACAAGGCCATTTTTTGGATATTGCCGAAAACGGAAAAGTAGCCATCGAAAAATTTAAACAGGAAACTTACGATTTGATCTTAATGGATATTCAAATGCCCATTATGAGTGGAATTGAGGCGACAAAAGAAATTCGCAGAATAGAAAAAGAAAGGCAAATTGAACCCATTAAAATTATTGCAATTACTGCTTTTGCTTTAGACAATAAGCGCGAGGAATGTATGGCTGCAGGTATGGATAATTTTTTGGCTAAACCTTTTAAGCCCAATCAGTTGATTAGTATGATTGACCAAATAAAATTTAATTAAACAACTATTCCGGCACTATACTAAATCGTTAAGTTCAGTCATAAACGATGCTAAGGTTTCAGAACTTAAAACAAATTGCTGAGTCATCCGACTATGCATTTCCAATAAAACTTCTGTATCTTTAAATAAATCAGAAACTTTCGAATCTTGCAAATGCCTTACCGTTAACAAACTGAGATTCCGATTGTACTTAACACTATAATCTTCTTGTAATTGAGCAAGAAGCTCGTCCAATTGCAGTGGATTTTCATCGGCCACCAAAGAAAAATTAAGCGCTGAATTCTGGATAAGTCGTATATGGAAATGATTGACCGAAAAAAGCTTTAAAATCCCCGTTAATTTTTCAGCATCGATAAAACTAAAATCGCGCGAAGCTATTGTAAACAAAATCTGATTTTCTTTGATAATAAAAGAAGCAATATCGCCATCCGATTGATTGTTATCATCAATTAAGCTGACTTGCTCCGGATTTAAAAACGACCGGATATATAAAGGAATTCTCTTGGCTTTTAAAGGCTGCAAGGTTCGGGGATGTATAACACTTGCTCCATAATAGGCCAACTCAACGGTTTCGTGATAAGACAGATGATTCAATTGCCTGGCCTTGGGTAATTTTTTGGGGTCTGCATTTAAAATACCGGGAACATCTTTCCAAACCGTTAATTCCTTTGCATCAAGAAAATGGGCGAAAATAGCTGCCGAAAAATCGGAGCCTTCTCTCCCAATGGTTGTGCGAATTCCCGAATGTGTTCCTCCTATAAAACCCTGTGTAATTATTAAATTAGAGTTATCGATTTCGGGCAATAGTTTCGAGGCTATTTTTTCTTTGGTCAAATTCCAATTTATGCGAGCATCTCTATATTTTTCATTGGTCACCAACAATTCAGAAGCATCCAATCGGCAATTTTCTATGCCTTGATCAGCCAAAAATTCTGAAACAATTAAACTCGACAAAAGCTCTCCGTAGCTAACCGTTTGATCGTAGGAAAAATCGTAAGCTTCATTATGATACTTCTTTAAAGTGCTTAACACGTTTTCGAAACAAGTATTTACCAGATCAAATACCGGATGCCCTTCTTCAAAAAGCTTGGCTATAATATCGAAATGATATTTTTTAATCGCCTGAAATTGAATATCTTTACTCTTGTCGTTCGATCGATAAGAGGCATGTAAGCGCTCAAAAGCATTGGTCATTTTGCCCATTGCGGAAACAAGCAAAACCAATTTTTCGTTTTTTTGTCGTTTAAGAATTGGTAAAAGCGCACGCATTCGATCTGCATCTTTTAGCGCCATTCCCCCAAATTTGTATACCAGCATAAAAACAATTTAATCGTTTAGCGCAATTGCATAGACTCAATAATTTTTTCGATCCGCTCTTTTAATTGTGTATGGACGCGATCAAAATCTTCTACCTTTTCTAATGTAGTTTTAACACCAAAATAAAATTTAATTTTAGGTTCTGTTCCGCTTGGTCGCACCGATATTTTGCTTCCATCGGCAGTAAAGAACTGTAAAACATTCGATTTGGGCAAATCAATTTTGCTTTCCTTATTATTCTTTAAATCGAAATAAACTTGCTTTTGATAATCTTTTATGGCAATTACATCCGAGTTATTTATGCTTTTTGGTGGATTGTTTCTATAGTCAAGCATCATAGCCTGAATAGCTTCTGCGCCCGCTTTTCCTTTTTTAACTACCGAAATAAGTGTTTCGTAATAAAAACCATATTCCAAATAAATTTGTTTTAGTAAATCCCACAAACGCAAGCCTTGTTCTGCAGCCCAGGCGGCTGTTTCTGCAACCATCGCGCAAGCGCTAACCGCATCTTTATCGCGAACAAAATCACCAACCAAAAAGCCATAGCTTTCTTCTCCTCCACCGATAAATTTCTTTTTTCCCTCCAATTGCCTAATAATATCGGCAATAAATTTAAAACCGGTCAATACATCATAAGTATCGATCTTATATTTATTCGCCATATCAATCAGCAACTCACTGGTAACAATGGTTTTAACCATAAATTGATTGCCATCGAGCAGTCCCTTTTCTTTCCATTTTATAAACAAATAGTGGGTTAGCAAAGCCGCTGTTTGATTTCCGTTAAGCAGCGCAAATTCATTTTTATCGTCGCGAACAGCAATCCCAACACGATCTGAATCAGGATCGGTAGCCATTACCAGATCGGCACCAATTTCCAGTGCTTTATCAATTGCCATTTTTAAAGCAGCAGGTTCTTCGGGATTTGGCGATTTAACGGTTTCAAAATTTCCACTTACCACATCCTGAGCGGCCACATTATATACGTGTTTAAACCCAAAAGCTTTTAAAGCCATCGGAACAAGTTTAACACCGGTTCCGTGAATTGGCGTATATACAATTTTTAAATCCTGATGTTTTTTTACAATTTCGGGTGATAAACTCAAGGCTTTAACAGCTGCAATATATTTTTTGTCAATTTCCTCGCCTATGGAAGTTTGCAAGCTTCGATTTCCCTTGAAATTTACGTCATCGATATCGGTAATCTTTTGCGCTTCGGCAACTACATTTACATCGTGAGGATTAATCAATTGCGCACCATCATTCCAATACACTTTATATCCATTGTATTCTTTTGGATTATGCGAAGCGGTAATCATAATTCCAATTTGAGCCTTTAATTCACGAATGGCAAAAGAAAGTTCGGGTGTGGGTTTTAACTCGTCAAATAAATACACTTTAATGCCATTGGCCGTGAGTACATCGGCGGTTATTTGTGCAAAATAGGTATTATTATTCCGACAATCATAAGCAATAACCGCACTAATCTGATCCAATTCCGGAAACATTTTTAAGGTATAATTGGCCAAACCCTGGGTGGCCATTCCTACCGTATATTTATTCATTCGGTTTGTTCCAACACCCATAATGCCGCGTAAACCACCGGTTCCAAATTCCAGATCGCGATAAAAGGATTCAATTAATTCCTGAGGGTCATTGCTTATCATATGCTGAATCGCAGCTTTACTTTCCTGATCGTAATTTCCGTTTAACCATATATTGGCTTTATTTAAAATTTCGGTATCGATATTTTTCTTTTCCATAGTACTTCCACTTTACATTTTATAGGGCACTCAAAATTGCTAAAAAATAAGGGTTATTCGTTCTTTCAAAATTGCAATAAAATTACCCATTTTAATACACATAACAATCATTTTGTTGAAAATCATGTTTAAATTGATAACTACTCTTTCTAAAAATAAATACCTTTGCAGACTATTTTCTACAATAAACAATTACTATGCATCAATTTTTAGCTCAACTTCCTAAGGCAGAATTGCATAACCATTTAGATGGCTCACTTCGTATTGCCACTATTTTGGAATTGGCAAAAAAAAATTCCATTTTACTTCCAAGTTTTGACTATGATGATTTGAAATCGATGTTGATTAACGACGAAAATTGTCAGAGTTTAAGTGAGTATTTTATTCCATTTGAAATTAGCCTCTCTGTATTGCAAACAGAAGAAGCCTTAGAGCGAACCACTTTTGAGCTATTGGAAGATGTCAGTAAAGAGAATGTTAAATACCTCGAAATCAGGTTCTCCCCTTTACTTCACACAAAAGCAGGAATAAGTCTTGATGCCATTGTAGAAGCAGTGCTGAGAGGTAAAAAACAGGCGGAACAAATTTTTGGCATAAAGAGTGGGATCATTATTAGTGGATTAAGACAAAATACACCTGCACAAAATTTTGAGCTGGCGCAATTGGCTGTTAAATATCAAAATAAAGGCGTGGTTGCTTTCGACCTTGCAGGAGAAGAATTTGGCCGTCCGGCATTGGATCATATTAAAGCCTTTGACTATGCTAAGCAGCATCATTTGGCCAGAACAGTGCATGCCGGCGAAGCTGACGGCGCACATTCTATTTACGATGCTATTCACGGATTAAAAGCCAATCGCATTGGACACGGCACTCATTTGTTCCAAGACACTGATTTACTGAACCATTTGCGAGATAATCAAATTCCTCTGGAAGTTTGTTTATCTTCAAACCTGCAAACTAAATCTGTGGCTTCTTTGGAAAGTCATCCGATTAAAGACTACTTTAAACAAGATATTTTAATTACCTTAAATACGGATAGTTACCTTATTTCAGGCACTACGCTGACCAAAGAATTTGAGTTGGCAATTCAATATTATCAATTCGGCAAAAAAGAAATCGAGCAATTGGTGCTCAATGCTTTTCAAGCTGCTTTTCTTCCAAAAGAAGAAAAAGAAGATTTGATTCGTCAGGTAAAAAACGATATAAATCGCTTAAATGGTAATCATCGCTAAAAAATACTAGTAATGGTTGTCTTGGACTTATCTTTTTCAAACGCGTATAAAAATAAACAAGCAAAATAGAGTCGCATGCAAATACCAAATTTCAAATTCGTTCCAAACCGTTTTTTTCTATTGGCCGGGCCTTGCGTTGTCGAAAACGAGCAAATGCCTTTGGAAATCGCGATCAAGATTAAAGCGATTACAGATAAATTGGGAATCCCCTTTATTTTTAAAGCCTCTTATCGAAAAGCAAACCGTTCGCGTTTAGACTCTTTTGCGGGAATTGGCGACGAAAAAGCTTTAAAGGTTTTAAAACAAGTTCGCGAAACACTTCAGATTCCTATAGTTACAGATATTCACAGTGCTGAAGAAGCTGCATTTGCTGCCCAATACGTTGATGTACTTCAGATTCCGGCATTTTTATGTCGTCAAACCGATCTTTTGGTTGCTGCTGCGAAAACAGGAAAAACGGTCAATATTAAAAAAGGACAGTTTTTATCTGCAGAATCTATGCGTTTTGCCGTTGACAAAATTCGCGAGTCGGGCAACCAAAATATCATGCTCACCGAAAGGGGGACTATGCTCGGGTATCAAGATTTAGTAATCGATTTTAGAGGAATACCTACCATGCAAAAAAATAATGTCCCAGTGGTTTTGGATATAACGCATTCGTTGCAACGGCCCAATCAAAGCAGTGGTGTAACAGGTGGACAACCCGAAATGATTGAAACCATTGCTAAAGCAGGAATAGCCGCCGGCGCTGATGGTATTTTTATCGAAACACATCCCAACCCTGCGGTGGCTTTATCGGATGGAGCCAATATGCTTAAACTCGATTATTTAGAAGACTTGCTTGAAAAATTGGTAAAGGTTTATGAGGCTGTGCATTAATATACCGATAAATTTAGCTTAACTAAAATAATATAGTGTACTACCTAAATTTTTAAAAAAACTATATTTATTGATGACTTCTTGGCTCTAGGGTAAATTTTTTTGACTAATTTTTAATAAATTTATATACCACAAAGGCACACAAAGGAAATCACAAAGGCGCACCAAGAAAAAAAGACAAAAGTTCTCAATTAAACTAAAGATGTTTATAAAAGTAAGCAGTATCTAAAAATAATTAATAAAAATACTTCGTGTTCCTTCGTGTAGAACTTTGCGTGCCTTTGTGGTATAACTCAATTGTAAAAGACACTAATCAGAGACCTTTGCAGGGGGATAGATTTTGATTCAAATTGAGGCAAAATCAGATGGAAAACCACAGTTTACTTCCGTAAATGAGGATTTTGAAGAAGATTTTAACGAAAAGTTGGATCAAAAAATGAGTTTTGCAAAGCTCTCTATCAATATATCATTTAACAAAAATCTCCATCAACAAAGGTACAATCAACATAGCCGGTAATAGATTAACTACTTTTATCTTTTTGATTTCCAAAAGATTAATTCCCAATCCAATAAGAATCACACCCCCTGTGGCGGTTACTTCTGTAATAATAACGGGGTTGATAAACTCTCCGGCCAATCCGGCCAAAAGGGTTAATCCCCCTTGAAAAATCAGCAGTGGAATAGCCGAAAATAAAACGCCAATACCAAAAGCAACAGTAAGTGCAATTGCTGAAATTCCATCCATTAATGATTTGATCAAAAGCAATTCGGGATTTCCACTCATCCCTTCTTCAATGGCTCCTAAAATGGTCATCGATCCGACACAAAAGAGGAGAAAAGCGGTGACCAAACCTTCCGTAAAACTATCATTTTTACTCTTGGTCATTTTTTTTATGCGATCGCCTAAAGAATTAATCCATTCGTCTATTTTTAAAACCTCGCCTAAAAGTCCGCCCAATATCAAACTAAAAATCATAATTAACAACTGCTTTCCTTCGAGCGCCATCTTAAAGCCAAGCACCAGTGTAAACAAGCCCATAATCTGAAAAACAAGTTGCACATAGCGTTTAGGTAGATTTCGATGAATTATTAATCCCACGGTACTGCCGATTATCACAGCTCCAAAATTGACAAGTGTTCCAATCATCTTTTCGTTTTCTTTGTTGTTATGCTATATTCAAAAACGCCTAAATCCGGTTTTTCATCGCGCAATTTGCCGTCTAAATCCAATACATTCCCCATTTCAATTCCTTTATCGATTGCAGGCGATAAAGTATCGAGATGAAAATCGGCATTGTAAGCATCAATAAATAATGGATCTTCGTTGAATATGGATTGATTTGTGTTTAAACTGCTTTGTTTTGTGCTTTTTAATAAGCAATAATCAAAAATATAATTGAGCTCATTTTCCGTATACGTATCTATTAAAATCTCATCATCTAAAGCGCCATAAAAAATACAGTCGCCAAAATAAGCTGATTCCAAATTTCCGGTATAAACAATATCACCATCGGCGCTAGCCTGGATATAATAATCGCTTAAAAAAAGAAGCGGGTCTTTGCGAATACCAAACCTATAATAATTAGCGAACGTACTGTTTTTAAAACTGTAACGACCACCAGTTGTTAGATTTAAAAGACTACTTCCGGCATTAGCTATCAATACATTGTTGGCTTCAATCTGATAATAGCGACTAAAAATTCCCCAGCCCGACATATTGAGTATCTGTGTGTTATTCAATAGCAATTGATTTCCCATGCTTTCTTTTAGCGTTTCCGCCTGGATGCCAATAGTACCATTGCGGATTATTGCATAAGTAAAAGAGCTGTTTACAGCACTTTCGTTAATCCAAATCCTATCCCATTGACCAGGTAAATCGCGATAATCTTCGTCCAAGCGTGTACCTTGAAAAACAACTGGTTTTTCTAAAGTTCCGTTAACCTGAATGCCGGCGCCTTTATAAATCCATAATCCCGACTGATTGTAAAAATGAATTTTTGTTCCCGGATCGATAGTTAAGTTTGCTGCCGAATCGACTACGGCATAACCAACAATAACATAAGGTTTTTCGCTGGTCCAATGAAGCGCTTCTCCTTCTTCGACTATAATATTTAAAGGTGGCAAACCTTCGATAGTAAGCTTAGGCATAATAAAATGCGCATCTTGTCCCCAGGCATATAAATCCACATCCTGTTTATTTCCATTTATTTCGAATAAAATGGAATCTCTTACGATCATCGGATTATTTTGATTGTTTGGGTCGATGGTAATCCGAACAAAAAGATACAAACTATCGCCAGCCTGCAATTCAATATCACTAAACATATTTCCACTCCTGCCATCTACATTTATTTGATAAGCGCTAGAGGAACCTTCAGCAAGTGCAATTTTCGAAATTTTTACTGCGCTTTCGTAGGTATTATAAACAAGCAGCTTTTTAGTTATTGAGCCCATAGTTGTAAACACCGTATCGAAACAAATGGTATCGTTCGAAAAATGCAAACGTGCCGTTGTTTCTGAAATAAAAGCACTTTCTTTCTTGCATCCAAAAAAAACGAGCACTACTAAAACAAGAAAAAAACTGATTTTTGAGATCGATTTCAAAGCAATATTTTGGTTCAAAGATAAAGATTACGCTTACAAAACGAATACTTTTTTATTCTATTATTTTAAGCTCAAAATAATATATTGGGCCAAAGTTTAGGTATTTTAGAAATGAAGTGTCCTCGTATAGCCAAACAAACGCTTATTCGTTAAAATTTTCACATATTTCCATTTAAGACAGGTTCATGAATTAAAAATATGTAATTTAGTTACTTGAATTGCATCTATGGAATTTTATCGCGCCAAGCAATATATTGTATACCGATTACACACCGAACTGGATCCGAGAATAGTTTATCACGATTTAGAACATACGCTTAATGTCTATCATGCTGCAAAAGAGCTGTGTAAATTGGAAAATGTTGAGGAACACAATACGCTATTGCTTTTAACGGCCGCTTTGTATCACGATAGCGGCATGCTGATTGATTATGAAAACCATGAAGAAGAATCGGTGAAAATATGCGAAAGTATATTGCCTAAATTTGATTATTCTGAAGACGATATTGCCACTATTGCACGCTTAATCCGAAAAACCAAACGTATGGATAAAGCAGATTGTATTCTGGAAAATATAATTTGCGATGCCGATTTGGATTATTTAGGGCGCGATTATTTTTTTATTCGCAGCACTAAATTGCATTACGAATGGAGATTGATGGGCCTTCACAATTACAATCTTGTAGATTGGTTAAAAATTCAAGTTGATTTTCTCGAATCGCATAAATATTATACAAAATCAGCTAGAAAAATTGGAGAAAAAACAAAGCGAAGAACAGCAAAGGAAATTCGGAATTTATATAAAATCTGTCCGGAAAATAAAAGCTAATCCATTTCGAATTGTGTTAGTAAATAGCAGAAATTTAGTATTTTTGCATCCTCAAAATAAATCGAACCACATCGGAACAAACGAATTGATAAACAGAAGAATGAATCTTCGCACAGTTTCATTTGTTTATCAGCTTTGTGAAAAAATAATAAATAAAGAAACGAATGAAGAATATCTTAGCAATCGTTGGGCGACCAAACGTTGGAAAATCAACCTTATTTAATCGACTTACCGAGTCGCGCGATGCCATTGTAGAAGAATCCAGTGGAGTTACGCGTGATCGGAATTATGGCGAATCGCATTGGAACGGAATGGAATTCGCTGTTGTAGATACAGGGGGTTATGTTATTGGATCTGAAGATGTTTTTGAAGAAGAAATTCGCAAGCAAGTAAAGCTGGCCATTGAAGAAACCGACATTATTCTTTTCCTGGTTGATGTTATCGACGGGATAACACCAATGGACGAGGATGTTGCATCTTTACTGCGCAAAACCGACAAACCTGTTTTTGTAGTTTCGAATAAAGTGGATAATACCAAGCGCTACAACGATTCCAGCGAGTTCTATGCTTTGGGATTAGGTGAAGTATATAGTATTTCCTCGATTAACGGAAGTGGTACTGGTGATCTACTGGATGCTGTTGTAAAAGAATTTAAAGAAAAACCCGAAGGAGAAAAAGCTTCTGATTTGCCGAAATATGCCGTTGTGGGCCGCCCTAATGTTGGGAAATCTTCTTTTATAAATGCACTATTGGGTGATGATCGCAATATCGTGACTTCGGTGGCGGGAACTACACGCGACACGATCAATACACCTTATAATCGATTCGGTTATGAATTTGAACTCGTTGATACCGCCGGAATTCGAAAAAAGAAAAAAGTACACGAAAATATCGAGTTCTACTCTGTTCTTAGAGCGATTAAAGCTATCGAAAACAGTGATGTTTGCTTTTTGATGATTGATGCCAAAGAAGGAATTGAAGCTCAGGATATTGCAATATTACGACTGATCCAAAAAAATAACAAAGGACTCGTTATTGTGGTAAATAAATGGGATTTGATTGAAAAATCGTCAAATACTCATCTGGAATTTACACGAACCATTAAAGCAAAAATTGCACCTTTTACGGATGTTCCTATAATTTTTACATCAGTACACGAAAAGCAACGTTTGTTTAAAGCCTTAGATGCTGCTAATCAAGTTTCTGAAAACAGAAAACGAAAGATTACAACTTCAAAATTAAACGAGCATTTATTGCCACTTATTCAATCGTTTCCTCCTCCGGCAGCTAGTCGCGAACGCTATATAAAAATAAAATACATCACTCAGCTCCCATTGGCTTATCCTGCCTTTGCTTTCTTTTGCAACCTTCCGCAAGATGTAAAAGATTCGTATGCTCGATTCCTGGAAAACAAAATCAGGGAGGAGTATAATTTTACCGGAAGCCCAATTCGATTGTATTTTAGAGATAAATAAACCACTATGGATTTGAATTCCTTAGTTTTATGTTTTTTGCACGAAATCCATTTCTTTTTTATAGAATAAATGGTAATTTTAATTGAAGAACAAGGAACGCCGATTTCAAATTTTTGATTAACGGCACAATCATCAATCTAAAATCGTTAATCCTTGTTCGCTATTCTTTAGATAGATTAGCTTTAGGAACAGCAATAAAAATAATCAGTTTTAACCTTATACAAGAAAATAAACATGGATGCAATACGCTTGGACAAATGGTTATGGGCAATACGTGCTTTTAAAACCAGAAGTTTGGCAACAGAAGCCTGTAAAGGTGGACGCGTTAAAATTGAGGGCGTTGCCGCTAAAGCGAGTCGCGAAATCAAGATTGGCGATATCATTGAATTTAAAGTTGGTCAATTAAACAAGAAGATAAAAGTAACGCAGCTCATTAAAAACAGGGTAAACGCAACTCTGGCCATACAGAATTACGAGGATTTAACCTCTCCTGAAGAATACGAGCGTATTTCCTTTATTCATCAAATGAAATCCGGCGATCGGGATCGAGGTACGGGACGTCCTTCTAAGAAAGACCGTCGTGATTTGGATAAGTTGAGAGAAGACTAGAAAAATTGATCTTTTCATAAACAAACTTGTTGACCAGAAATTATTTCGAATGTCTCATTCCGCACCCAAAGCGCTTTAGCTATGTTAGCAATTTAATTTTCTATAAGCATTTAGTACCTATGGCACACAATTTTTTCGCCTTTTAATGACGATATTCAAGACGTGTTAAATATAGGGCATATAAAGTACTTAACAAGGGACACTGATAGTTTGCCTTCTAGTTACAAAATTGGAATAGAACCAAGCTTCCTACAACGCGTTTTTTCTTATTCCGTTTCTAAAAAAGTAAAAGCCCCACTTGCGCGGGGCTTGATAGTAAATACAAGTGAGTGTAGTTACGTGTAGTCTGTACTTTATTCTCAATTGCTGCAATATTGAGAAATATTATTATTATGAGAAATATTAAAATTAATTACCAATATTACTATAACAATTACCATTCCAAAGTAAAATATGTATTTTATACTGTTGATTTATAATGCTTTATACTAGTTATACATCCTGTACACACTTCATATATATTTGTCCTATTTTTGGAATTATTCTCAATAAATCCCTGTTAAAGCAACAATCCTATTTTGAGATTAGCTTTTCGCATTCCGACGTATTTTTTTAACCATGAAAAGAGCGTTTATCAATTATTGCCGGACGATAAATAAAATTCAACCTCTAAAACAAAAAAAATGCCCCACCGAAGCGAGGCATGATTGTAAATACTAGACCGTAAAAGTTGTTATATAATAACTATAGTATAATTATAAAAGTAGTATAATTAGTAGTAATAGAGTTAGGCTAGCATTTAGCATCTTAAGTATCTTTATAGTTTCCAGGCTTAATTGCCTACAACATTTACAAATTTTAGCATAATCATTCCACCGGTTCCAAATCCTGCCCACAAAATGGTATCTGTTGGAGGAGGAACAGGATCAGCAGTGGATTTATTATTTGGATTCGTCAACACATTAACATCATCAACAGCAACATAATTGCAAGAACCGATGCCATTGTACTGACCAACAGGACCTTTAGCTAAATCATCCTTTTCAAAGATCAACAATCCGGATGCACCCCAAGCCACATAAACGAAATCACCGTGAACAACCAAACTATTTGCCAGTCCATTTCCACCGTAGGTTGCAGGGTATTGACCCTCATGCAAATCGTAGCTATCCACAATTTTACCATTGGTTACGCTCACTTTTTTAATTCCGTCGGCGCCCATAGCCATATAAACAAAATTACCGTGAACATCAATTGCATTTTTGCCTTCGAAAGTTACATCCCCATATTTATATTCAGGATCAACTGCATCTTCGGCCAAATAATCGGTATAAGCATAAGGACCAATTGAGGTATTAAAAATGCGCAAATTGGATTTATTATTGTTAAAATGGCCATCGCCCCATAAAAAGGCGCCATAATATCCTGATCCATTACTCCATTCACCCATATCAAAATGTTTCGCATTGTGAACATCTGTGCGCGTATATAATCTGGAATCGTCATTTTTATCCATAACAACTAAACCGCCATAATTGGTGCCGCCTGCAACAACCCATAATTGATCGTTAAAGATAGTTACTGAATTACCGGAAGGACCTAATAATGGCATATTGTATTTCGTCAATGATTTTCCGATAAGCTCCGCAGATTGGTCATATTCCTTTTGATCTAATGGCGAATCCAATGGAGACTCTAAAATGGTATTTAATCCATTTGGTCCCCATAATGGCATATTCCTAATGATTGCACCTCTTGCATTATTATCACCGGCAACCCATAAGGTAAACGGACTAGTGGTTTTGTCAATAGTTAAATCATTATAATCAGCCGTATTATCAAAAATAGAAACCTCAGCTAATAAGGCAGATGAATTATCATTGCTATTATTATCGTCGTAACGTACGGCAAAAATTTCTCCGCCAAAAACATCACCACGAACATGAGAAGTAAAATAAGCATAATCAGGCGTTGTACCTCCGGGAAGTAAACCAGCACCGGTAATACTCAAAGACTCTCCTTCAAATATTTCTTCATGCGTGCCGTGATCAACACTACCTCCACCCCAGAAATTATCCTCAACAAGATAATAGGGCGTTGTATTTGATGGGTTTGAGGGATTTGCCGCCGGTGTGTACAGGGGCGCATCATCAGTAGCCGTAGTACGCAACACACTTCCATCACTATTCGTCCAGTGAAACACACTATAGGTTCTTTTAGCAGGTAAAATTCGGGCAATGGCCCATAACTCAGGTAGTGGCGTTGGCAAACCCGCTTTAAGCTTGTTTAACGTAACGGGATAATTCAATGTCTCAATACGCGCTTGGAGTTCGGCTTTATTCAGATTAACAGTCACATCATCCGGATTAACCTTGTCGATTTTTTCCTTAGAACAAGCCGTAAAAGCAATTGCTAAGGATACAATAAGTAAATAAATAACTTTCTTCATGGTACGTCGTATTAGTTAGTTTCAGTTAAATTCTCAACAATATCCTTTTATAGATTTTGTATCTATTTGAGAATAATAGTATTTTCTCGTATTTTCCTTATGACAATTATCGTTCCAAACTATTATACTTGATTTTATATTACTGATATTCAATATATTTACGAACACAATACCATGATAAAAGGCATGCTTATCTATGTCCATTTATTGGACTTAATTCTCATTTTTACCGAAAATAACTACATTTACGCCTAAATGAGTCACATTTACGAATTGAAGCATTCCTTAAATTTAAAAGCGTATAACGAATTAAAGCGTTAAATAAAGAAGATTAGAACCTCTTTTGGAAAAAAGAATTACAGAAATTTTTATTATAAGGTTTATAATTAAGGACTTATTCCATGCTAAGAATTGCATTGCATTGAAAAAAAACCTATTTTTATCAGTGCTATTTAACAAATGACTAAATTTTATAAAATGCTACGCAAAACGTTTTTTCTGATGAACATATTTGCAACACTCTTGATAATATCGCTGTGCAGGCCAATTTCACACGAGGTTGAAACTTTTTTTACCGTTGATATTCCAGCACAACAAATGATATTAAAAACGGAGGGATTCTCATTTAACGGTTCTGCAGTTTTCGATCCAAATTCAAATATTGAAACAAAAGATTGGACGATTACAAATTTGTCGTTTGGCGAGATAAAGCTTATCGTGAAAGATGCAAATATTTTAGATTGGTTGATAGCCACTCAAATCCAAATTAATATAACAGATAATCATACACAAGAAAGTCTAACTCATTTTATTTCAGGAAATCATTCACTTTACCCATCGAATACTATTCTTATTAGCACTACCGAAAGTGAAGACGAATTTTTAAGTAACTTAATAATCAAAAAACATTCTGCAACTTTTGAAATTTCAGGCTTGACCAATCAAAGTGGAGCTGAATTGGTATTTACGTATTCGATAAGAGCATTTGCGAGTCTTGATAGATAATCACATTTTTACCTTTATATGAATTCAATTTTTATGATCCGAACCTGTATAATTCTTTTGTAAAATATCCTATTGATAACAAACACCAATAAGTAAACCCAACAGTTTAACTCTAAAATATATTGAAGCATAAAAAAAGCCCCGCAATGCAAGGCTTTAACAATATGATTCGTAAATTCTATTTATTATTTCTCTATAGTAAACATAGCCATTCCGCCAGTTCCAAAACCAACCCATAAAATAGCATGAGATTCACCAACATTTTCATCTATAGCTACATAATTACAGGAGCCTTGATAAGCATCTGGTACTGACGGCACTACTACCAAATCCATATTAAATTGCGATACAGGGCCTGCTGCTAAATCATTTTTATCAAAAACAACCAAACCTGATGCGCCGTATGCAACATAAACTAAGTCTTCATATACAACTAAACCATTCGCAAGACCTGTACCATCCAATGGAGCCGCATCTGATAATTTATAGCGATCAACAACATCACCGGCTGCATAAACTGGAGCAGCACTTGGTTGAGTTGCAACCTTTATGATACCATCGGCTCCCATTGCACAATACACAAACTGTGCACCACTGACAATTCCATCAACATCAATTGCATTTTTTCCGTACAACGTAACATCAGCATCAACTGTATAATCAACAAAACTATATCCAAATGGTGGTGCTGCTGTTGAAGTATTAAAAACTCTCAAATTAGCTTCATTATCACCATAAGAGCCATTTCCCCATAGAAAAGCACCATTATATTCACCAGGGGAAGTATTTTCAAATTCTCCCATATCAAAATGCTTGGCATCGTATTCAAATTTAGATGCAATTGGAACAGCTCCAGGAGTTGTTTTATCATAAAGAAATAAACCGCCTTGTGCTGCGGCAGAAGAAGTACCTCCAGAAACAAACCACAACTCATCACCAAATATAGTCACGGAATTACCGGAAGGTCCCATTATAGGCATTGGAAAATCAATCATTGGAGTAGTGTAATCGTCAAGACCTTGCTGAAGGTCAGCTGCCATAGCATTTAATCCAGTTAAGGATGCATATCTTGCTATAGCTCCTCTTGCATTATTATCACCGGCAACCCATAAATTATCATCTACCAAATCCATAGTTAAATCGTTATAGTCTGCAGATTGATCAAAAATAGAAAATTCCGCACCCAATGCCGGAGTAGCGCCGTCGGTGTAACTTACCGCAAAAACCTCTCCTCCAAAATCACTACCCCTTATGTGAGAAGTAAAATAAGCCATGTCATTTGTTGGGTCAAGACCCGCGCCAGTTATACTAAATTCCTTTCCAGTTAGATCTGTAGAAGCCGGAGCTGCAGCTGCAAATATATAACCTGCTGCAACAGGTGTTCCGGGAGTCAAAGTATTATAATAAACAGGAACCCCTGTTACAATATCGGTTTTAATCCAATGAAATACTTCTGCAAAAGTAGGGATTGGAGCAATAACGCCAACAAAGGTTAGGTCATATTGTGCGCTTGTCCCCTTAAAAGTTGTAAACGTAATTGGTTCATTAACCAAT
>JAFGHU010000037.1 GCA_016929955.1 Bacteroidales bacterium | reverse complement strand
CTTAGCTCAGTTAGTTCAGAGCATCCCGATTTTACATCGGGAGGGTCGCTGGTTCTTCCAATGGAATCCCTTTGGGAGAATCCAGCAATCCCCACACTAAAAATCAAAGCTTTGCAGAAATGTGAGGCTTTTTTTATGAAACATTATTTTTACATATTATTTTCTAAGAAGCTGAATAAGTATTATATCGGCAGCACATATGATCTGGTTGAACGATTAAGGAAACACAATTCAAATCACAAAGGGTTTACCGGGAAAATTGGTGATTGGAAAGTTGTTTATTCTGAAATTTTTGATTCTAAAATTTCAGCTCTTGCACGAGAAAGACAAGTCAAAAAATGGAAAAGCAGAATTGCAATCGAAAAACTCATAAGTGAATCAGGTAATTAAATGCTTCATAGCAAAGGGTCTCCCGATGAAATCGGGAAGTTCCCACACTAAAAATCAAGGCCTTGCAGAAATGTGAGGCTTTTTTTATGAAACATTATTTTTACATAGTATTTTCTAAAAAGCTGAATAAATAGTATATCGGCAGCACATATGATTTGGTTTAGCGACTAAGGAAAAACACTTAGCGTAAGTCTTTAAATTCCGATTGCTCCGCCCATTTTGGGAAACTGCTTTCATTACTTAGCAAATAGCCTACTTCGAACAGTAATTTGGCATCATCGGCAACACCGTTTAAATCCCACCACTCTTCATATTCATCAGTAACTTTATGGTAATTATTGGCTAAATAATCCGCTTCCTTTTCTAAAGCCCATGCCTTACCATGTTCACGACTATCGCAATTTCCTCTGGCAAAAAGCGCAGGGACACCTGCTTTAGCAAAAGCAAAATGATCGGCACGAAAATACATGCCTGTATGTGGATTTGGATCAGGAAACAAATAGCGGTCGTATTTTTGAGCTACTTTTGCAACATAATTATCGAGTTCTGATTGTCCGTAACCCGTTATCATCACATCTTTCATTCGTCCATAAGGCAGCATCAAATCATTATTGATATTGGCTACGGTTTTTTCGATACCAAAAACAGGATGTTGCACATAATAACTCGCGCCAAGCAATCCTGATTCTTCTGCTGTTGTAGCCAAAAACAGCACGGAACGTTCCGGCTTTTTCTCCAAACTTTGAAAAGCTTCCGCAATTTCTAACATCCAGGCCAAAGAAGTTCCATTATCAACCGCTCCATTATAAATGCTGTCACCGTCAACTTTACGACCTATCCCAAAATGATCCCAATGGGCAGAATAAACAATCACTTCTTCGGGGCGTACTGTACCACGAAGAACACCCAATACATTATGCGATGTATCAAATCTCCAGCTGTTTTTCATTTCCATACTTGCTTTTAAATGCATGGGTACAGCTTTAAAATCCGGTTCAGCTGCAGATTTCCATAAATCCGTTGACAAACCTGCTTGATTAAAAAGTACTTTGGCTGCATCTTGCGATAGCCAACCTTGAATAGCACAACGATCGGCATATTTATTTTCGTCGGCTAAAAATAATCGGGGCGCTTCGTTTCCATTCGATACTACTCCCCAACCATATCCCGCGGGTTTGGTATCATGAATAATGAAACATGCCTCCGCTCCTTGTCGCGCAGCTTCTTCATATTTGTAGGTCCATCTGCCATAATAGGTCATACTGTTGCCTTTGAAAAAAGCCTCGTTTTCAGTGCCAAAACCGGGATCATTTACTAATACAACAACGGTTTTTCCTTTCACATCCAATCCTTCGTAATCGTTCCAATTGTATTCAGGAGCAATAATTCCATAACCAACAAAAACGATATCGGACTTGTCAAGTTTAATATCTTCTTGAGCGCGCATGGAAAACGCTGCAAATTCGGTCAATAAATCAAAATCGAAAACTTTCCCATTTCCTTCAATTTTCAATTTTTTATCCGGTGTGTTTAGAATTTCCATCAAAGGAACTTCCTGAAAATAACTGCCATTTACTGCGGGCTCTAAACCTATGCGTTTATATTCAGACTCTAAATAATTAATCGTAATTGTTTCTCCTTCTGTACAAGGCTTTCTCCCCATAAACGCATCAGAACCAAGAATTTTACTTTGATTTACCAACTCATCAACACTAATTGTTGACAAGGCATGGTCTAAATCTGAAGTGCTATTTTTACAAGAAGAAAAGAATACTAAAATGCCAAATAAAGAAAAGATTAAAAATGTTTTCATAAGAACTAGGATGTGTTTATAAATGATATTCACAAATGTAATGAAGATTTTATTACTATTTAGGAATTGCTCATACCCATGATCATTCCGCCAATATAAGGTATCAACCAAATTAACCAAACGAAAAGGCTATAACGATGGAATTTTTTTCGCGTTTCAATATCATTCTTTCGTATTACGCGAGTAGCCCAGATGGCATGAATCAACATCAACCACAAAGCAATTTGTCCGGTTAAAGTATGCAGATCAAGGATGTTAAAGTCACCTTTTCCAATAAAATGCATGGCAAAAGTACCGGAAATATCGAACGTGAAACCGATCCAGAAAGAGAAAACATGCCACACTTTTAGATAGCGTTTCCATCGCTCTGCCCACACTCCTAAAGAATAAAATAGCAGAGCAAAAGTGATTAATAGTGTAGAAATTAAAACCATTTCACATATCGTTTTTTCAAAAATACCTTAATTCATGTTTTTACACAAATCCTTGAAAATTTTATTATGCTAAATTGAAATAAAAAAGAACTAAACTTTCCAACTTTCCTGAATAGCTTTCCTGGCTTTTAAAATATATTTTGCCTCATCTAAAGGACTGATTCCTTTGTACGGCCTGATAACACCCTGTTCATCTTCGCATTCTTGATACCCATGAAAACGGGATTTAATTTTTGCTTTTCCGCCGGAGCGCGAACTCAATTTAACCGGAAAATCCATCGAAGTTGCCACAGGATAAGTTCCTTCTAATCTGAATTTTCCGTTTTCAATTTTTGGACTTTCAAAAGTTCCGCGCATTTGAATAATATCGCTTGTAATAGCGCCCAATAAATCTTCAGGCGCTGTGATTTGGAACTGCAAATAGGGCTCTAAAAGTTTGGTGTCTGTATTAACTAATCCATTCATAATAGCCATAGGCGTAGCAATAGCAAAATCTCCCGGTCGGGAATGCACTTCGTGATCTTCTCCATCAATTAACGTAATTTTCAGATCGCTTACTTCCCATCCTTTTGGTCCTTGCTTCAAAGCTTTTTCTAGTGTTCTTTCTATCTCGTTTTGATATTTCCTTTGAATTTTATTTACGCCCACTTTCGATTCATAAACCAAACCGCTTCCTGGATTTCCGGGTTCGATTTTAAATTTCACTATCGCCCAACAAGGTTTTGGCATCCAATAACGGGCAAAACCTACGCCCATCTTTTTTGGACTTTCTTTGTAGATGACCGTTGGATTATCAAATTTTGCACGAATTCCGAATCGATTCTCTAAAATCCGCTCCAATACTTCAATCTGAATCCAACCCATAATGCTTAAATGCAATTCTTTTTCTTCGCGCAGCCAATCAAACGCAAGCGCCGGATCTTCATCGGTTAATTGTTGCAAAGCTTCAGCCAAATTCGGATAATCATTTTCATTTTCTGGTCGAATCTGAACCGTGAGCAAAGGGCTGTTTAATTTAATTTCATTGGGAATAAAATCGATAGTGCCTAGTACATCTCCAACGCGGACTTCCGATAAACCACAAACTGTCGCCACATCGCCGGCAACTACAAAAGCTTCATCCTCTATTTTTCCGGCATTATAACGTTTTATTAAACTAACTTTTTCTTCGGTATTTTGCGTGGCATTTTGAACTATATCGCGCGGAGCAAGCTTCCCTCCATACAATCGAATTCCGGCAATTTTTCCGAATTTTTTATTGTGTTCGACCTTAAAAACGACTGCAGAAAAAGGATCTTCTTCCTTTCCTTTTGCAAAAGGTAAAAAGCGAACTATTGCATCGAGCAATTCGTTTACACCGATTTCATTTTTTGCTGCACCCATTAAAACCGGAAAAAGTTGAAAACGAGCAATCGCTTTTTTAAAACTGTTTTCTAACTCTGTTAATGAAATGGATTGACCTTCCAAATAGTGCTCCATAATAAGGTCATCGACATTCGAAATTTCTTCTGTAAGTTCATTTTTGAATAAAGGATTATTCCATACGTCGACTATTTGAATTGTTTCCACATGGCTGTCTTTTTTTAACTCTTGAAGGAGTATACTATTCGCAGATAAATCCTGTTTAATTTCCTGAATTACAGCGTCTTTATCAGCCCCTATACGATCTATTTTATTAATAAATAAGAGTGTTGGAATTTTATGCTCTTTTAAAGCCAACCAAATATTTTCGGTATGTGCTTGAACACCTTCAACTGCAGATATAACCAAAATTGCTGCGTCCAAAATACTTAATGAACGCTCAACTTCGGCCGAAAAATCGATATGACCGGGTGTATCAATTAAATTTATTTGCACCTCTTTCCAAAAAAACGTTGATGATGCCGAACGAACAGAAATGCCTCTTTCTTTTTCGATAGGAAGAAAATCGGTTTGCACAGTTCCTTTATCAACATTACCTGGTTTTTTAATGGCGCCACCGAGATACAGTAAATGCTCTGTTAGCGTAGTTTTGCCGGCATCTACATGAGCTAAAATTCCCAGATTGATAATTTTTTTTGCCATTCTTTTCCTTATATTCCTTGATAAAGCAACAAATGTAGGGGCTTTTGCTTAATCTGCCTAAAGGCGATTTATCAAAGTATATACGGATAAGCAATTTCGAGATCAGCCGACTGTTTTTTGCTCGGACTTTTCATAATTAAGTTTCAGGCAATAAAAGACTAAAAACACTCCCTTTACTCGGCTCGCTATTCACTCTAATATCACCGTCATTTTTAGCCATAAACTCTTTGCAAACAAGCAAGCCCAATCCGGTTCCTCTTTCACTCTCTGTTCCCATGGTAGATTGACTCAGATCAACTTTAAATAAATTCTTCAGTTTTTCTTTATTCATTCCTACGCCATTGTCCTTGATAATTAGTTCTACCTGGTTCTTTTTCTTAATTGCACTAAAACTTATTTCGCCTCCTTTAGGTGTAAATTTGGTTGCATTACTAAAAATATTCCGGATTACCGTTCGCATAGTATTTTTATCCGCTAAGATTGAAAGCTCTTCAGGGATATCATTTTCGACGGAGATTTGCTTGTTAATGGCTCTAATCAAATAAGGTTTAATACTGTCTTTCACCAAATCTTTAATCTGCAGAGGTTCTTTTTTTATCTTAATTTTTCCCCTTTGTATTCTGGCCCAATCCAATAAATTTTCTAAGAGATCAAAGGCATTTTTTGAAGCCGCTTGAAACAAATCAATGATGTGTAAGCGATCTGTGTCGGTCATTTTGTGATAATCCGAAACTAAAATATCCGACAAACCCAAAATAGCATTGAAAGGACTTTTTAAATCGTGCGCAATAATAGAAAACAATTTATCTTTTGTGGAAATCAGCTCCTCTAACTGCTTGTTTTTATCTTGGATGATGCGTTCGTTTGTTTTACGTTCCGTAATATCTACAAAAAGAGCCATCATACAAATTGGTTTTCCTTCAGGCGATTTTACGAGAGCAGCTGATATGAGATTATTAAAGCGTTTGCCATCTCGCCGAATGGATTCGCCTTCACCATAATAGGGATCTCCCTTTTTAATGGTTGACAAGACTTCGCTTACCTGTTCTTTTGAAAAGGCAAATTCTGATACATGTTTGCCAATGAGCTCTTTTTTATTTTGATAGCCCCAAAGTTTTGCATAAGCATTATTGGCATAAAACAATATCCCGCTGAAATCTGCTAGTCCAACAGCGGTAGGTGAAGCCTCTAATGCAAAATCAACGATATGCAAACGCTCTTCCAATTTCTTTTGCTCTGTAATATCCGTGGCCTTGCCTCCCATTTGGATAGCCCTACCTTTCGCATCATAAATAATCGATTTACGATCGCGCAACCATCTTATCTCTCCATCATTTCTGATAATGCGGTATATTGCTTCTGAATTCCCTTTTTTTAAAAGTTCGTTATGGCTATCTTTCGCTATTTTCTTATCTTCATCAAGAACAATTTTTAACCAAAAATCAGCATCCCTATTAAATACGGTGGACGAATAACCATATAGTTTTTCAAACGAATTATTTAAATCAACAACTCCGGAACCATCACCATTAGCAATCCAAACTAAATCGTTAATTTGATTTACAAGCTCCTTAAATTTTTCTTGAGAAAACTTATATTCAGCTTCGTATTGCATTGCGTCGTTTTGATTACGCAATTTTTGAATAAATGCCGAGGCAAGATTGGAAAGTGTCTCAATATACATCACCATATCTTCGTTAAAATGCCTTGTTTTATCGACCGACTTTGGAATAAAGAAAGACATTCCGCCATAATACTTGGTGTCCACCGAAAAACTTAAAGCACAAACAACCTTGATATCCAATAGTTTTTCAATGGCCTTGCTAATGGTTTTATTAATTCTTCCATTTGTTAAGTCGTAAATACCCCCTGAAAAATAAAACATTTTTCTGTTTTCAAAGGAGTGCTTTTGATCTTCTGTAAGCTTATTCAGCGGAAAATTTATCGTATACGGATCTTTGCCAACTAACTTTTTAATGGTATTAAAAAAAGGATCAAAGCCATAGCTTTCCATTATCCTAAAATTTTTATTGTCAGGCATAAGTTTGCTTATAACAAAATAAGCCTCAGGCAATATCCTACTGATTGCCTTACACAAAATACGATAGATTTCTTGTTCATTCTGAACATCCAATAAGGCTTTGGAAACTTGATAAATTTGCTCGAAGTATTTTATGCGGTTTTGTTCAGTAATAAGGAGTTCCGGATTGCTTTTCATTGGGTTAGTTCAGTTATATTGGCATAGATGGGTTCCGTTTTGTGATTTTCAGTTTAAGATTACTAATATAGTGAAAATCAATTAGAATTAACAAATTTTTTACATTTAATTCAAATAAATTTATTGGAGTAAAAAATGAGGCTTACAATAAGAGGAATTATGTGTCAATTAAATTTGATCTGCAAGCTTATACATCAGTGATTTTCCGCCATAGTGTCGTCTGGTTTTTCGTACCGGAGCAGAATCTCACAGCCTCACTTCTGATTCCCTATCCAGATCCAGCCAATTCACTCCTTTTTTTAATAAGGCTAGTGTTTTTGCTTCGGCCGAATGTGCTTGAGGTTCAGATTGATAAACCCATGACGCATCCGGCGGCAGGCTTAATAAAATAGATTCTGTACGCCCATTCGATTCCAATCCAAATTTTGTACCTCTATCGTAAAGCAAATTAAATTCTACATAACGGCCTCGCCTTAAATTCTGCCACTGTTTTTCTGTTGATTTAAAAGGTGCATTCCTGTTTTTATTCAAAAGTGCAGCATAAATAACGGGATAAGCTTTGGCTAAATCGCTAGTAAACGCCAGAAAATGCTCAAACTTTTCTTGATTTATAACCTCGCGATGATCAAAGAAAATACCTCCTATTCCTCTTGTTTCTTCACGATGAGGCAAATAAAAATAATCATCGGCTTCTTGCTTAAAAGCCGTATAATAATTCGCATCGTATTTATCGCAAATCTCTTTCAGTTCCTGATGAAATTCTTTCGCATCACTTTCATTTACATAATGAGGCGTAAGATCGATACCTCCACCAAACCAGGCTTTTCCTGAGCCCAACTCAAAATACCTGACATTCATATGAATAATTGGTGCGTGAGGATTTTGGGGATGAATAATGGAAGAAACTCCTGTCGCAAAATAGCCATCCTCTTCTTCTATATTCAATGCGTGTTGCATGGCAGAACTAAGTTTCCCATTAACTACAGAATAGTTTACTGCTGCTTTTTCAATGGCATCGCCCTGCGTTAATATTTTAGTAATTCCCTTACCCAGGGGTTTGGCCCATTGGTCTGTTTCAAATACAACCTGACCATCAAGTTGTTCGAGCTTTGTGCAAATTTCCGATTGCAATGCTTTGTAAGTATCGGCTACGTTAAATTTATGCATAGATTATAAACCTATTTAATTAATTAAGCATCTGTAATGGATACTATTTACTATTCAGCGGCAAATGTAAATGTTTTCATTGGTTTGCATAAAACTTAGCGCTATTCACATTCAATTTTAAGATAATTTTATACTTTTATGCATTCTTAAAAAACACAAACAAAAGAACGATACTGATTTAATAATTAACCAAATTAAAATCAAAAACTTATGAAACAATTACTTTTCGTCTTATCCTTTCTATTCATTGTAAATTTCACTGTTAATGCTCAATCAAAAAAAGTAGTCAAAAAAATAATTGAGATTGGGCAGTCCGATAACCAAACTATGGATCATTTGGCTGTATTATGCAATCGCTTTGGTGGTCGGCTTATTGGCTCCGATGCTTATGAAAATGCAGCCGAATGGGTAGCCTATAAATTTAAAGAATGGGGTCTGCAGGTGGAAATGGATTATTCCGGAACATTGCCTGTTGGTTTTAACCGAGGCCCTTGGTTTGGCAGAATGCTAAGCGACAATGGTTTTCAACTTCATTTTGCAACACCATCCTACACATCAGGTACAAAAGGCGTTCAAAAAGGACATGTACTCATCGAACCAAAAACACAAGCAGAATTTAACCGTATGAAAGGCAAACTTAAAGGCGCTTGGGTTTTAATTTCAGGTAAAAACAACGGTTGGCCTATCGATTATTCAGCAAAAGCTGATCATGTCAGAGATTCAATAATTGCGCTTAATGCCGATATAGAAAAACAAAACAGAGAAATCAGAGCCTACAATTGGGGACATAAAAATGAGGAACAAAAAGAAATGCTTCCTTACGCTGATGAACCTGCTTTGTTTTATTCGCAAATGAAAGCAGCCGGTATTTTGGGTATAATTCAATCGGCTAGCCTTCCTATTCGTGCGCTTTACGACCGAAAAAATCTTCCGGATATGACTTTCGAGAATTTGCCAACTGTTCCGGATATTAAATTGGACGAACATCAATATGCAATTATTGAGCAAATGGTGAAAGAAAGACAAAGCTTTGAATTGGAATTTGATATTCGCAATCATTTTAAAATGGGGCCTATCAAATACTATAATGTGATTGGAATTATTCCCGGAACAGAATTCCCCGATGAATATGTGATGATGGGCGGCCATTTGGATGCTTTTGATGTAGCTTCAGGAGGTGTTGATGACGGCTCGGGAGCAACGCCAACTATGGAAGCAGCGCGTTTGATAATGGCTGCGGGAGGAAAACCTAAACGCACTATTTTAGCTTGTTTGTGGGCAGGTGAAGAATTCGGTTTATACGGATCGAAAAGCTGGGTAGAAAATCATGAAAATAAATGGGGCAAAATTTCGAATTATTTGAACCGTGATGGCGGCCCAACAGTGCCCACCGGCATTAGTGTTCCTGCGGCTATGTATAAAGATATGGAAAAGATCGTAGAACCTTTAAACGATATCAATCCTGATTTTCCTTTTACGCTGAGCGAGCGTAAACCAAGCACAAAACCAACCAGAGCAGGCGGTTCAGACCATGCTTATTTTGCTTTGAATGGGATTCCAACGCTGACTTTTAGAATTGAAGACAGCAAAGGCTATGATTTTAATTACGGAGAAATTTGGCATACGGAGCGCGACATGTACAACAAAAGCATTCCCGAATATCAGGAACATACTTCTATTGTTACCGCAATCTTTGTTTTAGGAATTGCGAATCTCGATCATCTTTTATCGCGCAAAGGCTATTATATTGAGAAAGAAGAATAAGGATTATTCATTCGTGCATTCTGCCAAAGGCATCCCTTCGAAAGTGGAAAAATTATAGCCACGGATGCACGAATGCATTTTTTAATACTAAAGGGGATTTCGATTTTAGAACCTGTAATTAATTCCTGTTTTAAACTCCAAATAGTTGAGCCGTTCGCTAACAATTGCGTTTTTATTGAAATTATTCAATTGGTATTTGAAAGTGGGCGAAAAGTTCAAATAAAGTTTTCGCATTAAAGGATATTCGACAGAAACACCAAGTATACTCTTATAAATGAATGTATTAACAGCTTCCGTTTTACCTATAGAAACCGATGAATTTTCGGAAAAATAGACTTGGTTACCAACCAAAATTCCGGAATTTATTCCTACTAAAACAGACAAAATGGTTTTTCGATCAATCATTTTATAACTGGCAATAAATGGGATTTCAATCAATTCAAAACGCTGAAGTAAATCCGTATTGAAACGCGTAAACGTAATCTCTTCTGTAAGTTGAGTGTAATTCGCCATTTCTGCCGAAGCGGCGAGCATATCCGTATTCGTAATAATAATATTTCCAAAATACGAGTTAGAGATGTTGCTGGCATTGACCGAATTTTCTAAAACACCAAAATTCTCAATGCGTTGTCCCTGCTTTAAATAATAAAGACCTGATTGAAAACTCCAGCGATCAGAAATCTGATAAACTAAATTGACACCACCCGAATAAGCAGGAATATCTTTTTCAGAAACAAAACTCATTTCGGAGCTTGCATCCGCATATAAGGCATCTGAATTCGGTGTAAAGATTCCAGAACCTCTATCTATCGAAGTTGGAGCGTAAGCTAAACCTATCGACCATCCTTTGTTTGTTGATGACTGAGTTTGTTCTGCCAATAAATTAGCAAATTCATCCAGTCTTTCCAGCTGTTTTATCGCATTTCGTTTAAACAACTTTACTTCATTTATTTCTCTTTTTGGAAACGAAGAAAGTTCTCCGGAATGCTTTAATCTTAATGCGACAAATGCTATTCTTTCCGATGTATAATCAATCCTTTTGCTTTGTGTTTGAGGTGCTTTTGTCGTTACGGTTAAAGATTTGTTTTGATTGGTTGGTTTGATTTCTGCCGTATTATTTACCTGAATACTTGCAATTTCAATTGGAGTACTCGCCTCAGGAATAGATAATTCTATCGACTTTTTAGAAGCTGTTTCAGCTTCAAGAGTTAAACTATCCGTTGTTAATTGTATTGCCAATTTATTTTCTGAAGGAGGAAGATTTCTTTCCGAGCGAATGAGGTAGAAAGTCAGAAATGCAATCAAAAGTACTGCCGCAGCATAAGCAAAACGCTTAACAAGTAAGATCGTTGCCGTTTTCTTCTGCAAGGCCAGAGCAGAATCAATCCCTTTCCATAGCGCCGCCGGAGGAGCAATTTCCGCTTGAAGCAGCTTTTGCTGAATTTGCTTATCTATATGATTCTTATACTTACTCATAACCTACTTCTACTTAACTCAAAATGAGTCTTTACCTGTGCTTGCAAAATATTTCGTGCCCGCGATAAATTCGATTTCGATGTCCCTTCTGAAATACCCAATATTTCACTAATTTCCTTATGCGAATACCCTTCGACAGCGAATAAATTAAAAACCATACGGTATGCCGGCGAAAGCTGTTGTATTATCCTTATCAAATCTTCTGCTGCAATGCGACTTAAGATATCCTCTTCTATCGTTGCCTGATGCGCCTTGCTATTTTCGTCCTCAGACTGTATCAACAATTGTTTTTGTTTGTATTTCTCCAAGGCAGTATGCATAAAAATCTTCCTCATCCAAGAAACAAAAGCACCTTCTTTACGGTATTGTTTTATGTATTTAAACACTTTTATGAATCCATTGTGCAAAAAATCTTCGGCTTCCGACTTATTTCCTGCATAATAAAGACAAACGGCATACATTTTTCCGGAATATTCACGATACAGCATTTCCTGAGATCTTCTTTTCCCTTTTTTACAACCATTTATTATTTCTTCTAAATGCTTCTCGTTCACAAGTCAGCGCTGTTCTATATTGACATTTTCAAAGATACGAATTAGTCGAGATGCATTCTGTTTTCTTCTTTTTCATTTTTTATTTATCGTCCTTATAAACTATTATTTTACTAAGCAACAGAATATTAGTCAAATCATCGTAATTGTATTGATAAAATCCATCTTCCGCAACCATAAACAATAGTCCGTTAATAGGAATAACATCAATTGCGACTATACCGGGGAAGTTGGCAATCATGTGCTGATCAATATGTAAAGGATCGGTAACATCGTAAATTTTTAAACCTGCGACGCCATCACAAACAAAAAGCGTTTTTCCATCTATTCCCAAACCATAAGGGCCTTCCATAGCAAAAGTGGACACTAATTTCGGATTCGTACAATCGGCCACTGATAGAACATCTAAGCGATTTAATGTATTTCCGCACGCATTTCCTCCTCTTAATGTTACATAAGCCAAAGTATCCGAAACGACTACAGGATCGCAGCCGGTCATATGCCAAAACTGACTTAAATATTGAGGAACTCTGGGCAAGATAATGTCATAAATAAAAACGCCATTCTGACTTCCTAAAAACAGTTTTTCACCCGAAATAAAGAGCGTTTCTATGCCCCAACCTGCATAATAATCGCCATAAAAAATTGGATTAGCGGCATCGGTAATATCGAAAATATGCAATTGACTATTATCAACGGTATATAAGGTATTTTCGCTAATTCCAAAGCGAGCCATAGAACCTCCAACACCAAAACCGCCACTGCTCAATCCCGCCGCATTGGCAGAATAGGATGAACTTAAGGCATCAAAAAACATTCCACCTTCCCAATAAATGGGATAATACTGATTTTCGACTTCTTGTCTTATCGTTTTTATTTCCCAGCCAATAACCACACCTTTTTCCCTATCAATTTGGGCAAGCGGATACTCTTCGTTATAGGCCGGAAGCGTATAAGGGAATACATCTTTCATCCGTTTTAACTCCACAATATTATTCATATCGGCCAAACTTAGCGCCACAAAATCGACATAAGAATCCACATAAAGCACATCGCCTTTTATGGCCATATCCACTACGCCGGGAACTTCGATAAAACTCAGATTTTTCGGAACCGCAGGATCGGAATTGTTAAAAATATGGACGCCTTGTTTTTCTTCGATGACAAATAAATAATCATCTTTAAAATAGATTTTCCCCGGATTATTTAAATCCTGAGCGCTTGTTTGCTGTATTGCTTTCGACAAATCTTCGTAACTCATATAAATAGGACTATTGCCAACAAAAACTTCGGTTATTTTATCGTCGCAAGAAGTTGCCATAAAAACAACAACAAACAGTACAAGTATATTTCTTAGCTTTTTCATTTTTATATATTTTTATTGAAATAGGATGCCAATTCTGATATTCAATCGATTATAATCTGTTTCTAAACGCGTGTTTGAATTGTACTGATAGCTTAGCCTTTGAAAATGATAGGCAAAGGATATCTCCAAACCAAAAGTACTATGAAACATATGCCGAACTCCAAAACCCGGATTGATCTGAAAACCTCCACGAGGTTCCACATCTTCGGCTTGAGGATAAGGATAAGGCCAAATAGAATAGTGTGTATTTATAATTTCCTGACTAGCACTTTTTTGCGTCGGAATACTATATCCGGCTTGTGTAAAAAGAAATGGGGAAAAGCGGGTTCCTCTCAAATAATAGCGCAAATCTGCGACTATCGGAATATAGGACTCTTCTAAAAAATCGATTCCTAATCCGGCTCCGGCTGCAAAATTATCATCGAATTGATAGAGCATAAGCGAAAGAAAGGAGAAAGGTGCCGCTTGTTGATTTTGTGATGAACCGCTTAAAACCCCAATACTGGTTGCGTTAAATAATCCTCTGGGGATTTGTGTTTCATTATTAATTTCGGCGCTATTTTGCGCGCGAAGAATAGAAATACTCATTAAAAAAACGAGACAAATCAGGACATACTTTATTTTCATGGTTATCATTTTTTTTTGCATATAATCTAAAGAGGAAGAAAGCCGTTAAAAGGTTGCGTTGATTTTAAAATTTTTTTATTGAACATGAATCGAAACTGAAAAACGGATAAAATGTTATTTAAATCATAAAGCCAGCAAATCTTATTTGCAATAATTGATAAACATCTACTTTTGCATCCCTTAAAAAAAAGAAATTATGTCATTCATTAGTTTTGGAGAATACAAAGAAGATATCAGCTATAAAGTTTTAAACGAAAGAGCCATGCGAGCTAGCGGAGGCCTTATGTTTTTGTTGGGTCTTATTGCTTTTATAAATGGGTTTATTTTACAAAATTATATTGTAATACCCTATGTTTCAGGATTTTTAATGCTTAATTTTCTGATTGGAATCTTTATCAACCCTAAATTTTCACCCACTATGCTTATCGGGAGTTTGCTCGTGCGAAAACAAAAACCCCTTTATATTGGCGCCATTCAAAAGAAATTTGCCTGGAGTATGGGATTGACTCTATCGGGCTTGATTTTTATCTTATCGCTTTATCTATTGAATGATATTTCGTTTTTTGAACCGGTTTGCATGCTCTGTCTGATTTGCCTTACGGTAATCTTTTTCGAAGTGGCTTTTGGAATTTGCCTTGGTTGTAAATTTTATGATTTGGCATTAGCCCTTAATTTGATTAAAAAACCCGAAGAAAAACCCAATTGTATTGGCGATGCTTGCGAAAATTAGTCTTTAGCTATCACGTAATTGCATCATTTTTTTTACTTTTACGATTCGCTTAAGTTAACCCGATGTTCAGGTTTTTCCATCTACTTAATTTTATTAATCATTCAAACCTTTTCCGCTCAGAATTTGGGGAATCTGTTTTTCGATTCGCGATTCGCGTGTTTTGGATTGTTTAGCAGCCGAAAAATAAAGCTTGTAGGCTCTTTGTCTTCCCGGTGTCAACGATTCAAAAGCAGTTTTCAAAGTTGGATTTTCGTTTAATTTTTTTTGAAATTCTTCCGGAATAGGAAATTCCGAAGTCGTTTTAAAATGCACTTTCAATCCTGCTTTTTCCACTTCAATAGCTTCATAAATATAGGCTTTCAAAACAGGTTCCAGTTCCACTATTTCCTGAACATTGCAAAAGCGAATCTGACGAGCTGCTTGCACATGCTCCGTTTGTTGAACTAAGATACCGTGCGTATCATTCAACAGCGCGCCTTTCATAAACAAAAGGGCACAGTATTCTTTAAACCCATGAATTAACACTATGTTTTTATTTTGATAGGAATAGCAAGGCCAACCCCATTTCAATTCTTCTGTTAAGTGACAATCCAGAACAATGGCTTGCAATTGCTTAATTTCTTCCTGCCATTTTTTGCCTTTCTTCAGATAGATTTCATCCATAGCCTTTTTTATTTTATTGATAAGCAGATATAAAAAAAGAGTTCCATATTGTCAATGGTTGGAAAATACGTCGTTGATTTTTTCAAAGTGCTCATTTTAAGCCTAATCAGAACCATTTCTTTCTTTTAAAATAAATTAAAGGAAAGATGAAACTTAGTATTAGAACGAGAACTATTATCGGATATCCCAAAACCCAATTGAGTTCCGGCATATATTTAAAATTCATCCCATAAACACCTACAATTAAAGTAGGTAATGAAATGCATACGGTAATAATGGTCAGGATTTTAAAAATTTTGTTTTGCTCTAATTCGATCTTGCCATTAATGTTCCCATTCAAGTCGTCTAATCTATTGAAATTATATTGTAAATAATCTGCTATTACGGTAAGGTCATCAATTTCTTCATTAACCTTATCGAAAATATTATCCTTATTTTTATCGCTCTTTTTTAACAGAAGCAGAATCCTTTGAAACTCAGAAAGCGATTCTCTAATCAGGAGGTTATTATACCTCAATTCCGCAATATTATCCAAATCACTCTCTTTAAATTGATTCGATTTTAGCGTCTTTTGGAAAAGATCCTTAATTTTTTTTGAGATTAATTCAACAATATCCGCATAGTAATCAGAGATTACTCCAATTTGAAAAATGAAAAGGTGATGGTAGGTGTCAAGTTTTGTGTTCTCGAAATTATAAATAAACTGTGTTATCTGATTGAAATTTTCTTCAATTTCTGAGGAAAGAAAAGTAAATACAATATCGTTTTTAATTAAAATATAAATATCTTTTTCCTCAAAAAAATTATTGGAAGTATAGTTTGGAATCGTAAAATTTAAAGACAGTTGGTCTTCAGATTCAATATAATGCGAACTTATTTCCAAATCTTCCTTTTTACTGAAAGAAGTTAAATCAAGGCCAAATTTTTCTGAAATTGCTTCCAAATCGGAACTAGCATAACCAATAAAGCGGATACTGAAAATCTTGTTTGGAAAATATTCGATTTCATCGATAGATTGATGCTTTTTTATCTGCTTATTTTTATAATAGATTTCAATCATTTTCTCTCCTTGTTTATCTTATAGGATGCTTTTATTTGTATACCACTCCAACATAACCCACCCAATGCCTTTGATGCGCATCGGCAGTAACGCCCATACCAATATCTTTTGTTTCGATAGGCTTATTGTGCAAACTGCTGCGGTAATCAATTAAATTTCCGCTTAATGGTTTATGATGGATTAGCGCATTTAAATCGTTGGCAAACATCATTCCGAAAGGTACATCATATCGACCGCACCAATACCATTTATACACTCTGAAATCATCAGCTTCCAGCATTGTTTCGCTAAATAATCTAGCTTTTTCTGTGCTCACGTCTCCCACTAAACATTGATCAATAATTGCATGTTCTTTTTCTATGACTCTTGCCGTTCCTTTATCATCCACTCCAAATGGAGCCATTTTGTCGCTACTCCAATCTACATCGCCATAATGAATGGCATCGGTAGAAATTACAATAGCGATATCTTTTCCATAGTCAAGGTTTTCCTCTTTCATCAATTCAGCCAATGCTGTGGCTAATTCTTGAGCAAAGACTTCCATTTTATGGAATTGCGAATGAGGAACTAAAAATGGAACAATTTCTAGGGCTTTATTATTGCGCTGAAGAAAAGGTGTAATTGCCTCTAAAGAATGCTCCACTTGCATCATACTATCGTGAACGATATAGCTCTCTTTCGCCATTTTTTTCAATAGCTTATCCCGAAGTGGCGAAATAGTGATATCACCATACGTTCCACTCCAAACATCGAAGGATCCGAAAACAAGCTTGTTCTCCAAATTAAATTTTTGGGCTTTATGTGCAACGCCAATCAATATTATGGTTTTTGCTTTAATTCCGTTTAAAGTCTTCGCATACAGACCGCCGGCGTAGGCATAATCGTCGTGCGGACAAATGGCCATTTTATAAACAGATTCTGTGCTTATTTTATCTCCCACATCCATTCGCGCAAAGATACTATCCAATTGCCAAGGATATTGAGTAAATCCAATGGTATCAACCTGTTGTCTGATTTTTAAATGGGCTTGTTCAGACTTTTTTGTTTTGTCGTCCGGATTATTGCACGAAAATAATAAAAAACTTATTAAGACACTGTATATCCCTATGCTGTAGAACTTTATTCTGATTTTCATTGCTTTTTCAATTTAGTTATAAATACGTGTCAATGGGCTTTTTCTATCAAAATTAAAACATAAGCTGGGTATCTTTCTCTTTCCCTTTTTCCCACCAATCGTTTGGTATAACTGTCCAATTATTTAAGGGTTTTGGCGTTACTATTTTTTCCTTTTCTATCCATTTCATTAAATAATAACGAAGATCTTTTGGTGTGGATGTAATGACTCTATCTGCAAGTTCGCTGTCCGGAATTTTAGCGCCAAGCGTTAGATGACCTCCTCCTCCGTTTCCTCGATAAGAATTCACAGCTACCGTATAATTCTTTTTTATATCGAAGGGTCGACCATCAGCCATGGAAAGAATAGTTATTTTTGAACCTTCTGGTTTTCTTAGATCAACGGTATAAATGATTCCGGCTGCAGAAGAGAAATTATAATAACTAGCCGCCAATTGGGGTTTCCCATGAGCGAGAATCAGCTTTCCATCGGAATCGAATTTGAATTTTAGCAAATGGTCGTTCTCATCTTTCATCTGATTAAACCATTGACCGTAAGAATATTCGAGGTAATCTTTTATTTCTTGTCCGCTTATTCTTATGGTGTACAATAAGTTTTCGTATTTGTATAAATTAAACATATCGCGGACATAAACTTCTCCTTTTTTAATTTCGGCATTAAAAGAAAGTGGCGCTGCAAAAGAAACGTCGGCTTTGGTAAGATCCAATTGAATTTCTTGAATAAAATCGATAAAAGGAGAATCGCCAAAGAAAGAAGCTTGAGAAGAAATAGTCTCTGTAAATTCGCCAATGGGTTTAGCAACATAAGCTTTTACTTCTTCTATCTCCGGTTCAAATTTTTTCATAAATGCTAGATCCGGCTCAAAATCTTTTATTTGAATAACATTTCCGGTAATCTCTTTTTCCCAAGTATTGGTTTTAGTGTTTCTATTAAGAATAATCGTGGCCTCAGTTGCTGTGCGGGCAGCGCTTTGCGTTCCAAGAATGAGCACTTTATTCCCTTGCGAATCGTTCACCCAATAATTCCAAGAATTGTGATCGTGACCAACAAATACAACATCAAAACCCGGAACTTGTTCAGCCACCAGCTGCGAAGCATTTTCATTCCGATTCATCGTGGATGATTGTCCGTTATAATTGGCATCAACACCCGCATGAAAAAGTCCGATTAACACATCAGGATTTTCTTTTTCCTGGATGATTTTTACCCATTTATCTGCCGTTTTTACCATATCCTGAAAATCGATGCCACTCCAAATATTTTGGGGCAACCACATGGGAATACCGGGTGTAATCAGTCCTAAAACTACAATTTTAACGCCGTCGCGAATAAAAACAGAATAGGGCTTAAAATAAGGTTGGCCTTTTTCAGTAACCACGGCATTGGCAGCCATCCAAGGAAAATCAAACTCTTTTTCCAGTTTATCATAGACTGGATGCCCGGCTTCAATATCGTGATTGCCAATTGTAGCCGCATCGTATTTCATATAATTCATCACGCTGGCACAAATATGCTCTGCCTCCGGTTTTTCGAAATTTGAATAGTAAACGAGCGGCTGACCTTGTAAAATATCGCCATTGTCGAGTAAAATAACCGATTGACTTTGATCCGCTCTTTGCTCCTGAACATAAGTATACACTTGCGCCAGGCTAGTTGAAGCCGGCTTATCATTTTTAAAATCCCAAGGGAAAAGTGCACCATGCACATCGCTGGTTTCGATCAGTTTAAGTTTAACTGTTTGGGCCTGAAGAGCTATTAAAGCGCTTGAAAAAAATAGAATAAAGCTTAAGGTTACGGTTGTGATTACAGATCGGTTTTTCATTTTGCTACATTATTTTTTGTGATAGGAAGTTGCAACACCCTTTTATATTTTCTTCAAAAATAGCGATTTCGCATAAACTGAATAAAAGACAAGCTATATAAATAGGGATTTGTTCCTTTTAAAGGACAAAACAAATAGAAAGTATTGTAATTTTTTGTTTTTGACGATGTCAATTTGCTGTAAATCAACACTATTTAATTGAACACTGTTTTATTTCGGAAATAGATTAGCAATGTTAAAAAATTTATAAAATGCAAGTTTGGCCGTTTTTACTAAGAAAAAGACCTTGAGTATAATGTATATTTGAAGCAATTGGAATAATCATTAATAACGATTGTATAGTAGTTTCCGCGTACCTACAGTATTGTGTATGTTAGGCTATACTGATGAAAAACAGCTGATTGCTTCTATTAATTAAAAATTTGGATAATGGACAAAGCAGAACAAACAATGATCGAAAACCTGCATAAAAACACTGGTAAAACGCTGGATGAATGGATTAAAATTGTGCAGCACGAGAAAATTGAAAAACATAGCCAAATCATTAAATTTCTCAAAGAGCAGCATGCTTTTACGCATGGATTTGCCAACCTGGTGGCGCATAAAGCAAAAGGTTCCGACGCCGGTTCGGCAAATAATACCACGGATTTAATTGATAAACAATACCAAGGTAAGGAGCACTTTAAAGCGCTATACGATCATCTGCTTTTGGAAATCCAAAAATTTGGCAAGGATATAGAAATAGCACCAAAAGTGGCTTATGTAAGTTTGAGACGAAAAAAACAATTTGCCATTTTACAGCCAGCCACTAAAACACGATTCGAGATTGGCATCAATCTAAAAGGTCAGGAAGCAAAAGGAAAACTTGAAAGCATAAATACAAGCAATTCCATGTGTTCGCATAAAATAAAGTTGAGCGATTTAAGCGATATCGACAATGAAACAATAGACTGGTTAAGAGCTGCATACGAAAATGCGGGTTAAATTAAGTTAACAAAATCAGGATAGCCTAATAACTGTATATCAAGCAGAATTTAATTATATCTTTCTCGTTTAATTTATATGCTTATCTTCGATACGCATACAACAAAATAAAAAAATGAAATCATTATTTACATTTATTTTTACAATCACAATAATATTAAATACGATGGGACAAAATAAACATCCAATGAAAATTGCTATGGTAAGCGTTTTTGTAGAAGATCCGGTAAAAGCCTTTAACCATTATACTAAAGTTTTAGGTTTTGAAGAAGTTATGTTCTCGCCAGAAAATTATATTGCCATTGTAAAATCGAAGCTCGATAGTGATGGCGTAATGTTGCTTTTAGAACCCACCGAACCCGGAGGGATAGAAATCGCTAAAACCTATAAAAACAAATTGTATGCCTTGGGCATTCCTGTTATCTCCTTTAGTGCAGAAAATATTTATGAAACCACTGCTGAGCTCAAAGCGAAAGGGGTTTTATTTAAAAAAGATCCGGTGAAAACGGATTTTGGATATGAGGCGATTTTTGACGATGCAAATGGCAATTATATCCAATTGCTACAATTGGATTGATCCCTTATTTAAGACAAATTTGGAATGGTTTTAGACGATTCCGAACAATATAATTTATCAAAAACAATCAAAATATAAACACATGCGAAAAGTAATTTGTTTAATGCTCGGAATAATTTTGTCTTTTGGCTTAAGCTATGGTCAAACAAATCCGCTTGAAAAATTAAATTTTCTTTTGGGCGAATGGCAAGGAACAGGGGAAGGTTTTGGAAGTGAGAAATCTATAATTGTATCGAGCTTTAAATCCATAATGGACGGAAACTATATTGAGGTTAAAAACGAATCAAAATTTGATGCAACTAGTATAAATCCGGAAGGAGAAACCCATATGGATAAAGGCTTTATCAGCTACGACAAAAGCAGAAGAGTTATCGTATTCAGACAGTTTAATAAGGAAGGCTATATCAATCAATACGTTCTAAACGATTCTTTATCAAGCGATACACGGTTTGTTTTTGAAACAGAATTCATCGAAAATTTTGTTCCGGGAGGAAAAGCACGATGGACAATAAAGAAAATCAATGAAAATGAAATGGAAACTTGGTTTGACGTTTCATTTCCAAACAAAAACTTTTCTTGTATAGGAATAAACAATTTAACTAAAAAAGAGCACATTATGAATGATACAAAACCCAAAGTAACCGGTATAGGTGGAATTTTCTTCTTTTCTGATAATCCAAGTGAGCTAAAAGCATGGTATGCAAAAAATCTCGGCCTCGAAACCAACGAATGGGGTTCTAGTTTTGAATTTAGAAATGCGCATCGACCAGATGAAATTAATTACCTCCAATGGAGTCCTTTTAAAAAAGGAAGTGAGTATTTTGCGCCATCGAGAAAGGAATTTATGATTAATTACCGTGTTCAGAATATCGAAGGCTTAGTCGAAAAATTAAGGGCAAACGGTGTGACGATTGTTGACGAAATTGAGTCTTATGATTATGGAAAATTTGTGCATATTTTGGATGCCGAAGGCAATAAAATCGAACTTTGGGATCCCATCGACAGTGTATTTACGGCCATGGGCGGAAAAACAACAAAGTAGCAGAAAAGATACTTTAAAGCATTAAATATGAATTTATTATGGAAGATTCTAATGTGATCATTGAAGCTCAAATGCTAATTCGAAAACCGGTTGCTGAGGTTTTTCAAGCTTTTATAGATCCTGATATTACACGTCATTTTTGGTTTACGAAATCCAGCGGAAAATTGGAAGCGGGAAAAACCGTGACCTGGGAATGGGAAATGTATGGCGCTTCAACACAGGTATTTGTAAAAAAGATTATTCCCAACCAACTTATTTCAACGGTATGGGGCGAGCCTAAAACAAGCGTTGACTATGAATTTACTGCGTTTTCTGATGAAACTGCGCTTGTACGCATTCAAAATTACGGCTATGCTTTACAAGGTGAGGATTTAATTCGAGCTATAAAAGATAGTACCGGTGGATTTACAACTGTTTTAGACGGCCTGAAAGCTTATCTGGAACATGGTATACATCTAAATTTAGTGCTTGATAAATTTCCGAAAAAATAAGGTCTTGTTACACTTTCTGAAATCCGGTAAATTCGAGAATGCTTTGAGAACACTTAAAAAATCAATCATTTTTTGATTTGAGTTAAAGCCTTGTAAATAAAGAAATTTTTTACGTTTGCAGCCTCAAATGGGGGATTAGCTCAGTTGGTTAGAGCGTTTGACTGGCAGTGGCCAGAGTATCATTTACAACACACTTCATCAGACTATTATTCAGTACTTTAACAATTAAAACAATCTAACTATTTTCCTCTATACTATACCAAACTCCTCTTCCTTCGGCAGATTTTCTGGCAATAAATAAAAAACAACATTTTAGTACCTCAATCTATATTTTTCTTTTAATCGGTAGTCATAGGTTGAATAATATTCATCCCAAGAAAGATGCCCCTTGGCATATTCTTCATCCTTTTTTAGATGCCAAAACAGGTTGTATTCTCCAGAACCTAAAGTTATATAGATTGAT
>JAFGHU010000036.1 GCA_016929955.1 Bacteroidales bacterium | reverse complement strand
GGGATTAACGGATTCGGAAGAATCGGTCGATTGGTTTTTCGTGCAGCAATGAAACAACCAAATATTGAAATCGTTGGAATTAACGACCTTATTGAAGTTGATTATATGGCTTATATGTTAAAATTCGACTCTGTTCATGGTCGTTTTGATGGCGATATTGAAGTAAAAGACGGAAAATTAGTGGTTAACGGAAAAGCAATCCGTGTGACTGCTGAAAAAAATCCTGCTGATTTAAAATGGAATGAAGTAAATGCAGAGTATGTGGTTGAATCAACAGGTTTGTTTTTAACCAAGGAAAAAGCACAAGGTCATTTGGATGCCGGTGCAAAAAAAGTGGTTATGTCAGCGCCATCAAAAGATGATACGCCAATGTTTGTGATGGGTGTAAACCATAAATCGTATACAAACGATATGCATATGGTTTCAAATGCCTCTTGCACAACAAATTGCCTTGCCCCAATTGCGAAAGTTTTAAACGACAATTATGGCATTACCGAAGGTTTAATGACTACCGTTCATGCGATGACAGCGACTCAAAAAACCGTTGATGGCCCAAGCATGAAAGATTGGCGCGGCGGAAGAGCAGCTTCTTTAAATATCATTCCAAGCTCAACCGGAGCAGCCAAAGCTGTAGGAAAAGTAATTCCTGAATTAAACGGAAAATTAACCGGAATGGCCTTTAGAGTGCCTACCGGAGATGTTTCCGTTGTTGATTTAACTTGTAAATTAGCCAAGGGTGCTACTTACGAAGAGATTAAAGCAGCTATGAAAAAAGCTTCTGAAAACGAACTAAAAGGAATTTTAGGTTATACCGAAGAAGATGTTGTTTCACAAGATTTTGTTGGTGCAACTTGTACTTCAGTATTTGATGCAAATGCCGGTATTTCTTTGAACGATAATTTTGTAAAAGTAGTTTCCTGGTACGATAACGAAATGGGTTATTCAACCAAAGTTGTGGAATTACTAATGTATATGGATTCTGTAAAATAATCCCTTATCAAAGAGTATTAAAACCTCATTTTGAATAGTCAAAATGAGGTTTTTTATTTTCGGACAAAGCATTTACTTTTGCAAAAAATGAACACCGTGCATTGGGAAGAACGAACCGAATTATTGATTGGAAGCGAAAAGCTGAATAGGCTTAGAAAAGCGCATGTGATCGTGGTAGGATTAGGCGGAGTTGGCGCTTATGCCGCTGAACAACTGGCTCGAGCGGGCATAGGTAAAATGACAATAATTGATGGCGATACTATTCATCCGAGCAATAGAAACAGGCAGTTATTGGCACTCAAAAGTACCGAAGGAAAAGAGAAAGCCAGTTTAATGAAAACACGTCTTTTGGATATCAATCCAAATTTAGAAATTCAAGCTTATCAAGAATATTTACGCGACGAACGTATTGATGAAATTATGGCAGAAAAGTATGATTATGTAGTAGATGCCATCGACACTTTATCGCCTAAAATCAGATTGATAAACAAAGCATTGCATAATGGCCATAAACTGATTAGCTCTATGGGCGCCGGAGGAAGAATCGATCCTTCTAAAGTTCAAATTGCCGATATTGCAGAATCGTATAACGATCGACTCGCGCGCCTCCTACGAAAACGATTACGCCATTTTTCCATTTACAAAGGATTTCAGGTTGTTTTCTCCTCCGAATTAGCAAACCCCGAAAGCGTTATGTTTGTTGAAAATGAAGCAAATAAAAAAACAACCGTAGGAACCATTTCCTATATGCCGGCTATTTTTGGAAATTTTATAGCTTCGGTTGTTATTCGTGATTTAATGAATGCATAGAAATGCAACAAAAGAGCTTGCAAAGCTATTTCGACACAAAAATAACAATCCAATCTTTTTAAATTTCTTTGATCAGTCTTTTCGAATGGCTTAAATAAGAAGAAATTTTATCCGCTAATAGATCACCATCTCCATTATGAAAAACAATACGGATAGGGATATACAATAATGGGATTTCGTTAAACAGATAAGATTTATCAAAATCTTTTAAACGCATAATGTCTTTTTCGGTTGTTACCAGAATTTTGTTTTTACCGATAATCGTATTATACGTTTTTAGTATTTCCACTACATCTTTTTGATTAAAGTGGTGATGATCGGAAAAAGTAAGTACGGTTAACTCTGAACAAAACTGGCGCAGATGATCTTGCAAAGGATAATTATTGGCAATGCCGGTAAACAAAATGATATTTGAATAACGCTTTTTTAATCGTTTTAAACTAAAGGAGGAATAGGGAATTAATTCGCCGTATTCTATTTTAGAAAAGAGTAAAAGTTGATGCTTTTTCAAGTGCAACTCACTGGCTATTCTGCGGCGAGTAATGGGCGACAAGGTGACGGGTGTTTTAGTAACCACAACAATATCAGCGCGTTCGGCTCCAAATCTAAATTCGCGCAAACTCCCGGAGGGAAACACATAATTATCCGTATACAAACGATAATACTCTGTCAATAAAATATTTAATCCGGGTTTAATATAACGATGTTGAAAAGCATCATCAAGCAAAACCAATTCTAAATCAGGAACTCTTTTTAATAATTCTTCAACGCCTTTGTTCCTGTTTTCTGATACCGCTACATGGATATGGTCAAATTTAAGCGCATATTGCAGTGATTCGTCGCCTATGCTAATCGCCTTCGAATTTATATCAGCAAGAACAAAACCCTTTGTTTTTCTTCCATAACCTCTACTTAAAGTAGACAGTTTATAATCGTCTTTAAGTAAACGAATAAGATATTCGACCATGGGTGTTTTGCCGGTACCTCCCATGCTTAAATTACCCACAGAAATTATAGGGATTTGATGTTCGGTTTCTTTCAGAATAGCCCAATCGAATAGCTTATTCCTAATCCAGGTAACTATTCCGTAGAGCAATGAAAATGGCAATAAAAGTAAACCGTAGAAACTCACCAATAATTATTTTTACAAAGCGCGGAATAAAATTATGGCAACTTGTACGTCTGCCAAGCTTTTTCGTTACAATAATAGCTCTTTTTCAGTGATGTATTGTATTTTAGCAAAAACTTAATATCAGCCCTATGAAAATTAAAGATATTTGTGATGCTTTAGAAGACTTAGCGCCATTGTATTTGCAAGAAAACTACGACAATAGCGGCTTATTAATTGGCGACAAAAACAAAAGTGTTGATCGTGCCATTGTTTGTCTTGATGTAACAGAAGCTATTTTAAAAGATGCAATCGACGAAAATGCGGAATTGATAATCGCTCATCACCCGCTCATTTTTAAATCTTTAAAAAAAATTACGGGCAGCAATATGGTTGAGCGCATCATTCAAAAAGCCATTAAAAACGATATTGCTATCTATGCAATACATACCAATTTAGATAATGTTTTTGAGGGGGTAAACCATATTCTGGGACAAAAATTAGGATTAAGCAATTTGGAAATTCTTCAGCCCAAAGCAGAAACCTTAAAAAAACTAAGTGTTTTTATCCCTAAAGCACATAGCAATAATTTACTCAAAGCCTTATTCGATGCCGGAGCAGGATCTATTGGAAATTACAATTCCTGTAGTTTTAAAAGCGAAGGACAGGGTTCATTTCAGGCGCTGGAAGGAAGTCGGCCTTTTGTGGGTAAAAAAAATCAAATTCATTATGAGCCAGAAGACAAGATAGAAGTTGTTTTTCCGAGCTATTTACAAAGCAACATCATACAAACATTAAAACAAATCCATCCTTACGAAGAACCTGCTTATGATATTTACCGTTTAGAAAATGAATGGTCTAAATCGGGAGCAGGAATGCTCGGGTATTTAGATAAACCCATGAATGAGCATGATTTTTTAACTTTTTTAAAGAAAAAAACCGGAAGCTCGTGCATTCGTTTTAGTACCACACTTGGCAAAAAAGTGAAAAAAATTGCCTATTGCGGAGGAAGTGGCAGCTTTTTAATAAACGATGCCAAAGCAGCAGGAGCAGACGTCTTTATAAGTGCCGATATTAAATATCACGAATTTTTTGAGGCAAATAATCAGCTGTTAATCGTGGATATCGGACATTATGAAAGTGAACAATTTACAAAACAACTTTTAGTTGATTATCTAAACAAAAAATTTCCTAACTTTGCAGTCCGAAATTCGGAACGTAATACAAACGTCGTTAATTACTTATAGTATAATATAATTCGAAAAAAAATGGCAAAGAAAAAGACGGAAGTTGAAGAAGAAGTAACTCCAGTTATTCAATATAAAAAATCAGAAGATGAAGTTTCAAATGAAAAACGTTTGAATGCTCTTTATGCTTTGCAACACATTGACTCTCAAATTGATAAAATCAGGATTATCCGTGGCGAGCTTCCTTTGGAAGTTCAGGATTTAGAAGATGAGGTTGCCGGACTGGAAACACGTATTGACAATTATATTCAGGAAACGGCGCAGTTTGAACGTCAAATCTCTGAAAAGACTGCACAAATAGCCGACAGTCAGCTTTTGATTAAAAAGTATGAGGAGCAGCAAATGAATGTGCGCAATAACCGCGAATACGATTCTTTGTCGAAAGAATTAGAATTTCAAAACCTGGAAATTCAATTGGCCGAAAAGCGAATCAAAGAATATACAGCTGATTTAGAAGCACGCAAAGAAGAAATAGCAAAATATACAGCAATAATAGAGGAGCGCAAACACGATTTAGAAATTAAAGTCGCCGAGCTCAACGACATTGTTGAGGAAACAAAAAAAGAAGAAGAAGAAATGATGGAAAAATCGGCCGAGTTGGAAGCGCAGATTGATCCTCGTTTATTAACTGCTTACAAAAGAATTCGCGCCAATGCCCGTAACGGACTAGCTGTAGTTCAAATTGAAAGAGAATCTTGTGGAGGATGTTTTAATAAAATTCCACCACAGCATCAACTCGATATCAAAATGCATAAAAAAATTATTGTTTGCGAGTATTGCGGTCGAATTTTAATCGATTCGGAATTTGCAGAACAAGTTCAGATAAATTAAACTCAGAGGCCTTAAGGCCTCTTTTTTTTTGCTTTAGGTTTTTCTGCGTTTTTTGTATTTTTGATAAAAACAAAAGCTATGAAAACGATTATCACCGGCGCTACTGATGGTATTGGAAAACAAACCGCATTAGAACTTGCGCAATTGGGTCATCATGTTTTTATTCATGGGAGAAACGAAGAACGACTTTCCGAAACAAAAAACTGGATATTAAATCAAGTTCCAAACGCTGAAATACAGGCATTCCGCGCCGATTTTGCTTCTTTAAAAGAAGTGAGCACTTTTGCTAAACAATTGCTTTCTTTAAACACTGCTTTTGATGTGCTTATTAATAATGCCGGTGTAATTGAAAAAAAACTGGCTTATTCGGCAGATGGATTCGAGCGTACTTTTGCTATTAATCATCTGGCCCCATTTTATTTAACCCTTTTGCTTTTGCCCCATTTAAAAAAGCAAACATCGTGTAAAATAATAAATGTTGCCAGCGACGCACAAGCCACAACGATTGATTTTAATGCCTTAAATGCAGAAAAAGGCTTCAATATCTACGATGCTTACGAACTTTCTAAACTTTGTAATGTATTGTTTACTTTTAAATTGGCTCGCGAAGTTGACCAAAATCAAATCACGGTCAACGCCTTACATCCCGGGGTTATCAGCACTAAAATATTGCATGCCGGTTGGGGAATGGGCGGTGCAAGCTGGCATTCTGGCGCAGCAACATCAGTATATTTAGCAAGCACATCAAAAGAAAATCAAGGCAGTGGTCATTATTATGTCAACAAACAAAAGGCAAAAGCAGTAGCGGCAGCCTACGACAAAGAAAATCAAGATTTACTTTGGGAAAAGAGTTTGCAAATGTGCCAACTAAAACTTAGTTAAGCAAAGCATTTTCCTGTTCAAACAAGGTATTCATCACCATGGCTACGGCGCCTAATAGTTTTACATTTTCTTCCAAAGTAGAAGTAACAATCTCGGTATCTTGCTTTATTCTGTGGATAGTATATTTATTTAAACTTTGTTGGATAGGATCAATCAGAAAATGGCGGGCTCTGGCTACTTTTCCACCAATTATGACCATTTCAGGATTAAAAATATGAATTAAGCCGGCAATTCCTTTACCTAAATAGGCACCTGCTTTGCTAAATAAATCAATAGCAAAAGCATCTCCATTTTCCAGCGCTTTAATAATTGTTGACACATGAATTTCATGCAGATCACCTTGAGTTAATTCGGTAAGAACACTTTGTTTTCCTTCAGAAATGCCTTTTTGGGCAAGATGAATAAGTGCGGTTCCCGACGCAACTGTTTCGAGGCATCCTCTTTTACCACAAGTACATAAATCTCCGTCATCAACAACATTAATATGACCTAGTTCACCGGCAAAGCCGCTTTTTCCTTCATAAATTTTTCCGTTTACAATCATTCCCATGCCTATGCCATCACAAATATTGATGCAAAGCACATTGTTTTTGTTACGCGCAGCGCCAAAGGCCTGTTCGCCAAGTGCCATTACGCGCGAATCGTTGCCCGTAAAAGTCGGGAGATCGTAGCGGTTCTGAAAAGCGTCTTCCAGACTCAAACCATCAATTAGCAGATCGCTATAAGTTTCTCCTGTTTTGGCTTCAATTAATCCGGGTAGCGAAATACCGATACCTAAAAACCGGCTTGTTTTATAATTCAACTGACTTAGTAATTGATCCAATCGTTTAAAAATTCCCTCAAAAACCTGTTGCTTATTTTTAACATTATCAAAATAGGTTATAATTTCAGATACGGCTTCGTTTCTCAAATTAAAAACGCCCATTTTTATCATTCTGCAATCAATATCAATACTAATAATGTATTTAGCATTGGGGTTTATTCCATAAAGATTGGGTCTTCTTCCACCAATAGAATCGCCATATCCCAAATCCTGCACAATTCCATACTCAATCAATTCCACAATCAATTTATTAATGGTTGGAGAGCTCATATTCGTTAATTTGGCCAATTCCGGATTGGAAGCTTTTCCATTTCGGTATAAATACTCAATGATAAAACTTTGCTGACGAAATCTTTTTAAATCCGTATTTGAACCATTATTCTTGAAATCGGTTTGTAGTAATAAATTGAGCATATTTAGACATGTATTTTTATTAAGATGCTAAAATAACTAAAATTTTTTAGAAAGTTTTATGAATTCCTAAAATGCAAGGGTTTAAAACAGGGCTATGTTTTTAATTCGCTACGCAAGGGAAAGTTTGCAAGAATGTTCTGGTTTATAGGAATAGCAGCATATCCGTTAATTATTGTTAATAATGTCGCCCTAAATTTTTTGAGCCACTATAAAAGTTTAAATTTGCGGAGAAATTTTTAGCAAATAATTCATTTGTAGCTAATTATAAATAAACACTCCATGAGAATTGGTATTTTCGGTAAATCATTAGCTGATGCATCCTATCCGTTTTTAAATGAGCTGATCGAGGTGCTTAAGGAAGCTGAATTTGAGGCTTCTTTTTACGCTCCTTTTGCAGAGGAGATAAAGCATAAGGTGGATATAAACGGATACCTGACTTTTAAAGGTCCGAATGCGAAAAATGAAAACCTAGACTATATTATTTCGCTGGGTGGTGATGGCAATATGCTGAATACGATTGCTATGGTGCACGACTCTGAAATTCCGGTATTGGGCATCAATATGGGGCGCTTGGGATTTTTATCCAGTGTTAATCGCGAACAAATAAAAGAAGCCATCACATCCTTAAAAAAAGGAGATTTTAATATCGATTCCAGGAGTTTAATCCGGCTGAGTTCTCACGCCGAACTTTTTGACAATAAAAATTTTGCTTTAAACGAAGTAACGGTATATAAACAACAACCAAACTCTATGATATCGGTTCATGTTTATATCGATGAAGTATTTTTAAATTCGTATTGGGCAGATGGTTTAATAATAGCTACACCAACAGGTTCAACAGCCTATTCCTTAAGCACAGGCGGTCCAATTATTTCGCCTGAAGCACACAATTTTATAATAACACCCATTGCACCTCACAATTTATCAGTACGCCCACTCGTTATTCCAGATGATAAGAAGGTGAGAATTCAAGTAAAAGGTCGTGAAGAAAGTTATTTTGTGAGTCTCGATGCTCGTACACAAAGCTTTCAATCAAACGAAGATTTAATTATCGAGAAAGAAAGCTTTGAGATTAAACTGATTCGCTTACCTGAAGAACATTTTTTCTCTACCATTCGAGCAAAACTTTTATGGGGAATTGATAAACGGAATTAATATGAAAAAACAAGGGGCGAATTGGAGCTATCTTCAGGAAAAAAGAAAATCAAGTATATTGGTATTGAGTATACTTATTTTGTTTACATTAAACGTAAAAGCACAGACTTTTGAAGTCGGCGCTTATGCAGGAGCAGCTTATTATTTAGGCGATTACAATACAAGTGATCATTTTAAAGACAGCGATTTGGCTTATGGTGGGCTGTTAAAATACAATATCAACGACAGACTAAGTATTGGACTATCAGCCACACAGACTACAATTGTTTCCGATGCTGCTAATTACAATGCGACATTTGGGCAAAATGAAGCAGATTTAAACCTATCATTAAATGAATTGGCAATTACCGGAGAATTCAATTTCTTTCCTTATTCCACCAGCGAAGGAAACAGATTATGGACGCCTTATATCTTTGGTGGTGTGGGCTATTTCAGTTCCGATTATGCAGACGATTTCAGTATGCCCTTTGGCTTAGGAATAAAAATTAATCCGGTCAATAAAATTGGACTGAATCTGTTTTGGGGCGCCAGAAAAACCTTTACAGATAAAATAGATAATATATACGCAGGTAATCCGTCTTCAATAAATTACACTGGATACAATTACGATTGGTATATTTTTTATGGATTAAATATTACTTTTGCCTTCCAATTAAAAAAAGACACGGGTTGTCGGAATTTAATAAGAAGGTAGGATGATTATACTAAATTTGCACGATGAATTTTAAAGAGCAGATCGACACAAAACGTTTACCGCAACATATTGCCATTATAATGGATGGCAATGGTCGCTGGGCCAAAGAGCGTGGAAGATTACGCGTTTTTGGTCACGAAAACGGAGTTGCTGCTGTTAGAAACACTGCTGAAGCAGCAGCTGAGATTGGCGTAAAATATATTACGCTCTATGCCTTCTCAACAGAGAATTGGAATCGACCTAAAAAAGAAGTAGACGCCCTAATGAGTTTATTGGTTAAAACGATAAACAAAGAAACGGAAACGCTCAATAAAAACAAGATTCGCCTGCAAGCTATAGGCGATTTAAAAAGCTTAAAACCAGACACCTACAACGAATTACTTAAGGCTATAGAAAATACGAAATCGAACGACAGAATGACACTCGTATTGGCTTTAAGCTATAGTTCTCGTGGTGAAATGGTTAATGCAGTAAAACAAATTGCTGAAAAGGCAAAAAAGGGTGACTTAGATGCAGAAGATATCAATTGCGATTTGATAAATCAACATTTGAATACACATTTTATGCCCGACCCCGAACTTTTGATTAGAACCAGTGGCGAGCAACGAATAAGTAATTTTATGCTTTGGCAGATTGCCTATACCGAATTGTATTTTTGTCCTAAATATTGGCCCGATTTCGGGAAAGAAGATTTTTACAAAGCCATCGTCGATTATCAATCCCGCGAAAGACGATTTGGCAAAACAAGTGAACAGATAACTAAGTAAGCTAAGATGCAGATTAAAAATTATTTTACATACACTAAACAAAGCCTAAAAAGTGCTTTTTCATTCTTATTCATTCTCCTTCTTACCGCGCCTTTAATGGCACAGGAAACAGCGCTGATTAATTTAGATTACGAAAAGCCTAAATCCTATACCATAGAATCCATAGAAGTAAGTGGCATTGAGTATCTCGACGAAAATGCTTTAGTGATTATATCCGGTTTAACTATCGGAAAAAAAATCAATATTCCGGGTGATGATATAGCAATAGCTATTCGTAAACTATGGAAACAAGGACTTTTCGAAGATATTAGCATTGGTGTTATTGGTGTTCGCGACGATAATGTTAGTCTTAATATTACCCTCAAAGAAAGACCAAGGCTTTCGAGCTTTAATTTTTCCGGCGTAAATAAAAGCACTACAGAAACTTTACGAGAAAAATCAAAACTAATTCCGGGTGATGTAGTTACCGAAAACTTAATGATTCGCACAAAAGAAATTATCGAAGGTTATTTTGTAGATAAAGGATTTTATAATACTGAGGTTGAAGTAATTAAAAAGCCCGACCCTAAGCGTCCAAACAGCGTTCAACTCGATATCAAAGTAAAGAAAAACAGCCGTATTCGCATCGACGAAATAAATATAATCGGGAATAACGAAGTAAAATCAGACAAACTTAAATCTGCACTAAAAGAAACAAAAGAAAAGGCATTTATCAGACCTCTGAAACATGCGGATGAGTTAGCTGCCAATCTTATCAAAGATGTTGTAACATTTAAATGGCCAAAAGTAGGCAAAGACTTTTCTGATTATTTTGATAAAAGTTTCCGAATGACGATTTTTAAATCATCAAAATTTGTACCTGATAATTTTGAAGAAGACAAAGCCCTATTAATTGAGCGGTACAATAAACTCGGCTATCGCGATGCGAAAATTATAAGCGACAGCGTATATCGCAAGAAAAACAATACCATGGCCATCGATATTAAGGTTGACGAAGGCAATAAGTATTATTTCCGTAACATTAAGTGGGTTGGTAATACTATCTATTCTGATGAAGCTTTAGATAATGTTTTACAGATAAAAAAAGGAGATCCCTACAACAAAGAGCTTTTAGAAACCAATTTATCGTTTAGTCAAAACGGTCCTGATGTAAGCTCCTTATACATGGACAACGGTTATTTGTTTTTCAATGTTGAACCAATAGAAGTACAAGTAGAAAACGATTCTATCGATCTTGAAATACGAATTCGCGAAGGCGATCAGGCCTATCTTAAAAACATCATTATAAAAGGAAATACCAGGACCAACGACCATGTCATTGTGCGTGAACTCAGAACACGCCCCGGACAGTTATTTAGTCGCGAAGCCATTATAAGAACTCAGCGCGAATTGGCGCAATTAAAGTATTTCGATCCTGAAAAAATGGGGGTCGATGTACAGCCCAATCCTATCGACGGAACTGTAGATATTATCTATACTGTTGAAGAAACATCTTCCGATCAAATTGAACTTTCTGGGGGTTGGGGATATGGACGAATTATTGGTACTGTAGGATTATCGTTCAATAACTTCTCCATTCGCAATATCTTTAATAAAAAATCCTATCAGCCTATTCCTTCCGGAGATGGCCAGAAATTAAGCCTCCGTTTTCAAACCTATGGTGCCGGATATATGAGCTATAGCGCTTCCTTTACAGAACCTTGGCTTGGAGGAAAAAGACCAAATGCTTTGAGTGTTTCTATTTACCACTCTAAATATGCACAAACAAGCTACGATTATTCGGTAGACCCAACCAATACATTCGCTATCAATGGATTAACAGTTGGTATTGGACGCCGTTTAACATGGCCTGACGATTTTTTCCAAATGTATATGGGCATTAATCTGCAGCAATACGATTTGAACAACTACAACATATTTACCTTTGGCGATGGCACCGGACAGTTTAATAATTTCAATTATACAGTTACGCTTAATCGAAATTCAACCGACCAGCCTATTTATCCACGCGGTGGCTCGGATGTGGGATTAACGGTTGAACTTACACCACCATATTCCTTATTCTCCAGCAAGGATTATAGCACTATGGACGATGAAGAAAAATACAAATGGGTAGAATATCATAAATGGAAATTCAAATCTAATTTCTTTTCATCTATTGCCGGCGACTTGGTTTTGAGCACACGTGCACAATTTGGATTCTTAGGTTATTACAACAAAGATATTGGAGTAACTCCTTTCGATCGCTTTTTCTTAGGAGGAGATGGATTATCGGGATATAATAATATGGATGGTCGCGAAATACTTGCTATGCGTGGATATGCCAACGAAAGTTTAACGCCTAATTATGTAAACAATTCGAATTTAGGAGGTGTGATCTACGACAAATTTACTTTGGAATTGCGTTATCCTTTATCTTTAAATCCTAGTGCAACAATTTACGTGATGGGCTATTTAGAAGGCGGAAATTCCTGGGATAGTTTTGCAAATTTCAGACCTTTTGAAATCTACAAAACGGCGGGTGTAGGTGTTCGTGTATTCTTGCCTATGTTTGGTTTATTAGGACTAGACTGGGGCTATGGATTTGATGATGTTCCAGGAATGCCCGATGCCGGAGGAAGTCAATTCCATTTCTCAATTAATCAAAGCTTAGATTAAACTTGGCATAGTTTTGGAATTCATAATGCTTTAATGCATAATAAAGTACTTTATAAAAATAAAGTTCAATAAAAAACTTCGAAACATGGAAACACGAAAAAAATTAAAGATGGGCTTCCTTTTAGCCTTTTTATTTACCACAGTCACTTTTGGCTATGCACAAAAATTTGCCATAGTCGACAGCGAATATATTTTACAAAACATTCCTGAATACCAGGACGCACAAAATTCTTTGGATCAATATGCCGAAGATATGCAAGCCGAAATCGAGAAAAAATTTAGTGTTATCGATCAACTCTATCGTAAATATCAGGCCGATGCAGTTTTATTGCCCGAAGATATGAAGCGTAAACGCGAGGATGAAATCATCAATAGTGAGCGCGAAGTAAAAAAATTCCAGGAGGAAATTTTTGGTCAGGATGGCAGTCTCTTTAAAAAAAGAGAAGAATTAGTGCTTCCTATTCAAGAAAGGGTTTATAATGCTATCGAAAAAATTGCAGCATTAAAAAATCTTGGCGTTGTGTTTGATAAATCGTCGGGTGCCAGTTTACTTTTTTCTGATCCTAAACTAGATATTAGCGATGAAGTTTTGGAAGAGTTAGGCTATAGCTATAATACGCAGAGGAATAATTAATAAAAAATCTTAAAAAGACAGTTTTGTTTCGGATAAAACTATAAATTTGCGCCCTATTGATAGGCAAAACATTGCAAAATGTGGCTGCTAGAAAAAAATAAACTGAAATCTAATAAAAAAAAAGAATGAAAAATATTTTAAAAGCTTTTGTAGTTGTTGTTTTGTTTGTTGCAAGTATGAATGTTCAAGCTCAAACTAACGTAAAAATCGGATATGTTGACTTTGCACAGATTGTAAGTTTAATGCCTGGTCAAGATTCTATAAATACGAAATTGCAAGCTCATGTTGCTTCTTTAGAAAGTCAATTAAAGACTATGCAAAATGAGTATGAAGCAAAAATCAACGATTACCAAGCTACACAGGCAACTATGTCTCAAATTATTAAGCAGACAAAAGAAAAAGAAATTATGGATCTTCAACAACGTATTGAAGCTTTCAATCAACAAGCTCAATATGAAATCCAAACTAAACAACAAGAATTAACCAAACCTTTAATTGAACGTATTCAAAGAGCAATTAAAGCTGTAGGTAAAGAAAATGGGTTTGCTTATATTTTAAACGGTAATGAGCAAATTATTCTTTATTCTGATGGAGGAATCAATGTATTGCCATTAGTTAAAAAGAAATTGGGTTTATAATACGCTAAACTAAGATTTTTAAAACAGCTGTCAATTCAATTGATGGCTGTTTTTGTATGTATACAATTGTATACTATATATTTCCTGACGTATATTTGCAAACCATGACAAGTACCGATTATCGAGCAAAATTATTTCAAATAAAAAACGAAGCACAGTTTAACGAGTTGTGTTTGTTTGCTTTTGATTATCAATACCATGGAATTGAAATATATCGCCAGTTTGTAGATCAACTGCCTATTAAACCTGAAAAAATAAGCCATTACACCAAAATCCCCTTTTTGCCTATTTCGTTTTTTAAATCGCATAACCTTATTCAAGGCGAAGCCCAAATTGTTTTTAAAAGTAGTGGAACAACAGCGCTGAACAGAAGTAGGCATTTTGTTCAGGATTTGACTTTATACGAAGACTCCTTTTTTGCAGGATTTGAACAGTTTTACGGCTCTATTGAGGACTATTGTGTACTTGCTTTATTACCCTCCTATATCGAAAATGGAGATTCGTCGCTTGTATATATGGCTGAAAAACTCATTAAGAAAAGCAAGAACAAAAACAGTGGTTTTTATTTAAACAATTTAAGCGAACTAGCAAATAAGCTCGAGAAATTAGATGCTTCAGGACAAAAAATTATTTTAATCGGTGTGTCTTATGCCCTACTCGATTTGATTGAAGCCTATCAATTTCAATTAAAAAACACAATAGTGATGGAAACGGGAGGAATGAAAGGTAGGCGTATTGAAATGATTCGCGAAGATTTGCATACCCAACTCCAATCAGGCTTTGGTATTCGCACTATTCATTCGGAATATGGTATGACTGAGCTATTATCTCAAGCCTATTCGCATGGAAATGGTATTTTTAAAACGCCATTATGGATGAAGATTTTAATTCGCGATATCAACGATCCGTTTGATATACTGTCAGATAGTCAGTCGGGAGGAATAAACATCATCGATTTAGCCAATATTAATTCACTCTCCTTTATCGAAACAAAAGATTTGGGAAAAATACACAAGAATCAGGATTTCGAAATTTTAGGAAGGTTCGACGATAGCGATATTCGCGGATGCAATCTATTAATTGCCTGACACAATAGCGCTTAAAGTTTAGCGTTTTATAATTGAGAAAATAATAAAAACGAAATGTAACCATGCGTAATGCATATCGTCTAGTATATAATAGCAAAAATTCAGAAACAATAGGATGATAAGCATTTTGTTTGGCACATTTTTAGCTTATTTTATGCTAAATATCTGCTAAATAATAAACACCCTAACTAAAAATTGTTAATTTAGTAAATTGAAAGAAAATACAGACTATGACCTCTATTAAAATAAATTCCTATCTTGTTTCAAGCTTCATCCTCCTATTTGCATTAAGTGTAAGTAGTGTTTTTGCACAAAAAGTTTGGACACTCGAAGATTGTATTAACTACGCTTTCGAAAACAATATTCAAATAAAACAAAGCAAACTACAAGTAGAATCTGATCAAGCAGGACTTAAACAAAGTAAATTTGAGTTTGCACCAACTTTAAACGCCACATCGTCTTATACTTATAATTGGAGAAAATCTCAAGACCCAACAAATCTTGGCATAAGCAATAATACCGGAAGTGCCAATTTTGGAATTAGTTCGGGATTAACGCTTTTTGATGGATTTCAGAATTACAATACGGTAAAGCAAAACGAATTAAGTTATACCTCAAGCCTTTACGATTCCGAGAAAATGGAAAACGATATTGCTTTACAATTAACCGGAGCCTATCTAAATATTCTTTTCAACCACGAAATGTTGATGGTAGCGCAAAGCCAAGCCGATATTACCAAGCAACAAATTGAGCGTACTCGAAATTTAGTTGAAGCCGGAACGCTACCCCAAGGTGATTTGCTCGAAATTGAGGCTCAAGGATTGATGGAAGAAGTAAATGTAATAAAGGCAGACAATAATTTAAGTCTTTCTTATCTCGATTTACTGCAAATATTAGATTTACCGGCAAATGAAGAATTTGAAATAGAACGCCCTGATATTGCAATTACAGATGAACTTTCTGTAATTCCATCGGAACAGGTATATGCCAATGCCGTTAATTTTATGCCTGAAATAAAACGTGCCGAATTGGATGTGTTAAGCTCGAAAAGAAGTGTAATGATTGCACGCGGAGCCGCTTATCCATCTTTATCGCTGCGCGGTGGTGTTAACACTGCGTATTACGATTCCTATATCATCGACCGCACCGATCCATCATCCCCGGTTATTCCTTTTGGAGATCAATTGATCGATAATTTAGGCAAGTATTTATCTATTTCTTTAAATGTTCCAATTTTCAATGCTTATCAAACAACAACACGTATTAAGCAGGCAGAAATATTGAACTTAAACAGTAAATTCAATTTAGAATTGACTAAAAACACGCTCCGTAAAAATATCGAACAAAAATATTATGATGCTATTGCTGCTTACAAAACGTATCACGCAAATAAAGCAACTGTAGCTTCGCTTAAAGAAGCATTTAAATATACACAAGAGAAATATTCTTTAGGCATGCTTAATTCTGTGGATTACAATTTGGCGAAATCCAGATTAACGCAATCAGAGTCAGACTTGCTTCGGGCAAAATACGACTATATTTTCAAAACAAAAATTCTTGACTTTTATATGGGTGTTCCATTAAAATTCTAGTATAAATCAGATCATAATTGACAAAACTAAACGAATGAATAATAAGTTAATTTATTGGATAGGCGGTGGACTAATCGTTGTAATTATTGTTTTAGCCATCTTAAAAAAGAACGGAAAAATAGGCAAAACAGATGCTACTAAAGTTACGGTAGAAAAAGTTACGACCGCCACAATTATAGAAACCGTTACTGCTAACGGAAAAATTCAACCGGAAAAAGACATTATGGTGAGTCCGTTTATTTCGGGAGAAGTAGTAGAATTAACTGTGCTTGAGGGCGACATGGTTCATGCCGGTCAATTATTGGCTAAGATAGATCCGGAACAATACATTGCAGCTTACGAACGTTCCGAAGCCGGACTAAATTCGCAAAAGGCAGCCGAGGCCAATGCAAAAGCAAACCTTGCTCAGGCAAAAGCCGAAAATATTAAAAACAAACTGGATTACGAACGGAATTTGGCTTTATGGGAAAAGAAAGTGATTTCCGACGCTGATATGGAACGTATCAAATCGACTTACGATGTGTCGCAAGCCAGAGTAGATGCTGCTGAACAAACACTAAAATCAGCTGAATTTCAAGTAAAAAGCTCTGCCGCTACCCTTCGCGAAGCTAAGGAAAATTTAAGCCGAACAGCGGTTTATGCCCCTCAGGATGGAACCGTTTCTAAACTGAATGTGGAGCGAGGCGAACGTGTTCAGGGAGCTTCTCAGTTTTCTGCAGGAACAGAGCTTATGCGTATTGCCAACTTAAACAATATGGAGGTGGTTGTTGAAGTGAGCGAAAATGATATCGTTCGTGTTCATTTAAGCGATACCACCTTAATCGAAGTAGATGCCTATTTGAATCGCGAGTTTAAAGGCTTGGTTACAGAAATAGCGACTTCGGCAAATACACAAGGAACAAGTGCTGATCAGGTTACTAATTTCGATGTAAAAATCAGAATATTAAGCAGTTCTTATCAGGATTTGATTCCAAAAAACAATCCTACTTATTCTCCTTTCCGCCCCGGAATGTCGGCTTCTGTTGATATTCAAACAAATACAGAGCGTAATGTACTTACTGTTCCTATTGCGGCAGTAACTACCCGTGCCGATACAACCGGACGCTTACAATCTGCAAAAGAAAAGCGTGAAGAAAAGAAAAATGAATCGGATGGAAAATCGACTTCCAAAAAAGAAATTAAAGAATATGTGTTCTTATATATCGATGGCAAAGCTGAAATGAAAGCGGTAAAAACCGGTATACAAGACAACTCAATTATTCAGATTTTAGAAGGTGTTGAAGAAGGACAAGAAGTGATTACAGGTCCTTATACCGCTGTTTCTAAAACACTTAAAAACCATGATGTGGTAGAAAAAACCGAGAAAAAAGATTTGTTTGCCGATAAGCAAAACTAACCAATCTTTAAACCATTCTCACACACAAAAGAAGGCTTCAGTATATTTACGGAGCCTTCTTTTGTGTAAGCCCCCAATACCAAACACTCTGAAATAAAATCGGCAATTTGCTTTGGCGGAAAATTAACTACGGCAATTATTTGCTCACCCACTAATTCTTCTATGGTATAATGATCAGTAATTTGGGCACTCGATTTTTTTATACCCAACTCGCCAAAATCAATCCAAAGTTTATAGGCAGGTTTTCTTGCTTTTAAAAAAGCTTCGGCACGGATTATGGTCCCCGTGCGGATATCAATCTTTTCAAAATCGTTCCAGGTTATCATAAGCTAAAAATAGAAAAAATTGGCTAATCATTATCGCAAATCACCCAGATAAGAAAAATTAATTAATCTCTTTTATAATAGAATCCAAAGCGCTAACCCAGGCGTCGGAATGGTTTAAACTTTCAACGAGTTTCAAAGTTTCTCCTCCCGCCTTTTTAAACAATTCAGCATATTCAATGCCCAGCTCTACCTTGGTTTCTAAACAATCGGCAACAAAAGCAGGCGCAAATATTAATATGTGCTTTTTTCCTTCTTTGGCCAGTTTAATTACCAATTCGTCGGTAAAAGGGCTAAGCCAGTTTTTAGTTAATCGCGATTGGAATGCAAGGGAATAATCTGCTTCTTTCAATCCAAGTTGAGCAACCAATAATCGATTTGTGGCATAGCAGGTAGCCTTATAACAACGCGCTCCAAAATCGGGCATAATGTCTGTACAATTGCAAGTAGTCAGGTCTTTTTGAGGATGCGATTTCTGAATATGGCTCAAGGGCAAACCATGGTAAGAAAAAACAAAATGATCGTATTTTTTTAAGTCATATTCCTGAGCACGAGCCAACCATGCTTTCAAAAATTCCGGATGATTATAAAACTGGTCAACTACTTTTATTGCAGGAATCAAATTTATTTTTTTTGCCTCTTTATATACTTTTTGAATTGCTGTTTCTGTAGTTGACAAAGCATATTGCGGGAACAAAGGAAGCACTATTACTTCTGAAAACTTACCCGACGCAATTTCTTTTAATGCTTTTCGTATCGAAGGATTTCCATAACGCATAGCAATAAAAACAGCGTAGTCCTCTCCCATTTTTAAGGCCAATTTGTTTCCTAATTTTTGGGTATTCGTTAATAAAGGAGACCCCTCTTTTTCCCACAACTGCTGATACAGTTTGGTCGATTTTGGAGATCTAAAAGGCACAATAATAAAATTGACCAATAGTTTACGAAGCAACCAAGGCAAATCAATAACGTAGGGATCGTTGAGAAATTCTGACAAGTATTTTCGAACGCTACTGAGCTCCGGTTTATCAGGAGTCCCGACATTGACAAGCAATATTGCTTTTCTTTTATTACCCGTTTTATCAGTCATCAGCGTTACTTTTATTAGTACAAATAGTTGTTGTATGGATAGCGAATACTATGAATTTTCTTTACTTCCTCATAGATCAATTCGCGGATTTCTTTAAGGTTTGTTTTTTCTTTGGCGGAGATAAAAATGGCCGGAGCATTATCTTTATGCATCCAGGTATTCTTCCAATCTTCCAGAGAATAATTTGCTTTACTCTCCGGACTTAAATCATCGGCTTCTTTTTGAGTGTAAGTAAAAGCATCGATTTTATTAAAAACCATAAGCACAGGCTTATCGCCGGCTTTAATTTCAGATAAAGTCTGTTTAACCACATTAATTTGCTCTTCAAAATCGGGATGCGAAATATCCACGATATGCAAAAGTAAATCGGCTTCTCTAACTTCGTCTAAAGTTGATTTAAAGCTCTCGACCAATCCATGGGGCAGTTTTCGTATAAACCCAACGGTATCCGACATTAAAAAAGGTAAATTTTCAATAACCACTTTTCTAACCGTTGTATCGAGTGTAGCAAACAGTTTATTCTCGGCAAACACTTCTGATTTGCTCAATAGATTCATTAAAGTAGATTTTCCCACATTGGTATATCCAACCAAAGCAATACGAACCATGCTTCCGCGATTAGAACGCTGGGTTTCCATTTGCTTATCTATTTGTTTAAGTCGTTCTTTTAATAATGAAATACGATCGCGAATAACCCGACGGTCAGTTTCTATTTCTGTTTCTCCGGGACCACGCATTCCAATTCCTCCTCGTTGCCTTTCGAGGTGCGTCCACATACCCGTTAATCGAGGCAATAAGTATTGATATTGAGCAAGTTCTACTTGAGTTTTGGCATGCGCTGTTTGGGCACGTTTAGCAAAAATATCCAGTATAAGATTGGTTCTGTCCAAAACTTTTATTTCCAAAGCTTTTTCCAGGTTTCGTATTTGCGAGGCTCCTAATTCATCGTCAAAAATGGCCATATCTACCTCTTCGAAATCGATATAGGCTTTAATATCTTCTAATTTTCCGGAGCCAACATAAGTTCGCTTATCAGGAGTTGGGAGCTTTTGCACAAAGCGTTTGAGTGTGCGTGCACCGGCAGTTTCAACCAAAAACTCAAGCTCATCAAGATATTCCTTACTTCTGGCTTCGTCTTGACCTTTATTAATTACGCCAATTAATATGGCAGTCTCTTGTATTTTAGCAGTTTCGTTCAAGTTATATCAATTTAAAATCGCTGCAAAATTACTCATTTATGAGCAACTGCATCATTCAGTAAAAAATTATAATAGAAGATTTTGAAGGGATCAAGAACGCCTTTAGAATTTACGGATACCCATAATTTCGCGAACATCCTTAATTGTTTGCGCAGCACTTTCTCTGGCTTGCTCGGCACCCATTTTAGTTACTTTACTCAAATAAGCAGTATCCTCATACATATCTTGGATTCGTTGACGAAAAGGATTTGTAAAGTTTATGACATCTTCGGCCAATTTCTTTTTCATATCGCCATAACGAATCTCGGCCTTATTCCAAAGCGAATCGAAATGCGAAACCGTATCTTGCGAAGAAACGACAGCCATAAGATCGAACAGATTCTGAATCACATCGGGCTTTGGCTGATTTTCGGAGCTTGGTCCGCTATCCGTTACTGCTTTCATTATTTTTTTTCGAATAGATTTTGGATCTTCAGCTAAAAAAATAGCATTGCCTTCACCTTCCGATTTCCCCATTTTGCCACTTCCATCTAAACCCGGAATTTTAACCAAGCTTTCGCCAAAATTATAAGCTTGAGGAATGGGGAAGTATTCATTCTTATACATTCGATTAAAACGTCGGGCAAAGGTGCGCATCATCTCTAAATTTTGTTCCTGATCTTTGCCAACAGGAACTTTTGCTGCTTTATGAATAATCACATCAGCAGCCATTAAAGTAGGATAGGTTAGCAATCCGGCATTCACATTATCGGGCTGTTGCCTTACCTTGTCTTTAAAAGATGTAACACGCTCTAATTCACCTAAATAGGCATTCATGTTGAGCAATAAATACAACTCCGCAACTTCCGGAACATCGCTTTGCACGTAGATGCACGCTTTTTCAGGATCGATTCCGCAAGCCAAATATTCGGCTAAAACGGAACGCACATTATCGTGCAAATTAGCCGGTGTGGGGTGTGTTGTTAACGAATGATAATCTGCAATAAAAAAATAGGCATTGCTATTTTCTTGCATCTTTACAAAATTTTTAACGGCACCAAAATAATTGCCTAAATGTAAATTCCCCGTTGGTCTAATTCCGCTAACTACTGTTTCCATAATCCTTATTTATTGGCGGCAAATTTACGCAATCTTATGCGAAGAACAGCTATTTTTTCGACGCTCTACAAAAAGTTCCTTTTGCAATATACAATTGTCGAATCGACACTTTTTCTTCGGTATCATTTAGGAGGATTGGAACTTGCTTTTTAAGTATGTCAAAGTCAGTGTCTAGCACAGCAAATCCACCTTGATCTAACTCAAAAACAGCACTGGTTAACAGCTCATTACCATAATTACGAAGAAGTTTGCCCATGCTATTTTCTGTTTTTTCGGAACGCTGTTGAAAAATACGAATAAATGAATGCGTAATCATTTCAGCAGGATCGTCGTAAGAACAAACTTGCCCCTCAATAAAGCGAAGCGGATAAATTTCGATCAGAAAACGCTTGGCTGCGATGGCGGGATCGGTTTGCAATAAATTTTGCACGTTTTCGATACTACTTTCCTTAAAAATAAAAAGACCTCCGCCTCCATAAAATGGGCCTGCAGCAATTATTTTGCCTTCGGTATAAAGTCGATCTATATTGGCCAAATGTTTCTCTTGTAATTGAGCAATACGAACACTATCGAGCTGTTCTTTATTCGGATTTGTGTTTAAAAAAACAAAAAAGTGTTTGCCCGACTCCTGAGCAAGAAGATTTAGAGGCAAAAGAAGAACAAAAAAGAAAATTTTTAAATGATTCATAGGTTGTTTGTTAATATTTTCTAAAAATAAACAAAAAACAACATCCAGATACCGCATAATGGGGATTGTGAGTTAGTAAGCATAATAGCATTTTTGCAACAGAAATTCAAACATGCAATTATGAAAACAAAACTAACTTTATTATTTACCTTATTTTTTGGCTTAAGCTATGCACAAAGCAGTTTTAATAATGATCAAGCAGATCAAACTTCAAAATTAAAATTTGGCGCTTATGGTCAAATCGATTATAATCAACCTCTTAATACTAATACCATATCAAATGGCGAACTCGATATTCATAGAATGGTATTCTTAATGGGTTATTCATTTTCGCCGAAATGGGAACTGCTTACCGAAATTGAAATAGAGCATGTTAAAGAAGTGTTTGTAGAACAAGCCTATTTAAGTTATAAAATGAGCAAATATTTCAACCTAAAAGGTGGCTTATTGCTTATTCCTATGGGCTATATAAATGAATATCACGAACCACCTGTTTTTTTCGGTGTTGAGCGCCCTATGCTAGATTCTAAAGTTGTTCCTACAACTTGGCGCGAAATTGGTTTTGGTGCATTTGGACGTATTCCGGAATTTGCATTGAAATATCAGATTTATTTGGTGAATGGTTTTTTGGGTTATAATGGCAGTGCTAAATTTGATTCTGACGATGCATACCGAGGCGGAAGACAGAAAGGAGCTGAATCTGTTGTGCGTTTCCCGAATTTAAGTGCAAAAATAGATTATAATGGAATTAGGCATTTAAAAGTAGGCGTGTCTGGATATTTTGGCAAAACACAGTCGAGTTTATTTTCAAACATTGCGGATATAGATCAGTCGTTGATGCTGCAAGCCGATAGTTCGGTGATTGCTATTCGTATGTTAGGTTTAGATGCTCAATATCAAAACAAAGGCTTCCAAATGCGGGGACAAGCCATTTATTCTTATAATAAAAATGCAGAAGCCTATAATGCTTTTGGTAATACCGATTTAGGAAAAGAAATTTTCGGTTACTATATCGAGGTTGCCTATGATGTGCTCGCATCCTCAAAAACAAGTACCAGATTACTTCCTTTTGTACGTTATGAAAATTTCGACACGCAATATAGTCTGGTGGAGGGAGCATCAAAAAACCCAAAAAGTCATAGAAAAGTTTTAATAGCAGGCATTAGTTATTATCCAACTAACGAATTGGTCTTAAAAGCCGATATAGCTTGGTTAAATAATGATTACCTCGCTTCGCCTGATAAATCTATTAATATGGGTATTGGTTTTATGTTTTAAATTCAGAAACAATGTTGAAAATAGTTTCCCTATTCATTGTGCTAATCTTTAACCCTTTAACTGTTACTAAATCGGTGATTAGCGAAAAGATTATGAATAAAGCAGAAAAGCAAGTTAAAAAACAGCTTAAGCAAGTTTGTAAATTTGAATTTTTCGATGCCGAGATAAATACCGAAAACGCCGACAATTCAAATTTTTACTATTTGAAAACGCTGCAGAATGAGTTTATAGGCATTGCAGTAATAACCTATGCAAACGGATGTTTATTAGGGGGCTGTTCTATTGAAAACAGAAATCAAAATCGTTATGAGAAATTCTATATATTAAGTGTATACAACCTTCAAAAAGAATTAATTCTGGTAAATATTCTTGATTATCCTGGAGAACATGGCTATGAGATTTCAACCAAATGGTGGCTCAGGCAATTTCTTGGTAGTATCGAAAAAAAGCATCAATATCGTCAAAATATTGATGCATTATCAGGCGCTACTGTTTCTTCGCAAACCGTTGTAAACGAAATAAATACAATAAACAGTATCATCAAGCGAATGGATATAAATTAAAAAACCCAAGCTCCAAAAAAGAGATCGGGTTTTTATTAAATGATGCGTTACGGAGATTAGATGTCTTTTTTTGCTAAATAAAAGTCAACCATTTCGTAATTGCTTTTAATACGCTCATTCATCTCATCTAAAGTTTTTGGTGGTGGAACTATTGCTTTTTGACCTCTAACCCAATCCAATGGTAAAGCCACTTTCTTTTCGTCGGCAACTTGCAAGGCATCTAGGGCGCGAAGAATTTCATTCATATTACGGCCAACATTTAAAGGATAATACATCACCAAACGAATCTTTTTCTTTGGATCGATAAAGAATACGGCACGAACAGCAGCTGTTTCGCTTTCGCCGGGCTGTAACATACCATATAATTTCGATACTTTCATATCAATATCGGCGATGATTGGGAAATCGAAATATACACCCGTTTTTTCGCGAACATTGCTTACCCAGGCCAAATGCGAGTGAATACTATCTATACTTAATCCAATTAGTTCTGTGTTTAAGGCGTCGAATTCAGGCTTGCGTAGAGCAAATCCGGTCATTTCTGTTGTACAAACTGGCGTAAAATCTGCAGGATGAGAGAATAAAACCACCCACTTGTCTTTCGCGAAATCAGAAAATTTAATGGTCCCTTTGGTTGTTACCGCGGTAAAATCTGGCGCAATATCGCCTATAACAGGCATTTTTACAATTTGTTCTTGATTTTCCATAATTTTATTTGTTTTTATTATTTAATTAAATCGTATTATTTATTTATTGATGATGCAAAGATAAGGCCTCAATACATATATGTCAAATCAATAATTTTTATAATGTCATAGCTTTTGTCTATATTTGCAAAATGACTACTTTAATACAACTAGAATATATCGTGGCCGTTGACACCTATCGTCACTTTGCATTAGCTGCAGATAAGTGTTTTGTTACGCAACCCACACTTAGTATGCAAATAAAAAAGCTTGAAGAACAGCTTGGTATTGTTATTTTTGACAGAAGCAAACAGCCCGTAATGCCAACATTACTGGGCGAAAAGGTAATAGAACAGGCACGTATTGTTTTGTCGGAAAACGAACGAATTCATAAAATAATTCAAGAAGAAAAAGAAGATATAAGCGGTGAAATACGAATTGGAGTTATCCCCACCATATCGCCTTACCTCTTGCCTTTGTTTACAGGACGCCTAAAAGCCAAATATCCCAAAGTGAAAATTAAAGTCGAAGAATTGGTAACCGAGGCCATCGAAGAACGATTAAAAAAAGATTTACTGGATGTTGGTATTTTAGTCACGCCTTTAAATAATCCGGGCATTATCGAACATCCTTTGTATTATGAAGAAATGATGCTTTATTCCAATCAAAAACATCAATTTGCTATTCAACCCATTATTGAAATAAAAGATATTGCAACCCCCGAAATTTGGCTTCTAAGTGATGGACACTGTTTCCGACATCAGGTTATAAATTTATGCAATATTCAGGATTTCAAATCCGATGCCTTACCTTTTGAATTTGAAGGAGGAAATATAGATACTTTGATGCGCATCATTGATAAAGAAGGCGGCTATACTTTAATTCCTGAGCTGAGCAGTTTAGAATTTAACGATAAACGACGCTTACAGGTTCGTAAGTTTGATGATATAATACCTTTACGCGAAGTGGCCTTGGTTTATACACGAAAAATGGCTAAAACAAAACTAATTGAAGGTATTGCCCATACCATTATGGAAACAGTGCCCCAACATATGTTGGATAAATCGCGAGGTACCATTGTAGAATGGAAATAAAAAAGCCACATTACAAATTTAATGTGGCTAATCTTATCAAGTTGGAACACCTATTTTTCTGTTACCTCTTTAAACGCGTCTTCAATATTTCCGGGGGTACTCATTATTTTCATAAAAGTCCCCATCGTTAAATCCGGCCAATAGAGTGCAATTCTATATTTTCCGGGCAACATACTCACCTCGTTTCCCTGTAAAATAATTTCATAAGGCATTGCTGCCAGATGACTTTCGCCAATAATTGGTAGATACTTGGACTCCCCTTTTTCCGGATCAAGAAAAGCAAGTCCAAAAACAGCAACCCTTTCCGTTTCAAAAATCTGCTCATACACTTTTTTTACACCAACAGCATTTTCCAAGCGAGTCTGAATATGGCTAAGTCCTTGTTCAAAACTGTCGTAGTTTTCCAAGATGCTAGGATCATCAAAATAAGGCATCATCATTTTATAATGATATTTTATCAATTTATCTGCCGATAACTCGCCACCAAAAGGAATTAATTCTCCGTATAAACCGGACAATATCGATTTAGCATCGGCATCTATACGCGTTAAAACCGATTTTTGCTTATCAAAATCGTCGCGGAAATAGGCATAAAACATATAAAGCGGATTTTGCAAACTAAGCGTTACTGAAGATCCCGTTTTTTGCAACCCGATTTTAAGTACAGAGGCTAATGCACCTCTATCTTTAAAACTAAGACTTGCTTGTTTTAAATCTTTTCTGCTAAAGCAAATAACCAATAAATCATCCGATTGCATAGGCTTGTATTGGCCTATAATTTCGAAATTTTTAGCGTTTAAGGCCGTGCTAATTTCGTTACTTAGCTCTAAAACAGTCTTTTCCTGAGGGCTGGTTTTTAGAAAGGGAGCATAGCTTTGTTGAGCCTTACTAAAACTAAAAGCAAAAAGTAGAAGGACAAAGGTTCCTAAAATTTGTTTTCTCATACTATTTATATTTAATTATTTAATTGTTTATATATTAGGATTCAAATATATCGAAAATTTATCTTGCCTGTTATTTT
>JAFGHU010000035.1 GCA_016929955.1 Bacteroidales bacterium | reverse complement strand
GCAGGTCGAATCTGTGACGATAGCAATATTCCATTTCCTCTGGCTTACAACTTCCATTTGGCGCACCATATCATCAACTTTCTGAAAAGTTATGGTTCCGAAGTCTTTCAATTGATGAAAAAGAGGAGCCGGAGCATTGGTATGCACATGGATACGACACATGCTTTCGGAACCTGCAACTACAACCGAATCGCCATTTTTAATCAATAGATTTTGCAATTCAGTTTTGCTAATAGTGATGTTTTTAAGTACCGCTTCTGTGCAAAACCGATAGCTCATATCTTCTTCTTTCATATGCTCAGAATGAACAAGCGTAATCGCATCGCTTGGTTCCAGATATAGATTGCGAATATTCCAATTCTTAAAAAAATCGATAATGCCTTTGATAAAGATGACAAAACCTTTGGCTCCGGCATCAACAACACCGTGTTTACTTAAGGCTTTTAATTTTGTGGTTGTTTCTTTAAGCGATTTTTCGAGCACTTGTAGCGAGTCGATCAGGATTTTTCTGAAATCTTCCAATGTGTCTTTTTGGCTGTTTAAATAAGCCGACCATTCTTTGATAACCGTAAGTATTGTGCCCTCTACAGGATTCGATATGGCTTCGTACATATAGGGAATGGATTTATTTACCGATTCCGTAAATTCCGCAAAACTAATGCTTTGTGTGTTTTTGGTTTCCCGGTTGAGCCCATAAAGAAATTGCGCAAAGATCACCCCCGAATTTCCTCTTGCTCCGATTAAGGCCGCATCGGCAATACTATTGAGCGTAGTTTTATAGGATTTGTGGGGTTTTATATTGTCAATGACCGAGCGTACGGTCGAGGCTAAATTGGTCCCTGTATCTTTGTCCATTACCGGAAATACATTAATGAGGTTAATTTCCGTTTGATAATGAAGTATTCTTTTGCTTCCGGCGACAAAAGCGTAATAAAGGTGTTTTCCGTTAAAAAGTGGTTTTTCTATCTTTCTCATGATTCTATTTCTCGGATTATTGCAACCATTTAACTATGTAAAAACCTGATATGCTTACTGTTGCTGTTAATACAGCACCCCAAATAATATCGATAATTACAATCTGAATTGGCCAGCCTTTTAAGGTGGCTAAATTTGTTAAATCGTAAGTTGCGTAGGTAAATATACCAAATAATGCACCCATAAGTAAAGCATTAATTGCGGAGTCTTTATGAACGGCCGGATAAATTGCAAATATGGAAACCCCTATAATGTAAATTAAGTAAAAGATAAAGGCCGCTGTCCAATTCACAGTTTCTGAAAGAAAGTTACCTAAATATTTTTGATATATATTTTTAGCAATAAATCCAAGCCAGGCCATATCAATAATAAGGAAAACAATAAAGGTCAATAGATAACTAAGCAATAAGGTTTTAATATTCATTTTGTTTTTTTTTAATGATTAATCAGCTAATTAAATAGCTACAGTTTTATCATAAGTCCTATGGTGGGCAAAACCGTACCTGACCAATTTTCTACGGATTCGAGAATATATTCGGTATTGTTATTGGTTGTTGCATAGCTGCCGTCGTTGTTCTTTGCACGTACAATAAAATCCTGTCCTTTATTTTGAAAGTTATAGGCATTTTGAATATCAAGATACAACATTAGCGTCCATTTCTTAAAAAAGAAATTTTTGTCAATTCTCAAATCCAATTGATGAAAAGCGGCAAATCGTTCTGAATTGAGCCTGGTATAATCCAGATATGGCTGTCCGATCGCATCCCAAGCTTGTATTTTGGCAGAAGTTGCCAAATCATAAGGTGTATAAGGTAAACCGCCAACATAGCGCCATTTAAAACCGATACGCCAATCTTTTTTCAATTCTTTCGATCCTGTAATGGTTAGCAAATGTTTGCTATCCCATGAGGATGGAATATAGTTGTCGCTTAGATCAGTAAACAAACTTTGAACGTAGGTATAAGATGCTAATATAGAGAATGTTTCGTAGTTCCAGCGATTTAAAATCTCAAAACCATAGGCTTTACCTTTACCAGTGAAAGTTACCGGAGCAGCACCAGCAACGCTGCTGTAGGCTGCACCTTGATTGGCTAAACTAGCTCCGCTAAGTAAATCAATGGGATATTGAAAATAGGCTTTGTAAAAACCCTCAACCGAAAGCAACACCTGATCTGAGAAGCGATGCTCTAAGCCTAAATTATACTGATTTAAACCAATAAAACGGACATCGTTTAAATTCACTAAATCGCCGAAATTATTTCTGTACCCAAGCGTTGTATATGCCGCTTGCTGAAAATATCGACCCAAACCTGCATTCAGGAAAGTTTTATCCGTTAGGGAATAAGAACTCGATAGGCGGGGCGAAAATTGGTTGAGGAGATTAGTGGTATGCTCGTTATAGTTATTTGCATCGAATCTTATGCCGAGAGATAGTAGCAAACGCCTATCAAAAAATCGTTTGGTCGCCTGGCCGGATATTCCGTATTTAAACAGGGATAATTCGGTACTGTAATTAAAATTGATCAAACTATCGTTGGCATAGACTTGCTGAGCAGTTTCGTTGGTATATTTGGCATATTCGAGATTGGCCGTAAAATTGTATTTGATGTCGTTTTTCTTGATATCCAATTCGTATCTAAACTTATTTTCTGCTTCTCTTGAGTTATAATCGAAACTCTTGCTTAGGTTTTCGTTATTGTCGGGATATTTATAAAACTCATTATTCAGCATATTCCGACTTAAAACAAACGTGTGATGACCCTTATCGAAAAAATGTTTGTAAACAAGGCCAATGGTATAGCTCCATTGATTATTTATCGGTATTTGACTTAAAATATAGTCTTGCTCCGGTGTTGGATTTTCGATTCCGGTATTTAGTGTAAGGTGATCTAAAGAGCCGATGCTAATCAATGTAAACTGATTTTTAGTATCCAGATTTGTTTTTACTTTAAGCTGATAATCAGAAAAAGTTGGCAAAAATGGCAATCCGATGGCCGAAAATAAAAATTGAAGATAAGACTGACGAATGGAGAAAATATAACTTGTTTTATCTCCCAGAGGTCCGTCCAGTGTGAGTGCAGCTTCGCTGGCACCTAATGTAGCCTGGAGGTTTGTTTTATCTTTACTTCCTTCGATTTGATGAAAATCGAGTACGCCGCTGAGTGCATTGTATTTTGATGATGGAAATGCGGCGGAATAAAAATCAACGTTTCGGATAAAGTCAGCATTGATAATTCCTACCGGACCTCCTGAGGCGCCTTGTGTTGAAAAATGATTCAAAACGGGAATTTCAACATCATCCAGAAAAAAGCGATTTTCTGATGGCCCACCACCTCTGATAATCACATCATTCCGAAAAGCAGGAGTGGAGCCAACACCCGGAAAAGATTGAATGACGCGCGAAATATCGCGGTTACTGCCCGGATTGCTTTCAATTTCTCTAGTTGTAATACTTTGCATAGAAATAGGCGCTTCTTCCTTTTTTTGAAAAGGGTCTACTTTTACTACCACTTCATCTAAGTCGTTTTGACTTGGCTCTAAATAGATTTCGATAAAAGGGCTATTTGAATTACTTATAAAAATATCCTCACTCAATCTGGTTTGGTATCCAACAAAGGAGACCTGCAATTTGATATAACCCGGAGCAAGTCCGGTAATTTTAAAATTTCCATCCAAATCGCTTATGGCTCCTATGTCGGTTCCAACTACCAAAACATTTGCAAAGGGCAAGGGTTCATTGTTTATGGCATCGTGAATCTGGCCTTTTAAATGCCCATCCTGAGCAAATGCAATCCTCGAGAAAAGTAAAAGTGTGAGAATAAAAAAAAGATATTTATAATTTTTCATTATTATGATACGTATTTGAATTATATTTGCAAATATAATACAATAATGTAATACAAATAACAAAATAGTAATAAATTAATTAAATTAGTACGATGTCGGAACATGTTAAATTGCTCAAAACGCTATTGGATCATATTGAGAACTACGAGGAAACCTCTGGAAACAGTGATTTAAAAGGATTCTCGATATACTTGCGCG
>JAFGHU010000034.1 GCA_016929955.1 Bacteroidales bacterium | reverse complement strand
GTGAAAAATCAGATTATTCTTCGCATCATATTCAAATAAAACCCATTTTCCATTTAAAAAAGCGCTGTACGATTCTATTCCGCTCAGCTCATCTTTAATACTAAAACTCAACTTGTTTATTTGTTGTCCGTCCTTGGTTTTAGGCGGCTGAATCCATTTAATCAAAGGCGGAACAGTATCTGCCACCAGCGTATAATTTCCAAAACTCCGAATGGAAGCCGTAGCTTTGTTTTTGTCCCAGCTTAATTTGCTCGTTGCCAAACGACCCTGATCTATATCAGCCAAAAGTAGTTTCGATCTTATAGATTCAGGAAAAGAATCGGATTCTATGCTTAATTGAATAGAAGACTGTAAAGGCACTTGTTTTCTACCTATCTGATAAATAGGCGTATAACTAATTTTATCGGCAGGTAATTGATCAAAATGAAAATTCATCGTATCGTATAAAGCATGTGCTGGAACGACCAGCTTTAGTTTATTTGTTTGATAAACATTTTCTTGATTCGGGTAAAAAACGGCTTTCTTTAGCGTATCCTCCGGCAAAGATTCGAATTTATGCGCATCATCTTTAAAACAATAAAAGCTTAATACTGAAACATTTCCGTTTGCATCTTTTACCTGATAGCTAATTTTATGAATATTGGTATCCGACAAAGTAATTAAGCCTTGGTTTTTAACTTTGGTATAAATATCGAGTTTGTTTTGCTCTCCAACATAGGCTTTCTGATACCGCCTTTTAAACGTGTAATAATAGGCGTAATCTATAAATGCATTGATATATCTTCCTGTCGAAAAATTAAGTCTTTCCTGCCTGTTTCCATAAATTTGAACAGAATCGAGAAATAAATTCACTTCAAAAACTCCATTATTGTTTTTTGTGTCATTTTGCTTGTCAATGGTATTGATTCCTAAGTAAAAACGTTTTGGCAATCCTATGGTATCGCCCGCCTTTAAGCGGTATTGCTCGCCCCAGCCAGCCAATTCCAAATTGAAGGGTTTATTCGCATCGGGATAAATACGTATCGATTGTATAGTAGGCCTTATATAATCCTTTACTTGAATTCCAAACAGCAGCGGATTGATTGGTTCTTGCGTTCTTCCATCGCGAATTTCGAAATGAAGATGAGGTCCTCCAGAACTACCGGAATTACCCGAATATGCAATTAGCTGTCCCTTAGCATAGTGAAACCGATTTTTTTCAGGAAACAAATCAACCGAAAAAGATTGCCTTGCATATTGTTCATGCTCAACATACTGCGCCAAACTATCTTCGAATTTACTTAAATGACCATAAACACTTACATAGCCATTTGGATGTGTTAAGTATATTGTTTTACCGGTTCCAAAGGGCGAAACTTTTACCCGACTCACATATCCTTCGGCAGCTGCAAATACCCAAACGCCTTCTACTCCTCGAGTTTTAATATCTATGCCCGTATGAAAATGATCCGAACGAAGCTCTCCAAAAGTGCCCGAAAGCAATATTCTCAAATCCAAAGGAGCACGAAAATAATTTTGAGGATAAGCCGTTTGACTTTTTAATGAAGAAGCTATTCCAATCAATAGAAAAAAGAAAAATAATCGTTTCATTTTAAGTAAAATTAGTTTAAGCAAAAGTAGCAAAAACAGCCTATTTTCTTTGATTTATCAGAAAGGATATTTTTATTCGACAGCCAACTAAAAAATTATTTATACTTTTATCTAACACAATTAACCTAATATCAACAATGTCATTTTATAAAACGCATTACATTCGAGCATTGCATAGATTAGCTATAATAATCTTGTTATACGCTGTGCCTTTTGTATTGTGGTCGCAGGATATTCGCGACGATGTGTACACGTCTTTTATCAATTTAAATAAAGAAAACGGATTAAGTAATAACCGAATTACGGATTTATATCAGGACACAAATGGCTATATTTGGGTGGCAACAATCGACGGTTTAAACAGATTCGATGGGAATAAGTTTATCACCTTTAGAAACAGCCCAGATGATTCTCTTTCTGTTTCGAACAATACAATTACCTCATTAACAGGCGACAGCAAAGGAAATATTTGGATTGGAACAGCAAATGGATTAAATAAGTATTGCCATTCGAGCGGCCATTTTATTCGCTACAAAAGCAATCCCATTTTAGCGCATACCTTGCGAAACAATCACATTCGAAAAATTTTATTGGAATCGGACACCAGCCTATGGATAGAAACCATAGACGGCACACTTTCGCATCTGAATATTCAAAGCGGAAAATTTGAGCATCACAGCCATAAACCTATCCATCAACCAAATTATATGTACCACACGCTTTGGCAAGACGATAATGGAGATATTTGGCTTGGCGGAAGAAATTTGGAAATTCACATTCTGGATCAGGCAAAAAAAACATTTAGACTTATTGCTGCCGACCCAAGAAACCCCAATAAAAAAAGAGATAACGATTTGGCAGCCATCGCAAAATCAGAAGATGGGAAATATTATGCCTCAGCAACAGATGGATTTTATCGATTCGATCCCAAAACAGAATTTTTCGAAAAGCTTTATGCTACTTCAACTTTTTCGCTATATGCTTTACCCAATAATAAGGTGTTAATGGGAACCGGTAAGGGTTTGGTAATTTACAATTCAAATTCGAATAGTTTTAAACGCTATCTAAACAATCCGGCTAATCCTAAATCGCTTATAAACAATCATATAAATAAGGTTTTAGTAGATAAAGCAGGTAATATTTGGGCCGGTACTAACGAAGGTATAAGCATATTAAAACATCTCGAAACAGAGATAAACAATTATTTTTATATCCCCGATAGTCCAAAATCCTTATCGAGCAACAGAGTAAGTGCTATTTTTCAAGACAGCAAAAAGAGAATATGGATTGGAACTGAAGATCAAGGTTTAAATTTATGGGATAGGAATACAAACACTTTTACGCATTTTAAACACGATGATACAAACCCAAACTCCATCTCATCAAACCGAATTACAAAAATTTATGAAGACCGAAATGGAGATTTGTGGATTGGTTTATGGTCCGGAATTGGATTCAATAAATTTTATCCCGAAAAAAATAGATTTATCCGCTATGCGCTAAATAAAGATAGTCGCAAAACCGACTGGTTCAATGATATTCTTGAAGATTCAAAAGGTAATTTTTGGCTTGGCTTTTGGGGAAGCAGAGGCTTTCAGTCTTTTGACAGAGAAAAGGGGGAATTTACCAGCACCCAGTATTATTCGCAGCATGTGCCTATAAATCTGCGTTTAAAAAAGCTTATTTATGATGGCAAAGATCACGTTTTTATCCAAACCAATGCCCCTTATATATATGGTTACAATCCTAAAAGCTCTACATTTAAAGCACATATTTCAAAAAATAAATTCGCAACTAACGCCAAATATTTTAAATATTTCTCCGTCGATTTACCCATAAATCCAAACGAAATATACGATATTGAGACCAATAAAAATGGACTTACGCTATTCGCAACCGATTCCGGACTATTGGCTTTTCAATCAAATAAACAAAAATTCTCCAGACTAAAACCCAACACAGAAATCTATAAACACATTATTTATAATACTGAGCAACAGTTGTTTTACTTGCTTTCAAACACAGCACTAAGTATTCTAAACGAATCTTTGGAGTTTGTTTCAACAATACAGCTCGAAGAGTCGATTGACAACCTAAACGAATTTTCGCTTGCCTGCGACAACAAGAATTTTATTTGGATGATGTCAAACCATGGGATTTTTCGTTTAAACCCTAAAAACGGACAAAAGCAAAAAATAGATCTTGGAATTCGCGATGATGAGTTTTACAAAACCAGACTTATTACAAGTGGATCATATGTATTCATTTCTTCGGACAATGGATTGATAAAAATCGACACGGAGGATTTATCGCAGCACAGAAAAATTGATTTTTCGACGAATCCTGCTTTCCTTTCAAAAATAAACCATTTAGCAAAACTCAATAATAATCAAATCCTTATCATTTCTGTTTATGGAATTGGACTCTTGAATCCGGAAACCGACCAAATGGAATATATAGATATTGAATCTGCACCTCCAGATTTTGGATACAATGTGAATTCCATTAGCGAATATCGAAACAAATTGTTTTTGGCTTCAAATATCAGTCTTTACGAACTGGATTTGAATCAAACTGAAAAACAATTGATTCGCATAAATAATCCGGATAAGTATATGGTTTCTTCGCGATTGACCACATGTATGCTCGAAGATGAAAACGCTGATTTATGGATTGGTACAAGTGATGGAGGATTAAATAGAATGTATACCAAAACACAAGTTTTCGATCACTTTACAAGTGAAAATTCTGCACTCCCCAGCAATGATATTCTTTGTCTTTTTCGGGATGCAAGAAATACGCTGTGGATTGGAACAAGCGAAGGGCTATGCAGTTTCGATAAAGAAACTGAAGAATTAATATTGCATAGTAAAACATGGGAAGCCAAAAGAATTGAATCAATTATAAGCGACTCCGACTCAATGCTCTGGATTGGAACAGACCGCGGACTGATTCGATACAATACACAAACCGCTAAACATCAGGTGTTTTTAAATGCCGACGGCTTACCAACAAATGCTTACAATAAAGGAGCTGTTTTATTAGATAATGGGCAGGCCGTTTTTGCCAGCAATCAAGGAATTGTAAGTTTCGATCCAAAAGAACTCACCGTTTCAAACCGATCGAAAAAAGTAGAAATAACCGAATTCAATTTATTTAACGAGCCAATTCATCTAAATATCCACTCTGGAGACACTATCGAACTAAGCTACAACAAGAATTTATTCTCCATCGATTATTCTACCTTGAATTTTGAGTTACCAAATAGCGTTCGTTACTCCTATACCATTTCAGGAATGGGAAACAAATGGATTACAAGTTCAACCCCTTCAGCTACATTCACCAACTTGCCTGCCGGCGAATATTTGTTTCGTGTTTGCCAACAAGGATTTGAAAATCAACCTGATTTTCATTCTAAACTAAATATTTTTATCGCTCCACCTTTTTACAAAACCTGGTGGTTTATACTGATAAACATGGTTCTTATTGGTAGCATTGGCCTAATTGTTTTAATTGGTTATATCAGGCAAATTAAAATTAGCGAACGCAATGCAAAGCTGGAACAGAAGTTACTTACTTCGCAAATGAATCCTCATTTTATTTTTAATTCGCTTTCGGCGATTCAGAGTTTTATTTATAAAAAAGATGCCGAAGTGGCCGGTAATTACCTCTCCGACTTCTCGAGCTTGGTGCGTCTTATTCTGGAAAATAGTCGATCCGAATTGATTTCACTCGAAAAAGAAATTAAAACTTTACATTTATACTTAAGGCTGCAACAACTCAGATTTATGAACAGGTTTGATTATGAGCTAATTATAGATGATAAAATAAATACCAAAACCACTTTCATTCCTCCTATGCTGGCTCAACCTTTTATCGAGAATGCCATAGAACATGGCATTATGCACCTTAAAACCAAAGGATCTATTTCGATTAAATTTGGACTTAAAGAAGACCTTATCAGCATGGAAGTTATTGATGATGGCATTGGACTTAAACAATCGAAGCTGATAAATCAGAAAAGAGAAACGCATACCTCGTATGCTACTTCTATCACTTACGAACGTTTAACTAACCTAACCCGAAAGGGAAATAAAAACATAGGAATAATTGTTGAAGACAGAAGCGATACGGAAAATTTAAGTGGAACGCGCGTATATCTTGAAGTTCCGTATAAAACAATTGGATTAAAAATAAATGAATTGCGATAAAGAAAAATTTAATAAATTACAAGATGATAAAAGCACTAGTAGTTGACGACGAACCAAACGCCAGAGAATCGTTTACCAATATTCTAAAAAGCGTTTTTCCTGAAGTTGTTCTTTTGGGCGAAGCAGAAAGTGTGGAAGAAGCTTTCCTTCAGATTGAGAAATTAAGTCCAAATGTTGTCTTTCTGGATATTAAAATGGGCGACGGTACCGGTTTCGATCTTTTGCGCAGATACCAAAAAGTACCATTTAAAGTAGTTTTTATAACCGCTTTTGATGAGTTTGCTATTGAGGCGATTAAATTCAGCGCTTGCGACTATCTGCTTAAACCAATAAATACCAATGAATTAAGACAAACATTAGAGCGCTTAAAAGCATCGTTAAATATGGAAGAAGACCTGCAATTAAAAATCCAGGCTTTTTTAAATAACCTCGATACCATAAATATTGCACAAAAGAAAATTGTACTTAAAACCTCAGATAGCATCCATTTGGTTAATCTGGGAAATATTATCCGTTGCGAAGCCGATACCAATTACACTTGGGTTTATACATTAGATCAACCTAAGCTATTAATTTCGAAACCACTAAAACATTTTGAGGAATTGCTTGATGAATACGGGTTTTTCAGAGTGCACCAATCCCATTTAGTCAATCTCAATTATTTTAGTAGAATAGATAAAATTGATGGTGGTATTTTGATCTTAAACGACAATACACCTATTCCTATTGCCGTTCGTAAGCGAGACACTTTATACCAATTGCTCGAAAACCTTTAGTGCGATTCTTCTGGTAAAACAAAAAACGAATAATCACAGAATCAAACGAATAATCATTTATCGCCTACGAATTGTATTTACCCGTTGTAAAAAGCTATAACGCGATTTAATTTAGTTGAAAAACACTAAAATGTATCGCGTTTTATTTTATTCATTTAACTCCAATAACCTCAAGGCGGAATCTAAAACCTCGTTAGCTCCCATAACTTGGTTTGATGGCTTTTATTCCAAAAACGAAATTCCCTACCCTATTCTTTTCAATAAACAGCCTTTAGTTAAAACAGACTCCGGCGAATCCATACTCAAAAAAGGACAGCGATATATTGAGCTCGACCTAAACGTATTGATGCGCATAGAATCATCTAAGCATGGCTCATCGCTGATACTGGAAAACACAACTTTTTGGACAACAGAAAAAACCATTGATTTATTTGAAAAAGAACTGTGCGACAATATGTTCTTTAGGGTAAATGATAAAACTTTAATAAACCTCCATCATCTTGAAAGCTTTATCACTTGCGATGCCATTGTTACGCTCAGCAATAAAGAAGCCATTCCGGTTGATGCAAAAATAAAAGAGAAATTATTCAAATTCCTGGAAGGAAGACAAATATTATAAAAACAATAACCTAAAAAATAAATGATGAAAACGCTAAAATTAAATGCTTTATTTTTGTTTTTACTATGTACTGTTTTCAGTCTCGATGTTGACGCACAGTTTAAAGTAAAAAAATACAAACATGCTCCCGACAAAACTATTGTTGTCTTGATAGGGGCAGCAAACACATCCATTGACGAAACCCAATTTCCTCATCTAAAATTCTATTATTTACCCGAACTAAGAACCGGTCAAGCCCCTGATTTTATAACGCGATTAGGAACAAAAAACGACCTTTCTAATTGGGAAACATTTATGCTTTTTTTGGTGGCAAAAAATGGTGTAGTTGCTTACCAAAATCACTATGGGAAAAATATGATTGAAGGATATCAGCGCACTTCGGGCAGTGATTTAGCCTGGAGCATTTTAAACAAACCCTTAATTGTACCCGATAAAAAACCGCTCGAAGATTATCTGCCTACTTACTTTACAAAAGCAAAGGATGCCAAAGCAGATAAAAAGAAATTGTATACCGAAGGGGCTGACCCTACCTTTAAAGATTGGAAAAAAGGAGATATAATTGGCCTGGAGCTTCCGGATTTTGAAGTAAACACTGCCCAAGGAGAATCCGTTTCGATAAAAAGTATACTAAATGGAAACGCAGGACTTATCGTTTTTTCAGGAATTAAAGGCAATCAAGATTATAGTATGGGAAAAGCATATCCTTTGCCTTTACTATGGCATATCGAGCATGTACTTTACAATTATTACCCACCAAGAAAATAAAAAATTATTGAAAAAAATAAAAAGGAGGACACCGAAAATCCCTAAAAGAGTAGGTTAATGCAAAATCTCTTAACTATGAAAAAATTAATAATCTTAGGTTTAATAATGATAAGTTTTATCAGTGTAAACGCAAAAAAAACAAACCCTTACCACACGCCGGGAACCAAAGAATACAAACAAGTAACCGCTAAACTTCTCGGGTTATGGACCATATCTTCCTTTACTCAAAAAGACAAAAACAAAATGGAAGAATGTGAAAGCGCAACCTTTGAATTTGTCGATAAAGGAATCAAAACCGGAGAGTGCGTTTTTCGTTTTAAGCTCAATAAAGACATGGTCGATAAAAGATTGCATGCCTGGAATAAAAAGGGAGTTACGCTAAATGTAGATGAATACTATATCATTTGCACTGCCGACTTTAGAATTCATAAGAAAGGCGATCTGGTTTATATCGAGAACCCTAAATACACAGTCGAAATAACCGGAAGTGGAGAACAATTGGAAAACTTCCAGGGAGTTGAAGCTGCATATATTGAGACCCAATCTGCAATGAAAGAAAGTGGAGGATTAACCAATTTGGTTGGCGCAAAACTATTAAAAGAAGTATCTGGAACCACCTTTGTTCCTAGAATACCGGAGCAAGTAAATTATAAAAATTTAAAAGATAACAGTGTGGAATTTGTAACGCTGTTTAAACATTCTTTAAAAATGGTGAAATAAACATATCCTTCATTTTAACGCCGGCATCGCATAAATACAGTTTAGAAGATGCCGGCTTAAAAACCATGCATAGACCAGCTTGAAGAAGAAATCAAATTCAAATGAATAAGAAAAATACGAACTGAAACATTTAAAAGACCCATTAAGTTATGAAGAAAATTATTTTAACTGCCGCAGCCCTTTTATTTGGTATTGCATTATATGCTACTGATCCTCCAATTAAAACGGGTGTTAAAGGCGATGCAAAGGATCTTAAAAACAAGAAAGTAAAAGTGCAAAAAAAGATTACAAAAAAAGACTTTTCCACTTTACAAATCCCCCAAAAATCCGTCTTGAAGAATTCAAAATCAACACCAACTTCTTCAGATGTTAAACCTGCTAGCGCTAAAGCAAAAAAATCCTCTGAGCGTAAATAACAACAAACAAAGGATACTATTGATCAAGTATTCATATTAAAATTTTAAACTATGAAATAGTCAGGATTTGGAAAACACTACTCATTTATGAGATAAATTTCGATCATAGCGTCTTCCATTTGACAAAAAAATACACACAGATGAAAAAATATTTACTCTTAATATTTGCTGTGATCTTTAGTTCTTTGGTCTACGGCAATGAAAAAGAAAAAACAGTAAAAGGACAAATAAACCAAGTAGCTACCAAAGTCCGTAGTTTCGATTCATTTTCACACACCAACTACCTTGTGTTTGAAAGCGATTTTAAAAACTGGAAACAAGATGGATTTTGGAAAACCGGAACAAAACGAAACGAAGAATGCGTTGGAATTGGACTAGAAAACAGCTATTCTTCCAACATAAACAGTCGTTTTGTTAGTGAAGAAATACAATTACCTAAAATCGATAAATCTGGTTGGGAAAAAATTGTTCTTCGCTTTGATGAATTTTTCTCACTAGAAAGCGAATATGACCTCGGTTATGTTGAGATTTCTGATGATGGAGGAAACTCCTGGACCATACTCGATTCACGCAGTGGTACAATTAAATCCGAATGGACATCCACAGAACTTTACCTTGATTTTTACAACGGAAAAAAAGTTCTGCTAGCCTTTCATTTTACCAGCGACGAAAGTTTTTCAGGCGAAGGGTGGTTTATTAAAAACCTGAAAGTAGAAAAATCAATTTACACCCCGAATACAAATCAATTGCAAAGTGCGCTTTCAAAAACCTTTCTAAAAAACTCTGACGACACAGGATTAAGCGGCACTTTGAGCAGTCTGAACTCTCAAAATTTCCCATACCTTTATATGAATATCCTCCTAAGTGAGGATGGTGCAGGTGTTTCCAATCTGATAAAACAAGATTTTAAGGTTTATGAAGACGATGTTTTAGTTAGCGATTATACGGTGGTTCCTCCAAATGCGACTTCCGGATCTAAATTAGTAGATATCGTATTTCTTGTTGATAATAGCGGAAGCTTTGATGATGAACAAAATGCCGTACGCAATAATATGGAAGATTTTGTCAATCAGCTTTCGGCCTCCGGAAATGATTTTGCCCTCGGATTGTGTCGATTTGGTCAGAGTAGTCTGTCGGGATATCCTATTTTAGAAGATAACGGACAGCTAACCAATAATACCGATTATTTTAAGAATACGGTTTGGCTTCGCAATGTAACCAACGGTTCTGTTGAGGTGGGATATCATGCCATCGTAAAATCAGCCCAGGGTTTTAACTTTAGACCTGGTTCTCAAAAAATATTTATCATCTTAACGGATGAAACACCTGACCAAGGCGGATCAACAAAACAGGAAGCAACAGATGCCTGTTTAAATAATTATATCACCTTATTTGCCATGACGAATTATGCGTCTGCCGGATTAAACGATATTGCAACGGCAACAAATGGACGATATTACAATATTACCGATCCGTTTAACGATATTCTTACCGACATTACAGCCTCCGTAAACAACAACTATCTGATTTCTTATAAATCACCAAACACAACTTTGGATGGTGTTGAAAGACAAGTAAAAGTAAATGCTACAAGCAAAACAGGAAGCTCAACAGATATTACTGGGTCTTATGTTCCCGGTGCAGCACCAAAAATTGTTAGAACCGCAGAAACAATCAATTTTGAAAGCCAAGGATGGGAAGAAGGAACTGCCTTTGAAATTAAGGTTGAAGTAACAGATAATCAAGCGCCACTGGTTCAAGAAGTTTTATTATTCTACAAACACACAGATGCAGATTCTTATACTTCTACTACAATGAGCAATACTTCTGGCGATATTTGGAGTGGAACAATTCCAGCTTCGGTGAGCAATAATCCCGGAGTAGATTATTACATTACAGCTACTGATGGAGAGGTTACCTCTTCATTACCTAAGGTTGAGCCTAATGTAAATCCCTTTCAAATAGCTATTCTGCCTAATGTTATGCCTGTTATTACGCATACAGTCCCTTCAAGCAGTTTTAGTCCTGGGCAATCCTTAACATTTACCGCCAATGTAGTGGACAATACTAACCAGGTATCATCTACTAAATTATATTACCGAAACATAGGCGACTTGCTTTATACGTCAATAGATATGAATTATACAAGCGGAGATGAATATACTATTGATCTGACAACGCCAACCGACGCTGATGGAATCGAATATTATATTGTTGCTGAAGATGATTTTGGCCTAAAAGGATATTGGGCCAGTGCAGATATTCCACAGGCTATTAGCTCCGGTCAGCAAGCCAATTTTAAACCTTATATCAGAACCGACGCAAACTGGAGTTCGGAGATGGTGGTTGGAATTCAGGAAGATGCAACTGACGATGCCATTCTTTATGACGATGAGACCTTATATATCAACTTTGCTTATATTAATGACGGGAATGCTGTAGCCGGAGTTCACGAAATCGAATTTTATGTCGATAACGTATTAAATTATACCTGGGACGTAACTTTCAGCTCTGATCCAGGTTGGTATGTTTATGTGGCAAATTACCAATTAGGAACTTTAACAGCTGGAAATCACACACTTTTAGTCAAGATAGACACACAAAATCAAGTTGCAGAATCGGACGAAACTGACAATGAGATTAGTAAAGTAATTACGGTTTTGACTTCCGGGACAGATGTACCAAACCTAACACCTTATGCACCAGACGATTGGGATGCCGCTTTCCTTACAAGTAATACCGAAGGCGAAACCACAAAAACTTCCGTATTTTATGATGATGAAGATGTTTTCCTCAATCTAGCTTATGCAAATATGGGTGATGGAAATGCGGGAAGCCATGTTTCTCATATTTATATTGACGAAACTGCGGATACGCTTTATTGGGATGCTACAGATGGTCTTGATAGTTATTATTACAATTCGATAGTGGATTATAATTATGGTAAGATGTCTGTTGGTCAACATATTTTCAGATTTGTAATCGACGCCGACGACGAAGTTGTAGAAACCGATGAAACTGACAATGAAATCACCGATACAATAACGGTTTTAGCAAGGTATCAACCTAATTTGTTGCCTTATAAACCCGCGGAATGGGATGCGGAAATTGTGGTTTCTAACACAGCAGGCACATTTACAAATTCAACAAATTTTACTACAGATGATGATATCTATATAGATGGTGCATTTGAGAATAACGGAGAAATAGCTTCTACAGCATACTATGTTCGTATCTATATAGACGGTTTACTTTACACCTTTGAAGATTCGGATGGAATCGACTTGACTACCTATAAATATATCGAGGATTTCCATGTAGGAAAACTAAGCGAGGGACAGCATGAAATTAGATTATTTGTAGATTGTTTCGACCATGTTGCGGAATCAAATGAAAATGATAATTCTAAGACAATTACGATAGATGTTGGCTCACCCACAGGAATAGATTCCCCTGAAAATGGAGAGGAGATTCGAGTTTGGCCAAGTCCAAGTACTACTTCTATCAATATAAATTTTGGACGGAATGTAAATACTACCTTGGGTATCTTTGATCTTTCCGGACGCCTAATCCAGCAGACTAAAATTACCAATGAGAAATCTGTTATCCTATCAACAGAAAACATTAAAAATGGTATTTATATGTTGAGAATAGTCGACCAGGATATTAATTTCACCAAGAAAATCATTATCCAGAAATAGCTGGAAATGAATAGAAATAAAGAGTGTCCTATTTTAACTTTTAAAAATTTAGGGCCCTCTTTACAATGCTAATAAATTCAAATTGTTACGGATTAAGAAATCTCCCTTTAAATTAAATGTAAGGCTCGTGCTGAAGCGCGAGCCTTTTTCTTTTTATCAAAACACTACAAAATGAAAGATGTCCCAATAGCTCTCGAAAATTATCAATAAATTTGCAAAGTAAATGCTGCAAATCTCCACAATGAGGTTTGAAAATAATTGGGGAAGAAATGAAAATTACATTTAATAAAGTACGGAAGCCGCGCCAATTTTCAATGAAAACGCGTTTTTACGATGAGAAAAAAGAAGCCGAAGCTAAACGAAAAGCGGAAATAGAAGACAAAATAAAAAATCCAGATCGGATCGATATTCGTAAAGAAATACAGATGAAGTGGGCTCGTGATGATCGTACGCGATCTAAATCGAAGAAATATGCCCTTTATATTTATGTAATTCTACTTGCACTAATTCTCTATTATCTTTTAAAATAATGGCAGATATCATCCAATTATTACCCGATTCTGTTGCCAATCAAATTGCTGCCGGTGAAGTTATCCAACGACCCGCTTCGGTAGTTAAAGAACTACTCGAAAATGCATTGGATGCCGGAGCTACAGAAATTACGCTTATTGTTAAGGAGGCTGGAAAAACACTCATTCAGGTCGTAGATAATGGTATAGGCATGTCTGAAACGGACGCTCGTCTTTGTTTTGAAAAACATGCCACATCAAAAATAAAAACTGCCGACGATCTTTTTGCGCTTAGCACCATGGGTTTTCGGGGCGAGGCTATGGCATCTATCGCAGCTATTGCCCACGTAGAGTTAAAAACAAAACAACCTACAAGTGAATTAGGCACATGCATTTTAATAGAAGGTTCTGAGGTGGTTTCTCAAAATGCCTGTCAACACCAAACCGGAACTTCTATTTTGGTTAAAAATCTGTTTTATAATGTTCCGGCCCGACGAAATTTTCTGAAATCAAACACTGCAGAACTCCGCCATATTATTGATGAATTTCAGCGCGTAGCTTTAACCAGTCCTGATGTTGCGTTTACCTTTTACAACAACGGTCAAATTCTGTTTCAGCTTAAAACAACAAACCTAAAACAGCGTATTATTGGAATATTCGGGAGCAATTATAACGAAAGATTGGTGCCACTAAAACAAGAGTCGGCACATGTTACCATTTCGGGGTTTATTGGCAAACCGGAATTTGCAAAAAAAACACGTGGCGAACAGTTTTTCTTTGCCAACAACCGTTTTATTAAGCATCCCTATTTTCATCATGCGGTAGCCAATACTTTTCAGGAATTGATTCCCGAAAATGCCGTGCCCAGCTATTTTATATTTATCGACGTTGATCCCAAATCTATCGACGTGAACATCCACCCTACCAAAGTAGAAGTTAATTTTATCGACAAACGTTTAATTTATGCGGTATTGAGTTCGTCGATAAAAAAAGCCTTAGCCGAACACAACTTAACGCCAACCCTGGATTTTGAAACAGAACCCGGTTTTGATTTTGATTTTCCGGCCGATCGTCCCATTCGTCCACCACAAATAAAAATAAACCCCGATTATAATCCTTTCGAAAACTCAGCCCAAAAGGCAAGCTCCTATCCTATCGAAAGAGAAAGAAACACAGTGCATTGGGAGAAAATTTTCGTCCCTTCAGATGAAGAAACTTTCGACAAAGATTCTAAAGAATCCTTTCCAACCAATTCGATGGATGAAGCAGAGGAGAATAAGCAAAATGTGGTTCAAAGCGGATTAAAATACATTGTTACTTCGGTAAAATCGGGGTTAATGCTTATCAATCAACAACTTGCACACGAGCGCATTTTGTTCGAACGCTACCTGCAGCAATTTCAATCCGGCAAAAAAGCTTCGCAGCAATTGCTATTTCCTATTCAACTTCATTTTACGGTATCTGATAGCGAAATCATCAATCAGCTTTTGCCCGATTTAAAAGAGATAGGTTTCGATATCGAGCGTTTTAGTCAGCAAAATTTTGTAGCTAACGGAACGCCTCCCGATGTAGTAGAAAGTCAAATTCAAACCATTCTCGAACAAATTATCGAAAATCATAAAGCCATAAAAGATTTTGATAAAGACAGAAAAATCTATTTTGCAAAAAGCATGGCACGACAACTTGCCATTAAGGCAGGCAAACGATTAAAAACAGAAGAAATGACGCAGATGATCAATGAACTTTTTGCCTGTCAAATTCCAGATCAATCGCCCGGTGGGCAAACTATCATTAAGATTATTGAAACCCGAGAACTTGACGAGAAGTTCCAGTAAAGAATATTTGTATTTTTGGCAAGCATTTTGCGTAAACAGTGATTACTAAAATTTTATTTGCATGAATCAACAATTCAGACCCAATAGATTTGCTATATTACCTCCGGTTGTTAAAAACCTTCTGATAATTAACGGATTGTTCTTTTTAGCTGCACTCGGTTTTGGAGCAGCCTTTAAATTCGACTTAAACAACGTATTGGGCCTTCATTATATAGGTGCTGAAGATTTCAGACCCTATCAATATGTGACCTATATGTTTATGCATAGCACGCAAAACTTTTCGCATATCTTGTTCAATATGTTTGCTTTATGGATGTTTGGTAATGCACTGGAAAACGTTTGGGGCAGCAAACGATTTTTGATTTATTATATCATCACCGGTTTGGGAGCAGGTATCGTGTATACGTTCTGGATTCATTTTCAATTGGCACCAACGCTCCATCAAATCGATATGTTTTTAAATAACCCCAGCATTCCTGCTTTTGTTGAGTTTAGAAATTCCGATTTCTTTCAAATAGGCAGTTATGATATACAAAACAATTTCAATGCCTTTGCCAGTGAATACAACCGATTAATTGCCAATAATCCTACACAAGCACTACAGGAAAGCATCCGATTTATGGAACAATACCGCATCGATTTTTTAAATGCGCATACGGTAATTGGCGCTAGTGGTGCGGTTTTCGGGATTCTTTTGGCCTTTGGCATGCTATTTCCGAATTCTATTATTTATCTCTATTTTGCCATTCCAATAAAAGCAAAATGGTTTGTTATACTTTATGGCGCCTTTGAACTTTATTCAGGCCTTTCGAACAATCCTAACGATAATGTGGCTCACTTTGCCCACCTGGGCGGAATGATTTTCGGATTTTTACTTATCACGTATTGGAAAAAGAAAGGACGTTTGTACTAATGTACGGATCAGCAAATCCATATCAAAAACAACCAAAAGAATATTGGGCCGATATCAAGCAGTTTTTTTATCGAAAATCTGCTTTATCGAATCTTATTTTGGCCAATATCTTGGTTTTTGTAATTATTAATCTGGTTAATTTATTCCTCTATCTGTTTTCGATAGACCAAGCCTTTGCGCAAACAAATGGTGTTTCGCGTTTAGTTTATTGGTTTTCGCTACCGGCAGATTTAAGTGCTCTATTTTTGAAGCCTTGGACATTGATAAGCTATATGTTTGTTCAAGAAGGTTTACTCCATTTGCTTTTTAATATGATGGTATTGTATATTGGAGGACAAATTTTTATCAATTACCTGAGTTCTAAAATGCTTGTTACCACTTACTTTCTTGGCGGATTGAGTGGTGCACTTATTTATATTGTTTCTTTTAATCTTTTCCCGGCGTTTAGTTTTAATGTTGGAAACGCTATTTTATTGGGTTCCTCAGCATCGGTTTTGGCCATTTTTGCAGCCAGTGCAACACGTGCACCAAATCTGAAAATACAGTTGTTTTTGTTTGGTTCTGTTCCATTAAAATATACAGCTATTGTTATTATTGTTTTAGATATTTTAAATATACAAAATGGAAATGCCGGAGGTCATCTTGGTCATTTAGGTGGAGCGCTTTACGGATTTCTTTTTGTTTATTATTTAAAAAAAGGGAAAAATATTGGCTCTTTTTTCGAAAAGCTAAACTTTAATACTATTCCAAATTGGTTTAAAAAACCAAAACAGCATTTCAAAAATGTTTATACGAACCCCAAACAATCGACGGATGAAGCATATTTGCGAAGAAAAGCAGAGGAACAAGCCGCCATTGATGAGATTTTAGATAAGATTAAAAAATCGGGTTATGAGAGTCTTTCTTCCGAAGAAAAAGCAAAATTATTCAATGCGAGTAAGAAAAGCTAAGAAGCAAAATAGCGCAATTCATTTTTAAACCAAACTATCTTTACCTAAATATTTTTTCTAGGTGGCAACCTTCTACTCACTTCCATTCATATGGTGTAAAGTAGTGCTTCAAAATATTTATTGCCAAAAACTTGACATTTCCTAATTACAATAAGTACATTTAAACCGTAAGCATATCTAAGTCTAAATATTATATTTAAATACAGGTGTACGTTATTACTGTAATTTGTTTTTAACAACTGCATTGAAAAAAATAGTTTTAGAGGTGCCCTAAAGTTATAAAATTGTGAACACATAAATCGTATAAAAATGAATAAAGAACATCTGAGACTAAGTACAATCATCCTGCTATTTACTTTTTTAGTTGGGGCAGGTTGCAATAAAGAAAAAATCGATTATGACCCTGATAGTATTATTGGGAAATGGGAATGGCTCTATACCGAAGGTGGGTTCGCTGGTATAAGCTATCCCAAAGAGAATGAAAGTGTAACATGGGAATTTACTGAAGATAGTCTTTTAATTAGAAGGGTCAATAATAAAATCTCTTTTCAAGCAGGTTTTTATACTTTACAAGATACATTATTTTGGGAAAATGATCCAACTGATATGATATGCCAAATCTTAATAAAAAGAGATACTTTGAAACTAATGGACTTGTCTGCTAGTCCTACAGTCTTTTCACATATTTTCAAACGTTTTAATTAAAAATCATGAAAGAAACAACTCATTTGTTAATTGCTTTCTTTATATTAATTACATGGGGTGGGTATGCTCAGCAACCAGATATCCCAGCTAAACCAAAACTAAAGTTTGACAAATCAGGCAATGTTAAGTACATTAAATTCGATGGCAAAAACAAAACTGGCAAATGGAACAGTCCTGCCT
>JAFGHU010000033.1 GCA_016929955.1 Bacteroidales bacterium | reverse complement strand
TTGCATTCAAGGGCAATCGTTGTAGTAGATGAGAATGGTACTGTAAAATATACCGAACAGGTTCCCGAAATTGCACAGGAACCCGATTACGAAAAAGCGCTCAAAGCTTAATCTGTCTAGAAAAAGATGTCTGATGAATTATCATCCTCCTCGCCGCCTGGCTGGGGAGGAATTTTTATTTTTCGCAGGTGCTCAGCTATTTTGGCCGGCTGTTTCATGGTAAGGAAGGTCTCAAATTTCCCGCTAGACCTTATTTCTTCTCCGTTTTTGGTTAGTACGGTTTTTATTAGTTCCCGTTTAATATGTGGGTTAGCGCCTTTTTCCAATAGAAAATCAATCATATCAACACTTTTTGCTTCAAATAAAGGCGTGGTGAATAGCTGCGAGCCAAATCCCTGTAATTTGTAGTTCACATCTGCACCGTTGAAAATAAGCTTTTCGGCCAGTTCTATGTTGTCGGCAAAAACCGCATGAATCAGGGTTTTATTTAACTTCTCAATATTAAATGAATCGTAAAAGTCATGTAATTTAGGAAGTGTGGAAATAACCTTTGGAATGAGATCGAATTTGTTGAGCCATAATTCCAGTAAAGCAATGTTTTTGAGCTTTACGAACGATTCGGGAAGTTTATTGATTTGATTTACTGCCATGTTTAAACGTACCAGTTTAGTCAATGCCCCAATTTCCTCGGGTATTTCAGTAATCTGGTTGGCAAACACGTTTAAATCCAACAATTCCTTTAAATAACTTATTTCTTTAGGAAGTTTTTTAATATGATTGGCTTCCAGGCTAAGCATTTCGAGCAACTCAAGGTTAAATACGCATCTTGGTATTTCGGTGAAATGGTTGTATCCCAGGTCGAGAACGCGTAGCTTTTTCAAATCGCCTAATTCCTTGGGCAATGTCCGAAGGTAATTGTATGATACATTAAGCTCTTTAAGCCCTGTAAGCAGGTTAATGTAGGCTGGAATTTTAGTCAGGTTTTTAAACGAAAGATCCAAACGCGCTATCTTTTCTGCATCGGCAAGTTTTGTGGGAAGGTTAATTTTTAGTTCCTTACCCCATCGCACAAGTTCTTTTAGCTGATCTTCTTTTGATTTTGAAAAAAGCATGGGCGTATGTTTATGCTTTGTTTTTTAAAGATACGAAATATCCCATTATTGTTGCCCTAAGGCGAATAATATTTTAATAAAATGAAGATTTTTTTGGAAATAATCATAAAAACAAAAAAGCCGAAACAAATTGTTTCGGCTTTGCGTGGTACCACCAGGAATCGAACCGGGGACACACGGATTTTCAGTCCGTTGCTCTACCAACTGAGCTATGGTACCCTCAAACGCGGTGCAAAACTAAATAAAATTTTAATATAAAAAAACGAAAACCCACTTTTCGTGAAAAAAAATTACAATTTTTTTATCCTTTCCCTTTCGTATTCTTTTTTACCTTTGGGGGTCAATTTGTTAAGCATGGAGCATTTTACACACGTATTATCTAATGGCATTAAGCTCATTCATATTCAATCGCCTTCAGCAGTCGCTCACTGTGGTTTTTTCATAAACACAGGTACACGCGACGAAACGTTGAACGAAAACGGCATGGCGCATTTTATTGAACACCTTATATTTAAAGGAACGAAGAAAAGAAAATCCTTCCATGTGCTTTCAAGGCTTGAAGATGTGGGCGGCGACTTGAATGCCTACACCACCAAAGAGGAAACCTGCGTGCATGCTTCGTTTCTCCGTGAATATTACGAGCGCACATTCGAGCTGTTCAGTGATATTGTTTTCCATTCCACTTTCCCTGAAAAAGCCATTGTAAGCGAGCGCGACGTGGTGATTGATGAAATCAATTCGTATAAGGACAGTCCTGCCGAATATATTTTCGATGAGTTCGAAGAGATTATCTTTGGCGATCATCCACTGGGAATGCAGATTCTTGGTAGAAAAAAATACCTCGATAAGTTTAAGCGCCAGGATGTATTGGACTTTATCCGTAAGAATTATAACACCGATCAGATGGTTCTAGCGTCTGTTGGAAATATATCCGATCATAAAATTCTGAATTATTTTGAAAAGCATTTTAAGGATATTCCTGAAAATATAAGGTCTACGCAACGGCAACCCTTCTTAAATTTTGTACCCTTCAAAACCGAAAAGCGGAAGAATACATTCCAGGTACATGCTTTACTCGGAAATATTGGATATAACTTTAACGATCCAAGGCGCGTAGGACTGCACCTTCTGTCCAACATTATCGGTGGCCCAGGAATGATTTCAAGGCTTAATCTGGCGCTGCGCGAACGGCGAGGGTTGTCCTATAATATCGAAGCATCTTATACGCCATATTCCGACACCGGGCTATTTAATTTGTATTTCAGTACCGATAAAAATGATCTGGGCAAATGTCTGGAAATTATCGAAAAGGAATTTAAAACCCTTTGCTCGAAGCCAATGGGGACTGTGCAGTTAAAAAAAGCAAAGCAACAAATAAGCGGACAGTTGGCTATTTCGTACGAGAGCTACGAAAGCCAGATGCTCTCGATTGGTAAAAGTTACCTTGTGTACGGAAAGGTAGATTCAATTGAAGAAATGTTCAATAAAATTGAAGCCATTACTGCCTCCGAATTGGTTGATATAGCGAATGAGATACTGAACAGAGATACACTTTCGTCTTTAATTTACAAATAGCAATGACAGAACTTGACAGAGATTTAGAAGCATATATTCTCGAACATATTGATCCGGAGGATGAATTGTTATATCAATTGTCCAGACATACCAATTTGAGAGCAGTGCATCCACGGATGCTATCAGGACATCTTCAGGGTAAGATATTACGCATGTTAACACTGATGATTAAACCGAAAAACGTGCTTGAGCTGGGAACGTTTACCGGCTATTCGGCACTTTGCATGGCTTCCGGTTTGCCAGAGGGAGGTATGGTTCACACCATCGAAGCTAATGACGAGATTGTTGAGATTGCCTATAAGTTTATCGGAGAATCCGAACATGCAGATAAAATTAAGATTTACGTGGGCGATGCACGCGAAATTATTCCTACACTTAATTATAACTTCGATTTGGTTTTTATTGATGCCGAAAAAAGTGAGTACCTGGACTATTATCACCTGGTTTTTGATAAAGTGAACCCGGGTGGGTTTATTTTTGCCGACAACGTTTTATGGAGCGGGAAAATTTTAGATAAGAACGAAAACGATAATTTTACCAAGGGAATAAAGCAGTTTAACGATTTCGTAAAGAACGATAACCGTGTCGAAAAAGTTATACTCCCTATTCGCGATGGTTTAACAGTAATTCGCAAAAAATAAACATCTTCTTGATTATAACCACTAATTTGCGTACATTTATATTAGGTTTTCTTTCAATAGAATAAACATTTTTTTATTCGTGTTGTTAACATTGTATAACATTTACGTAGTTTCTTATGGCACACTATTCTATAAAAGACCTGGAAAGGCTCTCCGGCATACAAGCTCATACGATTCGAATCTGGGAAAAGCGATATAAGCTTATTAACCCGGAACGCACAAATACAAATATCCGCATATATAGTGATAACGATCTGAAACGATTGTTAAACATTGCACTGTTAAATAAGAATGGCCTTAAAATATCCAAAATAGCACATCTTTCTGAAAATGACTTAAATAGTAAGATTATAAAACTTTCGGAAGATTATTCTAACGCCGGGAACCAGATTGAGAACCTTATTTTAACGATGGTTCAGCTTGATGAAGTCAAGTTCGAAAATTTATTTAATTCTGTAATAGATCAAATTGGGTTTGAAGATACTATTGTTAACGTAATCTACCCATTTTTGTCCAAAATTGGTGTTTTATGGCAAACAGGTAATATAAATCCAGCCCAGGAACATTTTATTTCTAATATTATCCGCCGAAAGATACTGGTTGCCATTGATAAGCTGGAAATTCCTGTTTCGGGAAAGAAATTTATCCTGTTCCTGCCCGAGGGCGAATTTCACGAAATTAGCCTGTTGTTTTTTGCCTACCTCGTTAAAAAACATGGTTTTTATGCAATCTATCTGGGACAGTCTGTCCCTTTTGCCGATGTTGTGTCTATTCAGAAAGAGTACAATGCCGAATACCTTGTAACCTGTTTTACTACGCAAATGCCTGAATTTTCGTTAGTTGATTATCTTGGACAAACAGCAAAAACTTTTAAGAAACAGAAGGTGTTTGTAACAGGCAGTCAGCTTTTAAATTATGATATAAAACGAGGGAGCAATCTGCTTAAGATCAAATCGGCCGAACATTTCAAACAACAATTGAATAAGATAAAATAATCTTTCTGGAAGAGCAAAATTCAATTTTGTTCATTTAATCATTTTCTGAGTTTTTAAGGGCAAACTTTGGAGGAACAAACCGCATTCTGAAGTTTGGTTAAATTGTGTTTTTGGGTGTAGTGTATTTATTTACAATGAGTTGAGTGTTTTGCGATGTAATTATTGCAGTGGTTACCTGAAAATGTAGCAATGTGTTGAGTTATTTATTGATTTTCAGTTAAATAAAATTTCATACTGTTTAATGTGCTTCACTGGAATTTAAACAAAAAGAATTTAGATGTTATTTATAATTTATTGACAAAAGTCTTGACTAGCATATTTTATTTCAGTAACTTATATTATAATTCTTATTTAGAATTAGTATAAGTAAGGATAATTTTCCCGCTCCAGCATTTTTTTACTACCTAATTTTTAATTAGATTTGTTCTAAATAAAAATAACAAAAATTATTGGATATGACAGCACTGGAATTCAATCATCAACTAATATCCTTAGAAGACAAGTTGTCTCGTTTTGCCCTCAGTTTAACTGCAAATAGGGAAGATGCTAAGGATTTGCTCCAGGAGACTATGCTAAAAGCAATAGCATACCGCGAACAGTTTGTTCAATATACAAATCTGAAAGCCTGGGCATATACTATTATGAAAAATACGTTTATAAACAATTATCGAAGGAATATTAGACAGAATACAACCTTTGATAATACAAAGGATCTGTATTTTCTTAACCAAAATCGCGATACGCAGAATGTTTCGCCCGATTCTACCTATTCAACCCAGGAAATAACCAGGGTTATCGATAGCTTGGATGACGACTTCCGTATTCCTTTTAAAATGCACACCGAAGGGTATAAGTATAAAGAAATTGCGCAAAAGCTTAACCTTAAAATAGGAACAGTGAAAAGCAGGATCTTTTTTACCCGAAAAAAGCTAATGGAAGCCTTAAAGGATTATGAATAAAAAAGCCGCTTTAAGCGGCTTTTTTATTATGAGCGTTTTTTAAACGTTACAATTACACTTTCAGTCTGATAATATCCGTTCCCGTTGGACATGGATCCTGAGTTTACCGAAATAATTGATATCACTTCGTAGCCTTGTTTATACTGATCATTGGATACGCTTTCAATTTCATGTGACAAATCATCTGAATCAACAATGAGTTCTTCGTTCGATTCTTTGTTGGACCAATAAGTGGAACGAGCGTGAATGGAAATTACTTTGTACATAGTTCGTGAATTAGTATTTTAGCTGAGTTTCATTTGGATGATACGCTGAATATCAATCAGGATTTCTTCTTCTTTTTCCTGATATTCGTCTTTCAATGCACCAACAAGGTTATTTTCGTCGGAACCTAATATTTTCAAAAGTTTAAATTCAGGGATTGCTTCAACCATCTGAACGAACAAATCGCCATCGGAAACTTTGTTGTACCCACCAATTCCTTCATAGCGAATCAAACTATATATTTTATGTTCATCAAGTTGCAATACCTGTTGAGTGAGGCGTTCGGCTAAGAAGTTTTTAACTTTCGCTTTCGAGAATAAAATTTCTTTCATGAGAAAATGTTTTTGTTACATTATGTTCAACAATTTTGCTGTTAAGTTATCAAATCTATCTTAAAAATCAAACCTTTGACGGTATTTAGTTGAAGGTGTTGATCGCCAATTAATTGAAAAGAATTGACAATTGGCTGGACTCCTTATTTGCAGCGTTTATCGTTAACTATGGCTTGTTAATATACATGTATATAGGTCAACTTCCTGCATATCTAATTTTCATGCTTACAAAATTTATTTTTTTAAGGTCGTATGAACCCCGAAGGACGCAGCGAAGCTAAATATTCATGAAGTTTTGTTAATCCCTATTGGTGATCTTTTGATATCATCGATATTTCAATTGTCAATTGTTGTTACTTGCTTACCTTTGCAGTAAATTTTGGAGAAAACAAATGCTGCAGATTGATAAAACCATATTAAGTCTCGATATTCTTGAAAAGAAATTTTTATGTGACCTGGATAAATGCAAAGGCGCATGTTGTGTGCTTGGCGATTCCGGCGCACCATTGAAGAGCGATGAAGCTCAGTTACTGGAGGTTATTTTTCCTTCTTTAAAACCTTATTTGCGGAATGAAGGAATCGAAGCTGTTGAAAAACAAGGAGCTTATGTTATCGATAGCGATGGCGATATGGTAACTCCTTTGGTTGATAATAAGGAATGTGCGTATGCCATATTTGAGAATGGGATAGCAAAGTGCGGTATTGAAAAAGCTTTTTTGGATAAACGAATCGATTTTCAAAAGCCGGTTTCCTGTCACCTTTATCCAATAAGGGTTACAAAGTATTCGTCATTCGAAGCATTGAATTATCATCAGTGGGACGTTTGCCAACCGGCTCGAAAATTAGGAGTGAAGAAGGAGTTGCCCGTTTATGTATTTCTAAAGCAGCCATTGGTGAGGGAATATGGCGAAGATTGGTACAAACAACTTGAACTAGCCGCAGAAACAATTGTTAATAATGCGGATAAGGGTTAAACATAAATAAAATAAATATCCGATGGAAAAACTTAAAACATTTCAAAGTCAGCACAAAGACCGGTTTTTGGATGAATTGTTTCAACTGCTCAGAATTCCATCCATCAGTGCCCGCACAGAACATAAGGACGATATGATAAATGCGGCAACTTTTATTAAAGACATGCTGCTAAGCAATGGTGCTGATAGGGCAGAGGTTATGCCTACTGCTGGTCATCCTGTTGTTTTTGGTTCAAAAACGATAAATGCGCAATTACCTACCATATTAATATATGGTCATTATGATGTGCAACCGGTAGAACCTGTCGATTTATGGAATTCTCCTCCGTTTGAGCCTGTAATAAAGGCCGGGAAAATATATGCGCGTGGTGCCGACGACAATAAAGGCCAGCTTTTTATGCACCTGAAAGCTTTCGAAAGTATGGTTAAAACCGATACACTGCCTTGTAATGTCAAGTTTATGATTGAAGGGGAGGAGGAAATCGGCTCTGTTCATTTAAAAAGCTTTTGCGAGCAAAATAAGGAGATGTTAAAGAGCGATGTGATATTAATTTCGGATACCACCATGCTTTCGCCCGATATTCCTTCGATTACCGTTGGTTTGCGCGGGTTAAGTTATCTCGAAGTAGAAGTAACCGGCCCCAATCGCGATTTGCATTCAGGTCTTTACGGGGGGGCGGTTGCTAACCCCATAAACGTTCTGGCAGAAATGATAACAAAACTAAAGGATAATAACAGTCGCGTTACCATTCCTGGGTTTTACGACGATGTAATTGAATTGAGCAGCAGTGAGCGCAACGAAATGGCCAGGGCTCCTTTTGATATTAACGCATATAAAAAGGCTTTGGATATTGATGAGGTAGTTGGCGAATCGGGTTATTCAACCATCGAACGCACTGGAATCAGGCCTACACTTGATGTATGTGGTATTTGGGGCGGGTATACAGGCGAAGGGGCAAAAACTGTATTGCCATCAAAGGCTTATGCCAAAGTATCAATGCGATTAGTACCGAACCAACAATCGAAGAAAATTGACAAGTTATTCGAAGACTATTTCGTATCCATAGCGCCTCAGGGTGTTAAGGTTAAAGTTACCAGTTTGCACGGAGGCGAAGGATATGTTTCACCTACCGATACCATAGCCTATAAATCGGCAAGCATGGCTATTGAACTTGTGTATGGAAAGAAACCTGTCCCTGTTCGCAGTGGCGGGAGTATTCCTATTGTATCAGATTTTGAGAAAGTACTCGGCGTGAAATCAATTCTTATGGGTTTTGGCTTGGATTCCGATGCTATTCATTCTCCGAACGAAAACTATCCGCTCATTCAGTTCGAAAGAGGAATTGAAACTATACCTTATTTTTATAAATATTTTACGGAACTTTCAAAAAAATAAAGCTTTTTAGAAAAAAAGCTCGTTTTTATAAAAAATGAGTAAAAATGCCGATTTTTAATAAAATCGGCATTTTTCATTTAAATTCTTAAAAAATTCTTAAAAAATATTTGAAATTGCAATTATTTTTTCAAAATAATCTTTACTTTTGTAAAGGAAAATGCTAAAATTTTTTAATAAAAGTAAAAACAAACGCTTTTATTTTTAAAGAATACGAGCAAATTTTCTTATTTTTTTGAAGTTCTTTGTTTAATAAGTACACCTCTTTGAGGATATTCGATAATAATTTCGGAATTTATAATTTGAGTAAAATTTGTAAGCAAGTTTGGAGATATAGTTTGTTTTTTTTGGACAACGCTTAAAAAAAGCTTAAATTTTATAATTAATTCTTTTTTCTTTCCTCAATGCTTTTTGCAAATTTGTATTTAATTGTTTTATTTAAATTTGTAGAGATGATTAATAAAATAGGGGGTGTGTTTAGGTAAAATATCATTTTTTAATTTTTTATTCCATATTTTAAAGGGGGTAAAATTATAATTTATACATTTGTTCAAAATTAAACGTAAAACAATTATTTAACATTTTTATGGCAACATTAAGATTTCAAGCATTATCAGAAGCATTAAACAGGGAACCTGTTTATGTAGAAGCGCCGATGGATAAGACCTCGGATTATTATGGTGTTCATGTTTTTGACAGGTCTAAAATGCAAAAGTACTTGTCAAAAGATGCATTTAGCGCTGTAATTGCTGCAATTGATCAGGGTCAGCGAATTGATCGTAAAATTTCCGATCAGATTGCCGCAGGCATGAAAGCCTGGGCTATGGAAATGGGTGCAACCCATTATACACACTGGTTTCAACCTTTAACCGGTGGTACAGCCGAAAAACATGATGCATTTGCCGAACCCGATGGAAATGGTGGTGTTATCGAAGCTTTTTCAGGTAAATTACTGGCACAACAGGAACCCGACGCTTCCAGCTTCCCAAGTGGTGGTATTCGTGCTACTTTTGAGGCTCGTGGCTATACAGCATGGGATCCCGCTTCTCCAGCATTCTTAATGGACGATACCTTATGTATCCCTACCATCTTTATTTCTTATACTGGCGAAGTGCTTGACTATAAGACTCCTCTTCTCAAGTCGTTAGCTGCTTTGGATAAAGCTGCTGTTGATGTTTGCCATTATTTCGACAAAAACGTAACCAAAGTTAACGCAAACTTAGGTTGGGAACAGGAATACTTCCTTGTAGACAAAGCGCTGTACGAAGCACGCCCCGACCTTAAATTAACGGAACGTACATTAATGGGTCATGAATCCTCAAAGAACCAGCAGTTGGAAGACCAATACTTTGGTGCTGTTCCTCCACGCGTTCAGGCTTTCATGAAAGATTTAGAATTTGAAGCATGGAAATTGGGTATACCTCTCAAGACTCGTCACAACGAGGTTGCTCCTAACCAATACGAGTTGGCTCCTATTTATGAGGAAGCTAACCTTGCTGTAGACCATAACTTAATTGTTATGACCTTAATGCAAAACATCGCAAGAAGACATGATTTTGCTTGTTTGTTGCACGAAAAACCATTTGCTGGTGTAAACGGTTCGGGAAAACATAACAACTGGTCAGTGGCTACCGATACTGGTGTAAACCTTTTATCGCCTGGTAAGAATCCAAAGAGCAACCTTCAGTTTTTAACTTTCCTTGTTAACACCTTAATGGCTGTTTACAAAAATGCACCATTGCTCAAGGCTTCTATTGCTTCGGCTAATAACCAGCACCGTTTGGGCGCTAACGAAGCTCCTCCTGCCATTGTTTCAGCTTTCTTAGGTACATACCTTACAAAAATGCTCGATCAGATCGAAGAAAAAGTAACTGATCAGAAAATGACCCCCGACGAAAAGACAGAAATTAAGCTTGATATCGGACGTATTCCTGAAATTTTACTAGATAACACCGATCGTAACCGTACTTCACCTTTTGCATTTACCGGTAACCGATTCGAATTCCGTGCTGTAGGTTCTTCAGCTAACTGTTCTGAAGCAATGACAGCACTTAACACTGCTTTAGCTGCTCAGTTACTTGAGTTCAAGAAAGATGTTGACTCGATCATCAACAAAGGTGTGAAGAAAGACGAGGCCATCTTCCAGGTTCTTCGCAAATTAATCAAAGAATCGAAGCCTATTCGTTTCGATGGCAATGGTTACAGCGACGAATGGAAAGCTGAAGCTAAAAAACGTGGATTGGACGG
>JAFGHU010000003.1 GCA_016929955.1 Bacteroidales bacterium | reverse complement strand
ATGCCGGGAACCGAAGAAATAATGGAAAAAGAAATGATTTCGGCTTATGTCGGTATCGATCCTACGGCTGATTCCTTGCATATTGGTCATTTGGTTGGCGTAATGATGCTCAAGCACTTACAAATTGCCGGACATAAACCTATCGCACTTGTTGGTGGAGCTACAGGAATGATTGGCGATCCATCAGGAAAATCGGAAGAACGAAATTTATTAGACGAAAAAGAGCTTCGTAAAAACGAAGAAGGATTAAAAAGGCAACTGAAGAAATTCCTCGATTTTGATTCTGCAAAGCCAAATGGCGCCGAATTGGTGAATAATTACAATTGGATGAAAGAATTTTCGTTTCTCGAGTTTATTCGCGATATCGGAAAACATATTACGGTAAATTATATGATGTCGAAAGACTCCGTAAAAAAACGCATTGGCGAAGATTCAAAAGTGGGAATGTCTTTTACCGAATTCACTTATCAATTGGTTCAAGGCACTGATTTTCTTCATTTGTATACCGAAAAGAATTGTAAATTGCAAATGGGCGGCGCCGATCAGTGGGGAAATATCACTACGGGAACAGAATTAATCCGAAGAAAAGCAAACGGAAAAGCATTTGCGCTAACTTGCCCATTAATTACCAAAGCCGATGGTGGTAAATTCGGAAAAACAGAAAGCGGCAATGTTTGGCTCGATGCGGAAAGAACAACACCTTATGCTTTTTATCAATTTTGGCTGAACACTTCAGATGCCGATGCAGAAAAATACATCAAAATATTTACTTTGCTATCGAAAGATGAAGTTACAGACTTAGTTACTCGACATAACGAAGCGCCTCATATGCGTGAGCTTCAGAAGATTTTAGCAAAAGATGTAACCATTCGTGTACATTCAGAAGCCGATTATGAAGCGGCCATTGAAGCCTCTCAAATTTTGTTTGGCAAAGGAACAACCCAAGCTTTAAGAAAACTGGATGAACGCACTTTATTAAGTGTTTTTGAAGGTGTTCCTCAATTTGAAATGGCTAAAGCAGATTTAGAAAACCTGGGTATTGTTGATTTTCTAGCGGAAAAAACACAAATATTTGCTTCGAAAGGCGAAGCTCGACGTATGTTAAAAGACAATGGCGTAAGCATAAACAAAAACAAAGTCCGCGAAAATTTTGTGCTGAGTTTAGAGGATCTGCTCAATCAAAAATATATTTTGGTTCAAAAAGGGAAGAAAAACTATTTTTTGGTGATTGTAAACTAAGACTGCCTTTTTTTAGGCTTTACTATTCATAAACTTTGGGCTAAAGCCCCTAACTTATTGCATATCAATTACCCCAACCTTAAGGTTGGGGTAATGCATTCCAAATATCATTGGGCTTCAGCCCAAATTATTATTCTTTTTTATTTATTAAACTTCTTAAGGACATCATTAACAGCGTCTTTATGAATGGTAAAGCCCATCATTTTCAGTTTTACATAATCTTCGTGGAAGAAATAATAACCAAATTCAGGAGCATCAGGATCGTTATTGCGCGATCCGGAACTTGAATCTTTTATCAAATACCAATCTTTGCCATCCTTATTGTAGTTTTCCAAATAACCTACTAAATGCATACCGTGATCATCGGTCGTTGTTTCGTTTGAAAAACGGAACTGGCGGGCATCTTCATTGATATAGGCAGAAGGAATATCAAAATCAGGAATAATGGCACATTGTGTTTCACGAACAAATCCGGCCTCAGAAACATCGCCGCCTATTGACATTGTATAGCCTTCGCGAATAGCGCTTTTTACAATTTTCATAAATACATCCAACGGAACATTATAATACTCTTTGCTATGCCACCAATTATCGGGCACTTTATATTCTACTTGTTGCCAGTAAGGTTCTTGTTTGTAAGATAAGATTTCGACATAATCATCCGGATTAAGTTTTAAATAATCCTTTAAATAGCTTTTTGGATTGTATGTCTTTCCATCCACAGTAAATGACGTTGGTGGAGTTCCAATATGATAATTCATAATCTCTTTAATGGTATTAAGAACGACTTCTTCGTTCCATGCATTGCTCGCCTTTACTGACATCAAATACGACTTCATTTCTTCCATCATCTTGGCATGGGTATGGTATTTACGTCCATTAATTAAACCACTGTATTCCGATTGCGGAACAGCGCCATACATTTTCATAATACGTGCTACGGCATTTCCTTCCGAACCTTCATCAAAAAGTGAATTTCCTCGTTCTTTAACAAAACGACGGGCTTTTTCTACATATTCCCAGTAAACTGTATAAATCTCAGAAATAGCGACTTGCTTATGTTGAAGCCGCCAAACTTCTGTTTCGTAAAACGACATGGTAGAAAAACACCAGCAATCGCCGGCATTACCTTGAGATTCGACAGGTTGCGCCCATTTTTGGGTAAATAAACTTACCTTATTGGGCAGGTTCATTCCAGACTGATCCATTACAAAACGTTTGTATGGTTCTTCCTGAGTTTGTGCAGCATCTACCGTATTAACATCTTTAAGAATGGTTTCGTAATAAAAACCCTTTCCGTGTTCTTGGACATCAATTTTTCCTTTGTCTTTGTTTTGTGCATGAACAAACAAAGCCATGCATAGACCCCATGCAATAAATACAATTTTTTTCATCGTTATATTTTTTAACAATTGACTGAATTTTTTGATCAACAAATATATTGACTTTAAAAGTTAAGCATTCAATTTTGGATGATAATTCTCAAAAAAATCCTAAACCACAAGAAAAAACGTTGAGTAGTTATTGGTCGGTATAAGTCAATTAGATTGATAATACGTTGATTATAAGGCGATTTAAATATGCTTTTCGCTATTTATCCGTAGTGCGAAATCTGTTCCAGTCGCTCAAAATCGAGCACTTTAATGTTTTTTCCATCCACATCAATAATCTTTTCGCTTTTTAATTCCTTAAATATTTTGATTACACTTTCGGAAGATAAACCGGTAAGATCGGCCAAATCATTTCTCGAAATATTTAATTTAAATTCTCGGGTTTTAAATACATTTTCTGATAAACACAAAATGATATCGGCCACTCTACCATGCGATTGCTTGCGCGAAATGCAATAAAAGCGACCGTATATTTGCGCTGTATTTGCATTTAAGCGATTGATTATCTGATTAGAAAATTCGATATTTTTTCGTAAAATTTGTTTAAACACATCGACACTTATTAAAGTAGCCACAGAATCGACATAGGCAGAAACGGAATAAACAAAACTATCGTTTCCATCAAATACAGACGATAAGGCAATAAAATTATTTTCCGCAACAATTTTTAAAATCAAGTCGTTTTGATTTCCTTCTAAATATACTTTTGCCAAACCTTTTTCTAAATACACTATATGCGAAGCAAAAGCGCCTTGTTTAGCAATAATTTCTCCCTTTTTAAATTTTACAAGCTTCTTGTTTTTTTCGAGAAAGTCATTCTCCTCTTCGCTCAAAGAAGCAAAACAGCCAAACAATTTTGAAGGCACAATACAGCTTGGTGGCAATACGGTTGTGTTATTCATATCTATCTATTTAGATAGGTCAAAGTTACAAACTTTTGTTATTCTATTCACAAGGTTGTAAAAAAAGATGATATTTATCAGTTTTTTTTACAAAAAACCCCGCATATTTAAAAAGATTATTACCTCCTCAAGAGTATTGTTAGTAGAATAACACAGCCTAATTTTGCATTAATTAATTAAACTAACATACGATTATGAAAAATTTCAGAACCTATTTAATGATGTTCCTCTTTATTCCGGCATTGCTGGTTTCTTCTTGTAAAAAAGACAAACCCGACGCTCCGGATGTAGATCCAAGTTTAAGCTTCAAAACTTTAAAAACATATTTAGTAAGCAACAATTTGGATTTACCAAATGTTTTGGATGCTTGGATAACTACTGCAGATGCAGTAAATACTTTAATGACCGATGGTGACGATACCAATGATTACTATATTATTGATCTTCGTGCAGCTGCTGATTACGATGCCGGACATATAGAAGGCTCTGTAAATGCTACACTGGGTACCTTATTAAATCAAGCAAGTTCTTCTGATGGAAAACCAATATTGCTTGTTTGTTATACCGGTCAAACAGCATCGCATGCTGCCGTTGCGCTTCGTTTAAGCGGATATCCAACAGCTAAAGTGCTAAAATGGGGTATGGCAGGATGGAATTCGAATTATACGGATTCCTGGGATGCGAATATAGGCGATAATGGAAATGCAAACTGGACAGATGCCCCAGGAAATGTTGCTTCCAATTCTATATTTACCGAACCTGAGTACACAACAACAGCTACAGATGGAGCTGCTATATTGGCAGAACGCGTAAACGCCATGCTTACTGGTGGTTTTAAAGGAATAAGCGGTGCAACTGTTGCTGCCACTCCAAGTAACTACTTTATCAATAATTACTGGGCTACCGGCGATATAGAACATTATGGACATATTATGGGTGCTAACCGTATTCTTCCACTTACATTGGCCGGCAATGAATATCAAAACCTTGATCCAACGAAACAAATTGTTACCTATTGTTGGACTGGCCAAACATCTTCTATGGTAACTGCCTACTTAAATGTATTGGGTTATAATGCCGTAAGTTTAAAATTTGGTGCCAATAATTTGATCTATTCTAAGCTTGAAAGTCATAAATGGAGCTCAAGCGAAACACGAAATTATCCGGTAGTGGTAAGCGGTGCACCCGCACAAGAAATCCTTAGCGACTATTTAGTAGCCAATGATCTTGACCTAAGCGATATTTTAGGTACAACCTGGATTACCAGTGCTTCGGCTGTTCAAACCATCCAAACGGACACTGATGCTACAAACGATTATTTTATTATTGATATTCGTTCAGCTACAGATTTTGCTGCCGGCCATATCGACGGTGCAGTAAATTCCACTTTAAGTGATATCGTTGCTACCGCAGCTAATGCAAACGGAAAACCAATTGTTGTGGCTTGTTATACCGGTCAAACTGCAGGACATGCAGTAATGGCCTTGCGCTTAAGCGGATACAATGATGCTAAAGTATTAAAATGGGGAATGAGCTCTTGGGATATTGCTTTAGCAGGTGCCTGGAATTCAAATATTGGAAATACGGGTACTTCAAGTGCAAATTGGACAGCAGCTCCCGGAGCCTTGGTAGCCAATTCTACTTATGATCACCCAACGATTTCAGCAGCATCAACTACAGGCGAAGGAATCCTTGCCGAACGTGTAGCCTATATGCTAAACAATGGCTTAAAAGGCATTAACAATGCAGACGTACTAGCAAACCCCGGAAATTATTTTATAAATAACTTTTGGGCAGCTTCTGATGTTGAGCATTACGGCCATATTACCGGAGCACACCGCATCAGTCCTTTAAGCATTGAAGGAGGCGAAATGAATAACCTAGATCCTGACAAAACAATAGTAACCTATTGCTGGACAAGCCAAACATCATCTATGATTACGGCTTATTTGAATGTATTAGGCTACGATGCCAAAAGCTTAAAATGGGGCGCAAACGGAATGATTTACGACGCCTTGGCCTCTCATAAATGGTCTGCCTCCGAGGCTATGGGATATCCATTGGTTGCCGGTAAATAAAAACGAATAGCAATTCCTAGACTATTAATCAATAAAACAAAAACAATGAAAAAAATATTCGCAATACTTTTCTTTTTTGCTCTAGCAACTCCTTTTTCGGTAAGCGCACAAGGCTGTGTTGAGCCAACATCAAGCGATGGTGTTCAGGTAGTTGGTTATATTCAAGCACAATACGAAACACAATTCCTCGACGATGGACTTAGCCCTTTACACGGCCTTAAAGCCAATAATGGTTTTTATTTCGATCGCGCCAGAATTGGTGTTGTTGGAAATATTCCTTACGATTTCTCTTATTATGTTATGACAGAGTTCAGTCCAACAAAAGGTGGTCCTTATTTGCTCGATGCTTTTATCACTTACAAGCGTTTTGCACCTTGGATTAATATTTCTAT
>JAFGHU010000032.1 GCA_016929955.1 Bacteroidales bacterium | reverse complement strand
GGAAAAACTTTTGAAAACAGAGGCGAACGCAGTAAACATTATGATAACCATGCCTTGTGGATAAATCCAAAAAATCCTTTACACCATATCGAAGGCACCGACGGTGGCGTTTATGAAAGTTTTGATCGTGGTGAAACATGGAGATTCTTTCCAAATTTGCCCGTAACACAGTTCTACAAAGTCACTGTAGACAATGCTTATCCTTTTTATAATGTCGCCGGAGGTACGCAAGACAATTATAGTTTGGTCGGGCCTTCGCAAAATTTATCCGATCACGGCGTTACTTCATTTGAATGGTTAGTAACTGTAACCGGTGATGGTTTCGAATCGGCCATTGATCCTGTCGACCCTAATATTGTGTATGCGCAGGCACAGTATGGAAGTTTGGCACGCATCGATAAAAAAAGTGGCGAATCCGTGAGGATTACGCCCAAACCAAGAAAAGGCGAAGCACAATACAATTTCAATTGGGATGCGCCCTTGTTAATCAGTCCACATAATCATACTACGCTCTATTTCGCTTCCAACAAATTGTTTAAAAGCACAGATAGGGGAGATTCCTGGGAAGTGATTTCTGATGATCTGGATCAAAATATTGATAGAAATAAATGGCCTTTGATGGGAAAATGGTGGCCTATGGATGCAGTAGCTAAAAACGGATCAACATCACGTTATGGTGCAGTTGTTTCTTTGGATGAATCGCGCTTACAAGAAGGTTTAATCTATGCCGGTAGCGACGATGGCCAAATTAGTATTACGGAAGATGGTGGAAAAAATTGGCGAAAAATAAATCAGTTTCCAGGAGTTCCTGAAAATACCTATGTGTACGATCTCATTGCTTCTAAACATGATGTAAATACAGTTTATGCTGCTTTCAATAATCATAAAAGTGGCGATTTTAAACCCTATGTTTTAAAAAGTAGCGATAAAGGTAAAACTTGGGTAAATATTTCTTCCAATCTACCCGAAAAGGGCGCTGTTTATGCTCTAGAACAAGATTTTATTAAACCTGAAATTCTTTTTGCAGGTACAGAATACAGTGTATTTGTTAGTTTGGATGAAGGAAAGCATTGGAAAGAATTAGCTTCCGGATTACCTACGATCAATGTGCGTGATATGGCAATTCAAGAGCGCGAAAACGATTTGGTATTAGCCACTTTTGGCCGCGGATTTTATATTTTACCAAACTATAGTCCCTTGCGCGAATTAAATAACGAAGTATTGGATAAGGAAGCCTATATTTTTCCAATAAAAGAAGGGAAGATGTTTAAAACCTGGCGACCATTAGGAGGTTTGGGAAGTAAAGAGAAAGGATTCCAAGGCGAATCTTTTTATACGTCACCAAATCCTGAAGTAGGTGTTGAGTTTGTTACCTGGATTAAAAATGGGGCAAGTAGTTTAAAAGCCGATCGCCTTAAAAAAGAAAAGGAAGCGTTTAAAGCAGGCAAGATGATTGCTTATCCAACTTTGGAAGCATATAAAGCAGAAAAAGCAGAGCAAGATGCTTATCTTATTTATACCATCGAAGATGAGGAGGGCAACTTTATTCGTGAATTGCGCACGCCTCTAAAAGCCGGATTAAACAAAATAGTGTGGGATATGGAATATCCTTCGGATGGAATTGTTAGTGGTCGAGATGAAAATCAGAGTAAAGGACTTTCTTCTTCCGGAATTTTTGTTTTGCCCGGCAAATATCAAGTACGATTGAGCAAGTATGATAATGGAAAGCTGACTCAACTCACAGATGCAGAGACGTTCGAAATTAAAGCACTCGATAATAGAACCATACCTGCTGAAAATCGTGCCGACCTTGTTTCTTTTAAACGCAAAGCGCTTAAATTAAACAATGCAATAACTGCAGTTTCGAATGAACTGAAGGCAATGAGCGATAAAATCCCTTATTATAAAGCAGCTACCAAAGCCTTGCCAAGCGAAGAGGCTTTAAAACTATTTAATGAAATTTTAAATCTTGAGCATGAATTGGATGCTATTCAAATAAGCTTAAATGGAGATTCGGATTATGCTGATTTGGATTTAGATGAAGCTTTGAGTTTGAGAAGACGCGCCGGTAGCGCTATTTGGGATATTTACAATTCCACATCAAATATTCCAGGAGCGGCCAGATCAAATTTCGAGATAGCTTCAGAGGAGTTTATGCCGGTATTGCAAAAGGCTGGGGAATTAAAGGAAAGTTTCGAGAAAATGGAAGCGAAAATGGATGCTTTAAATGCACCGTATACTCCGGGACGGATTTTAGATTAACGATAATAAGTTGAGATCTTGATAAAACTTCTTGTAATCGAATGATTGCAAGAAGTTTTTCTTTTTTATAAATCGATCGGAGGATATTATTTTTAGCTATTTATATCAGTTCTAATTATGCTTTATCTCTATAAAAATAGTATGCATACATAGGAGATTTGCTTATCTTTGTTACAAAAAACAAAAACCTCTAAATCCTAAAAAAAATGAGTAAAATTACCGTTGTTGGAGCAGGTAATGTTGGTGCTACAGTTGCCGATACCTTGGCTCAAAATGAAGTCGCTAACGAGATTGTGATCATCGATATTAAAGAGAATTACGCAGAAGGTAAAGCTCTTGATATGTGGGAAACTTCTCCTATTCGTTTATCCGATTCAAGAGTTATTGGATCAACAAATGATTATACAAAAACAGCCAATTCTGATGTGGTTGTAATTACTTCAGGAATGCCTCGTAAGCCCGGTATGAGTAGAGATGACTTAATTTCTACCAACGCTAAAATTGTAAAAGCTGTAACTGATAATGTGGTTAAATATTCACCTGACGCCATTATTATTGTTGTGGCTAATCCTCTTGATGTTATGACCTACGCTGCTTTCTTAGCATCCAAGAAATCGAGAAATAAAGTATTTGGTATGGCCGGTATCTTAGATACAGCACGTTACCGTTCTTTTCTTGCTGAAGAATTAAATGTATCTCCAAAAGATATTCAAGCATTATTGATGGGTGGACACGGCGATACTATGGTTCCATTACCACGTTATACAACTGTTGCCGGTATTCCTGTAACGCAATTAATTGATGCTGATAAATTAGACGCTATTGTTGATCGTACAAAAAAAGGTGGTGGAGAAATCGTGAAACTTTTAGGCACTTCTGCTTGGTATGCACCAGGACAGGCGGCTGCTCAAATGTGCGAAGCCATTATCAAAGATCAAAAGCGTATTTTCCCTGTTTGTGTAATGCTTGATGGAGAATACGGACAAAGTAATGTTGCACTTGGTGTTCCTGTTAAACTTGGAAAAAATGGAATTGAACAAATTCTTGAAGTAGAACTCGATAAAGACGAACAAGCTTTATTGGACAATTCTTCTGCAGCCGTAAAAGAAGTGATGAAAGCTTTAGACGATATGAAATTATTCTAATCGATTAAGCATTAAATTTAAGAGCCCTTTGTCGTTGATGGAGGGCTTTTTTATGCGCAGTATTTTTCTTCCAATTTTCGGGTGAATATGAATATCAATTGAAGTTATAAATTCAAGAGCTTGTTTTTGATTTAATTGGTGGATTTTAGTGTTTTTGTACCTTGTACCAATGGCATCCCATTAGGTGTTGCAAAAATTATAAGCCACCAAAACATCAATACACAAAATTCCACAAAAACCAATAATTGGAAAATTCCCACAAAATATTAGAGTTTACTTATCTGCATTTTTATATTTTAGAATGAGAGGATAAATATGTATAATGCAAAATGATAATTAGGATAAGATTTCTCACTTCGCTCGAAATGAAAGTTTGCCTCCGTTTTGGAAATACATTACGAATTCATTCGAAAGTTTCGTAAAGTTGTGAACCTCATTTTTAGCCAATGAAAACCGCCTTTATAAAAAATTAAACAATAGAATCTTTAAAGCATCTTCTGCCTTATTTTCTTCGATATACTGATGTGCAATTTTATGTTTTGCGGCAATAAACGCTGTTTTATCCGCTTGAAGCTCTTTTAATTGATTATAGAAAACCTGTTTACTTACAAAGGTATCAATATCTTGTAAATCAGGCAGTTTATCGAGTCCTCCTAAAATACCAAGATCGTTTCCGGTCAATATTTTACTCGCTTTTATTTCGGGTGGGAGCTGGTCAACGCCAATTCCGTGCACACCTTGCGGTTTTTCGAGCGTAAATAAGGCATCGCCTTTTGCACGAATATAATAATCGCGCCCCATTCGACCCACCAAATCTATTTTTTCGGGATTAATTGTTCCGTTTTCGTCGAAAAGCTCTTTGTGATAATGAAGCTTGATAATTTCGCAAATTACCAGATTTCCGGCGGCGCCGCCTGTGCCAGTCTCTATAATATTAGTCACCTTGCACTCCAATTGTACCGGCGATTCTTTAACACGGTAGGGCTTTATTAAATCGGAAGTCAGAGTCGTAAATCCGGCCTTTTCAAATTCGTTAATCCCTTTTTTGTATTCTGTGCTGGCCAGGTTAACTTGTTGAATCATAGGATAATTAACAATATTAATAACCACTTCGGGCACTATTTTTACATTTTCGAGCGTGTTTTTACTCGTGCTGTCCTTGCCCCTCAGCGATGGTGAAAAAATAAGGATAGGTGGATTTGCTCCAAAAATATTAAAGAAACTAAATGGCGATAAGTTTGGCTTTCCCTCATTATCCATTGTACTTGCGAGTGCTATTGGGCGAGGCGCTATAGCATCCAATAAAAGACCAAAGAGTTCAGGAATTGATTTCGAATTGGGTTCAAAAGAGATCATACGTTTATTTTTTTGCCGGTAAAATTGTGGTTATGCATTCGCCAAAACCTATGCGCAATCCTTTTTTTTGGGCATATCCTCTAAAGATTACGGTATCATTATCTTCCAAAAACCGGCGAATGCTTCCATCCTCAAATTTTAATGGTTTTGTCCCTTTCCAACTTAGCTCAAGCAATGAGCCATAAGATTCAGGTTTAGGTCCACTAATGGTTCCCGAGCCATACATGTCGCCAACCCGAATATTACAACCATTTATTGTTTGATGCGCAAGTTGTTGATCTATATTCCAATACATATATTTAAAGTTAGAGCTACAAACTTTTTGCTCGTTTTTATGCTCCGGTTGAATATACACATCAAGCTGAATATCATAATTCTTATCGCCTTCTGTTTTTAGGTAAGGCAATACTTCAGGTTCTTGATCAGGGCCTTTGGTTTTAAATGGTTCCAAGGCTTCCAGCGTAATGATCCAGGGAGAAACAACCGACCCAAAGCTCTTGCTTAAAAAAGGACCTAAAGGAACGTATTCCCATTTTTGTATATCCCTGGCAGATAAATCGTTAAATAATACAAGCCCGAAAATATAATCCTTTGCATTATCTATGGAAACCGCCTCGCCCAATTCATTTTCTTTTCCGGTTATAAAGGCCATTTCCAACTCAAAATCCAATAATTTAGAAGCTGAGAATATAGGATTTTCCTGATCATCCGGTTTTAATTGTCCCATTGGCCGATGAACAGG
>JAFGHU010000241.1 GCA_016929955.1 Bacteroidales bacterium | reverse complement strand
GCAACCCTATCGTTTAGAAATGGGAACGAAACTAAAAATCAGAAGAGCTAATAATCTTTACGAATTTTGGGGCGATAGCATCAGCCAGAAAATAAATGAATCATTAAAAGCACAAGGCGATTCCATTTTAATAAATTTAGCATCCAACGAATATTTTAAATCTTTGGATAAAAAGAAGTTAAAAGCAGAAATAATTACGCCTGTTTTTAAAGATTTCAAAAATGGAGAATATAAAATGATTAGTTTTTTTGCTAAAAAGGCAAGAGGATTAATGAGCCGTTTTATATTGAAAAATGAAATTACTAAAGTTGATGATTTGAAACATTTTGAAGAAGAAGGCTATTTTTATAGCGAAGCAGAAAGTACAACGAACCAATTCGTATTTTTAAGAGGATGATAATCACTTTATTTATAGTCGGTATTGCAGCAATCATATTTGGCATTCATAACTTGGCCAAGCACAAAAATATTTTAGCTGTTTTCTTTTTGTTTATGGGTATAACTTTAATTTTTATTGCTTATTTTGTAGTGCATTTATACCCTCAAACTTTGCCTCCATTTTTACGCACTTTTCGATTCTAAATTATTCTGCACATACAATATTATTCGTGCTGCTGAGTTTCTGAATTAATATATCTTTGTTTAAAAATAGAAGCTAAATGATCTTGCTTCTTTTTTTTAATCGCTAGTTTTAAGCTTTAATACAGAAGAAAAATGGTTTTGAATAGTTTATTACAAATTCAGGGTATTGTTCAGGATACCATTGGTGATGTTGCCGGAGTCGCCGGAGGACATGAGTTTTTAAGTCTTTCAGTTATCGATTTGGTTATAAAAGGAGGTTGGATTATGGCTTTGCTTGGTCTACTTTCTTTAATCACGATTTATATTTTTATCGATCGCTATTTGGCAATTTCGCGAAGCAGTAGAGAGGATAAAAACTTTATGAATATGATTCGTGATCATATCTACGACGGAAAAATTGAAAGCGCACTCGAATTATGCCATCGCGAAGACACGCCCATTGCCCGGCTTATTACGAAAGGACTTAGTAGAATCGGTAAACCATTAAATGATATCCATGCGGCGATAGAGAATACAGGAAACCTCGAAGTTGCGCGACTTGAAAAAAACATTGCTACCATTTCAACAGTGGCAAGTACAGCGCCCATGTTGGGCTTTTTAGGAACAGTAATCGGTATGATTATTGCTTTTTATGATATGTCGATGGCAGGGAATAATATTGATATTCAGTTGCTTTCCTCAGGAATTTATCAAGCCATGATTACTACTGTAGGCGGACTCATTGTTGGTATTATGGCTTATGTGATGTACAATATTTTAGTGGCTAAAATCGAAAAACTCATTTTTCTTTTAGAAGCCCGAGCCAGCGATTTTATGGATGTTTTAAACGAACCGGCTCATTAAGAATTTTGTAATTATGGCTATAAAATCAAGAAATAAAAGAGGAGTTGAATTCAATATGGCTTCCATGTCGGATTTGGTTTTTTTGTTGTTGATCTTTTTTATGATTACCTCCACATTAATAGCTCCAAATGCGATAAAATTGTTGCTGCCAAGCAGCAATAGCAAAACTATGGCCAAACAAAATATTACGGTTTATATTGATGATCAATTCCATTATTACCTCGATAAAAGACGAGTTGAAGAAACGAATCTGGAGCTTATTTTAAAATCGGAATTAGCAACTTATAGCGAAGGAACAGTAGTGCTTAGAAGCGATAAAAGCGTTCCTGTTCAATATGTCGTAAATGTAATTGATGCCATCAATGGAATAAATAAGGAAACCGGACAAAAACACAAAGTAATTTTGGCAACAAGTCAGGCTAAATAGTAAGCAATGAAGCTGGAAACAAAAGATAAAATCAAAGCAGGGATTGGAACCGTATTGTTTCATATCCTGCTGATTTTTGCTCTTTTTTTTATGGCTTTAAAAACGCCCTTGCCCTTACCTGACGAAGAAGGTGTTGAGGTGAATTTGGGATTTACGGATGTTGGTCAAGCAACACAAAGCACACTACCTCAAAACAATACACCCGACATATCTCCTGCGCAAGAAAATCCAGTGCAGCCTCAAGAGGAAACCGTAAAAGATTTGCAAGAAGAAGAGATCGTAAAGCAAGAAACAGAAGATATTCCTGCTATTGTCGATAAACCGGAACCCAAAAAAAAGGAAGAAAAGCCAATTGAAAAGCAGCCCGAAACTGTAAAACCTGAACCGGAAAAAAAGGATGAGCAAGTAAAGGTAGCAGAGCCAGAACCCAAACCGGTGGTCGATCCGCGCCTTTTGTACACCGGAAAAAAGACCAATAATTCGGAAGGAAACGACCAGGAAATTGGGAATAAAGGTATAGAAACCGGAGTCCCAAATGCTGCAAATTATAGCGGTCCTGGTGGATTAGGTACAGATGGAATTTCATATAATTTAGGAAATAGAAAAGCGAGCTCACTACCAAAACCAAGCTACGATTCAAATGATCAGGGACGAGTGAATGTGCGGATTCGCGTTAATAAAGAAGGCAAAGTAATTGGGGCGGAAGTGCTTCAGAAAGGAACAACGGTAACAGATATCAAACTGCATAATTTTGCTGTTCAGGCGGCATTAAAAGCTGTTTTTACGCCTGATAGTAATGCTACTGAGATTCAAGTTGGAACAATTACCTATAATTTTATCAAGATCAATTAGCTTTTGCATTTATTCATTTTATGACTTTAAGTCATCTGATGAATATCGATATTTTTTTCTTTATCTTTAATCCCAAAAATAAATAAGCTGTGGCAATGAAAAACACCTCTTTTTTTATTCTATTCTTGTTCTTTTCCTTTTCTGCATATTCGCAAGAAATTTGTCCGACAAATAATGGCGATTT